>DBVA01000146.1:5895-26693 GCA_002308735.1 Opitutia bacterium UBA1276 | reverse complement strand
ACCGCCTGCATGTAAGCATAGCAAATCGTTGAACCGACAAATTTAAACCCTCGTTTTTTCAGAGCCTTACTCATCATCTCAGATTCCAAAGTTTGAACCGGAGTTTCATCCAAGGTTCTCCAAAAGTTAGTTATAGGTTTATGATTTACGAATGACCAAATAAATTCACGAAAGGAAGTAAATTCCTCTAAAATCTTCATATAAGCACGGGCATTCCCCCGAGCTGAGATGATCTTTAAGCGATTCCGAATGATTTCCTGATTTGAACACAAAGAAATAATTTTCGAATCATTCCAGGCTGCCATTACTGATGGGTCAAAGCCATCGTATGCTTTTCGATAGTTTTCTCTTCGCTTTAAAATCGTGATCCAGCTTAATCCCGCCTGGGCTCCTTCAAGAATGAGCATTTCAAATAGCTTTATATCGTTATAAACCGGGACTCCCCATTCTTCATCGTGGTAAGCCAGATAGATGGGATCATCCTTCGGCCAACTGCAACGATTCTTCACCGGCTCGAACATCAGGAATGAAGTAATGAGGAGGCAATAAATTGATTCACTATTTCTACGAAAACATTTTTATTTTCCCAGGGAACCCGGTGTCCAACCCCCGCTATGACCTGATGATTGATTTGGGGGCAGGCGAAAGCAAGACTTTCTCCAATCTTGGAATACTTTACATCCTCCGCTCCAGAAATGTAGAGGATGGGAGGATTATTTTCCCGGCTAAGTAAGGGTAGTAAATCTGCCTGCTTTCCTTTTGAATAGGTGGTGAACCATTGACTGATTTTTACAGAATCTAATTCTGCCAAATTCCTTGGAGCTAGGTTGGGGCTTTGACCAAAAACTGGAGACTGATCCCATTCCATCAATAGTTTCTCCATCTTTTCCACTTTAAACCTTTGGGCCCACTCAGAATCTTTCTGCAACTGAAGTTCCTTTTCCTCCTTCCCGTAAGAGCCTGGATCCGCGGATACTAGGATTACACCACTCCAAAGTTCGGGGGAATCGATGCATGCATGCATAGCAAGCCTACCACCAAGAGAATATCCTAATAATAAAGGTTTCTCATCCCCCGATCCAGCCTTTACCTCTTTACAAAAACTGGCCGACCATTCCTCAAACCCATCAGCTGAATCCTGATAAAGATCAACCGCCTCAACCAATACGGGTTTGCCGGACCAATAAAATTCTTCCCGTAAAAAAGACCAGACCGAAGGAGTCTGCATCGATCCATGAATGCACCAAACCTTCATAAATTAATTACCTTGTCCCTTTACTCTCCCTCAGTTGAAAAATCATCGGCGAGAGGATCCACTTCACTAAGCATGGCAGCCTTGGCACTTTCAACATCTTTCTCCTCAACCTGCAGGCGAATACCCGACCGGGTTGCAAAGATATGCGGGGCCACTCCCGCCGTAAGCTCATCGGGAATAAAGGCATCAATTCCAAAAGATGCCAGCTTGAGCTTAAGTAGCTCCGCTTCCATAAGCGTTCCAAAATGAGCAATGGTCTTCATCTATAATATTCTGCCTTCTTTAAAATCGTATTCATATACCTACTCTCAGGGAGAAAGGAGAACAAACTCAAAAGCACATCTACCCTATCTCTTTCAGACCCTTCGAAAACCACTTTGACTACCACGAAAAAGCAGGTTTCAGACTCCTGAAGATAGATGGGTAAGGTTCAGAGTAATTAAGTGGGTAAGATTTTAATCCGAAATCAAGATTTTCAGTTGATTTCAAGCCTTAAGGAAATAATTCTTAACCCATGTATCGAACCCTAACCCTATTGTCCCTTTTTGCTTGTTTTCATTTAAATCTTCTTGGTAAGGCCTTTCATATCTATTCTCCAAGCTCGAAGGAGAAAACGCTTTGGATTGTCAGAGCGACCCCCCAAGGCGAAGGCCTCAAGCTCGAAGTTGCGGAGAAGGTGAAGTTTGACTTCTCCGGCCGTGTGATTGCTGCTCATCCTAGCAAGCCTCTTCTTTATGTAACGGCCACAGGCGGAGATCCCGGGAAGGTGCCGGGTGCGGTCGTTTTCCTCAACGAGGATGGTTCCTACCAAAAGCACCGGAAAATCAATTTTAATGACGGTGCCTGCTACCTGAGCCTGGACAAGGGAAACAGACATCTCCTTGGCGTCAGCTATGGAAACGGTCGGCTCAATGTCTATCCCCTTGATGAAGAAGGAATCCCCGGGAAAGCGGTGACCACCATCGATGAAGGAAAAAAACAGGCCCATTGCATACTGCTCCCCCCTGACGGAAAAAATGTCTATATACCTTATGTGAAGGAAAACCTGGCTATTCTGCAGTACGCTTACGATGGCAAGACTGGCATGGTCAAGCCACTCGAACCCAAGGATGCCAAGCCTCCTCTCGGATCCGGCCCGCGCCACATGGCTTACCACCCCACCTTGCCCATGGTCTACTTCAGTAATGAGCAGGGCATCGGCCTTTCATCCTACCGACGGGAAGCCAACGGACAGCTTAAAGCCGAACAGGATATAAGTATTTTACCACCCGGTATGTCCAAGATGGGTCTGAGTGCTTCCGACCTGCTCATCACACCGGACGGAAAATTTTTGTTTGCCGGCTTACGTGGACACCGCCAAGACTTCGACCGCATCTCCCGTTATCGGGTACTGGAAGATGGCAAGGCGGAGTTTTTGGGTCTGACCGAGGCCGATCAGATTCCCTGGGGTTTGACCCTTTCTCCGGATGGAAAGTTCCTTCTGGTTACTGCAACCAACGGAGCCAGCCTCACCGCCTTCCGAATTTCAAAAGACGGTGACCTCAAGAAAGTGGCGAGGCTGGCATGGGATGCAAGAATGTCGGACTTGGTTGCCCGATAGCATAGGTACATCCATGGATAAGTTGCTGGTTATTCTTTCGACCCTTGGCCTTTCATGGAGCGGCCAGAGTGTAGCAGCTGAGAAAACCGAGCAGCCGGTAAGTCGAGTAAGCAGAGAAAACAAAATCCTTCCCTTTCCTCAAAACCGTTTGCGTGACTTTTATCGCAAACAGGCTAAGGAGTTTATCGCCAGTGAGGATCGGAATTATTCAGGTATGCTCAATCCATTCCCTGGTTTGGACGGTGGCGGTTGGGGACACTGGGGCCAAAACCCGGAATCCGATAATGTGGATGATCGGCTCAATGAAATCGACTTTGGCGGAGTCCTGATGCAGGCAACCAATCATGCGGAGGGTTGGGCTAACAAGGGTGTATCGGTTCAAGCAGGCAAGTATTCCGCAGTCTTTGATCCGGAAAGACTTTGCTTTGTGGACGCCTGGGAAGGCGGTCTGCCCGAGTGGGGAAGTCGCCGCTATGGCATCACTTCGGGAGTCACGGCAAAGGGTAAGAAAGTGAAAGGCTTCCCTACTGGAAAATGGAAAATTCCCCAAGAGATGAAAACCAAATACTTCGGATTTTACAAAACCCATCACGGGATCATCTTTGGCTATCGCATTGGAAAAACGGAGATCTACGAGTGGGTCGAGGGAAAGGGAAAGCTCACCTATCATCGTTTGATTCAGGGGAAACTCCCGGCGGGAGTGGCCTTCACCGGAAAGGACTTAGTTCGCGAATCATCCATATCATCGAAAGAACTCCTCCAAGCCGGTCCGGCCCGATGGTCTGACAAATCTGTCATCACCCAAGGCAAACTTGGAAAACCACTACCCGATTCTCCTTATGTGATTGATACCCTCACCGTTCCCTATCGGGATCTCAATCCATTCAAAACACCGATGAGAATCGGAGGCGTGGGAACTCTCTCCGACGGGCGCATTGCGGTCTGTACCCTAATGGGAGATGTTTGGATTGTGGATGGAGTCGATGACACCCTCAAACGCTTGGTTTGGAAAAGGTTCGCCAGTGGACTCAATCAACCGCTCGGTCTGGTTGTCAAAGATGATCAAATCCATGTCATCGGAAGGGATCAATTAACCCAACTCCATGACACGAATGATGACGGGGAGGCTGATTTCTACGAGTGCCTGACCAATCAGTTCCCCACCGCCCGGGGCAACAGTTTCGCCCTCACCCTGCATCTTGATTACCAGGGCCGTTTCTACTGGTTTACCCGCTCATCCCAGTTTGGCATGACCCGCTACACACCCGGATCCAAACCCGAAGCGATCGCCACCGGTCTGCGGGGTTGCAATGGCACCGGGGTCTCCCCGGATGGTTCGATTGTCTTCGCGATGCCACAAGAAGGAACTTGGCAACCGGCATCGGGAATCTTTGAAGTGGGAAACGGCAGCTACCACGGCTTTTTCGGACCCAAACCTGAATTTGGTAAGCATGGCTACCGGATGCCTCTTTGTTTCCTTCCCCGTGGAATCGACAACTCTTCTGGAGACATAATCTTCGTTCCGAAAGATCAAAGATTTGGTCCCCTGGCCGGCAGGATGATTGGCACATCTTTTGGTTACTGCCAGCACTACTTGGTGCTTCGTGAAGAACTTGGTAACGGTGGGGTGCAGGGAGGAGTGGTTCCCCTGCCCGGAGAATTTCTTTCCGGTGCTCATCGTGGATCCTTCAGTTCCAAGGATGGACACTTGTACATCGTGGGAACGGACGGGTGGCAAAGCTACGCCCGGGAAGACGGCAGCCTGGAAAGAATTCGATGGACCGGAGGTGAGATGCTTCTTCCTGAATCGGTGGAAACCCGAAGGAATGGATTCATTCTTCGTTTCAATGAAGCCATCGATCCAAGCTCCCTGGATTCAAAAAAGGCTTTTGCGGCTCAATGGAACTACTTGCACAGCGAAGCTTATGGTTCTCCTGAATATTCTGTACGGAATCCGGGAATCACCGGACACGATCCGGTAGAAATTCTTTCCCTCCATGCGTTGAAGGACGGAAAGTCCATCTTTGTGGAAATCCCACAACTCCATCCGGTGATGCAGTTTCATCTCCATCTGGAATTAAAGACCCGAGACGGCCGACTTTTCGCTCCCGATCTCTATTACTCCATTTTTCATCAGGGTGAGGAATTTACCGATTTTCCAGGCTATCGAGAAATTGCCAAGGAAAGCTGGAATGACTTCCCACACGCCGAAGAAAGTCCGGTGGACCCTAGGCTGCTTGCTCAGGAAGCCCAGTCCAAGATTGTCGGCGACGAACAGGTCTTGGCAGCGATTGAACGAATCGAATTGGATGCCATTGCCGGCCTCCAATACGCTCAAAAAGAATTACGGGTCAAGGCGGGAGCCAAGGTCGCCCTGACCTTTCGCAACCTTGATCCCAGTATGCCACACAATGTGGTTGTGGTTGTACCGGATCGATTATCGTTGATAGGAGAAGAATCCATGAAACTAGCGGCTTCTCCAAAAGGGGTGGACAAACACTATGTCCCCGAAGACAAGGGGGTGATTGCCCTTTCTCCGGTTCTTCAAAGTGGGAATTCCTATGTGATTTATTTCCGGTCTCCGCGAAAACCTGGAAGCTATCCCTACCTCTGCACCTTCCCGGGTCATTGGCAGGTGATGCAGGGGAAATTGATTGTGGAGTGAAACGGCCAAAGCAAATGGATTCAGGATTAAAAGGATAAGCTCTCTAGGATCCGGAACCTTTAATTCTTTAGGTAGTGGATTTCCCTGATGGTCCAATCACCATCCACTTTTTCGAGTTTTACTTTGGAATGAGCATCCTCTCGGACCACATTCCCCCCCTTCCCCGTCCAACTCGCAAAAAATTTGACTGCTACCAAAGCTTTCTCCCTTTCGGTCGATAAGATTTGCAATTGCTCACAACGCAATTCCATCCTGCTCGAAGCCACCCGCAAACGAGCATAGAGTTGAGCCAAGCCTTGGTTGGTATGCTCCCCTGCAATTCTTGCCTTACTCCGAATCGAGATCTTTACCTCGGGAGCAAATAACTGCTTGAAATCCTTCACCACCATGGCATCCGAAAGAGTAGACGCGTCCTCGGTTTTAGAAGCCACTTCAACTAGTTCCTTAAACAAGGCCTCGATTTGTTCCTCGTCGCTGGGCCAGAACAACCAGCCTAGAACTCCAACCACAACCAATAGTATGGTACTTACGAAAACGATTCCCTTGCTCATCCTATTCCTTTATCTCAATGATTTGTTCTCGTCCAAACTTATTCGAATGAAACCACTAATCCTTTTCCTTTTACCAACTCTTTTTCTACCTTGTTTATTTTCGGATTCGAAAGCTGCCTCCCCAGCCCTTGTTGAAACAGAAAATTCAATCACCTTCCGCACTTTCGATGGAAGACCAATTTTTAGTTATGTTACTAAGCCATCCAGGGAGGCAGAGAAACACGAACCTCATTTTTCCCGTAGCGGATACCTTCATCCCCTTTATTCTCCATCGGGTAAAATCATTACCGGGGACTATGCCCCCGATCACCCGCATCAACACGGGTTGTTTTTTGCCTGGACCAAGTCAAGCTTCCGGGATCAGCCCACTGAATTCTGGAACCAAAAGAAGAAATTGGGAGACATCCGTTTTCATCGCTTTCTCGAAAAACGAGATCATCCGGGCTTCTTCTCTCTCCAGTTCGAACAAATCTTTACCAGCGGAAAGGATTCGGACGAGGCCATCCTAAGGGAAAATTGGGAAATTAGAGTTCCTAAAAAGCAAGCAACTTATTTCCAATTCGACCTGATCTCGACCCAGACCTGTGCAACCTTGGATCCATTGCTGATTGAAAAATATCACTATGGAGGCATGGCAATTCGGGGAAATAAGCTTTGGGTTAAAACTGGAGCAGATGGGAAACCATTGGGTAAAATGGTCACCTCGGAGGGAAAGAGCCAAGAGAATGGCAACCATACAAGACCTCGATGGGTCACCATGTATGGCCCGGTGGATGGTCAAGACTGTGGGGTGGTGGTGATGAACCATCCAGATAATTTCCGATTCCCCCAGTGGGTCAGGTTGCACCCGAAAATGCCTTATTTTGTCTATGCCCCCATGGTCGAAAAACCTTTCATCATCGAGCCGGATACGCCCTATGTTTCAAAATTTCGCTACCTCACATACGACGGAACCCCCGATCGCGATGCAATCGAGGGTTCCTGGAAAGAATGGATTAAGGACTAGTTCTTATATCTTTAGAAATCAAACTTCAGACCAATTTCGACGCTACGACCCGGAAGCGGAGCAAACTGCTTCAGAAACGAAGCATGGTTGTAAGCCAATTCGTCGGTCAGGTTTGTTCCCCTTACGAATAACTCGCCCACGGAATCTCCTAGGCTTACATCGTAGGAAGCGAAAGCATTAAGCAAAGAAAAGGCAGGGGTTACTTCTTCATCATCCCCTAAATTATCCTGCTCCATGGAACGGGTAAGTTTCAGGCCAAAATCGAGCTTTTCCTGCATAACTTCAAACCCAAACCCAAGCCTGGCAGCCGGAATTCGAGGCAAGTTCCCACCTTCAGTTTTGTTCTTTCCTCGGAGGGTATCCCCGTAAAAGGACAGCAAGAGATCCCAACCAGGATTTTCCATGGCAAGCCAATCAATTTCAAATTCAATTCCTTGAAATTCAGCATCGACCGCTTCGTATGCTTTTTCTTCAAGACCCTCGGTACCAGTTGGGAAACCATCAGAAGCACTGTAATTGGTTGTATTTGCCAAAATACCTTCTGAGTCTCTTTCATTTTCCGTATGCTCCAGGAAGATATAGTCATTGTATTTGGTATGAAAAACCGAAAACTGACCGGTTACTTTACCCACGGTTTTTCGGACAATGATCTCCACTCCGACCGCAGATTCGTTTTCGAGGTTGGGGTTTCCAATTTCATAGGCTTCGGTAGCATGGTGTGCTCCATCCGAATATAACTCAGCCGTGTCTGGTGTACGCTCGGAGTAACTTACATTTCCACTGAGATTCCAAAGCTCGCTGAGGTCGTGGGAAACACCACCACTTGCACTGAAGGTGGTCTCATCTTTATCAAAATTTGTAGCAGCTTCGTATTTACGATCAATTTGCTCCCAGCGAATTCCAGCATTCAAGGTGGTATCTTCATTCAGATCATATTGCTCAATTAAAAAGAGGGCAATTCTACTTGAATCCTCGTTGGTTATTGCAGGATTTGCATTCGGAGATGCAACGGTTGTATTATCATCAGGTACATTCCAATCCTGCAGAGAACCTCCTAAGATACTTTCTTCTCCCACAATTTTGAACTCATCAAAAAGGCCGTGCACACCAAAGACACCACTTAATTCTCCAATTTCGTGTTTAAATGCAATTCTGCCCTCAAACCCTTCTCTTAGGTAGGCAGCATGAGTATGCCATTCGGTGGTTCCGTTTTCCTCTTCATAACCACTTTCGCTGTGTTGGTAATCACCATATCCGATGTTCAAATCAATACCGGTTAATATATCTGAATCAGAAATCTCTATTTCGGACCGGAATTCAAAACGATCGCTTTCCATTTCGATCAAGGTATCACTTTCGGCATGTTCTCCGGGTACTCCATAATCATTTTCGAAAGAGGAAAAACTGAAACCAGCAAATCCAGAGTCCAGCATGTAGGAAGCTCCGAATCCAAAAGAGGTGCTGTCGCTGTGGCTATTTGCAACTGAATTAAATGGACCCTCGGGATCAGCTGTCGGATCGTGATGATCTTCGGTGTAAAAGGTAGGGGCGTCGTAATCCTCATAATCCCTTTTTAGACCATTGATTTGAAAGCTGAGTTTATCGGAACTTCCAAAAGCAATGAGGCCATAACTCAGTCCTTCATTGACGCTGCTATAGCTCGAAAGAACCGACGCACCGTTAGAATCATAGGGACTGGTTGGAATACTGCGGTCAATTACATTAACCACTCCGCCAATCGCACTACCCCCAAACAAAAGAGAAGATGATCCTCGCAATACTTCAATGCGATCAACCATCAGAGGATCAATCGGAACTGCGTGGTCTTCGGATTGTGCGGATACGCCAAAAGTATCGGTACCGTTTTGTAGCATACGCACCCGAAATTTGTCCATTCCTCGAACGATCGGACGGTTGGCAGTAGGTCCAAAGGTAGTTTGGCTTACGCCGGGGATGTCTGAAAGGGTATCGGCAATGGTAAGTCCTTTGGCGTTATCGAGTTCATCGCCAGAAAGAGAGCTCCAAGTTTGGGTCACAGACTCAATCGGGGTGGACTCGATCGTCAGAGCGTCCAGCTCCGTGATGGGTTTATCCGCGGCTTGCATTTGGGCAAAGCCCGAAGAAGCGGCGAGTAAAAAGGATAAGATTTTGTATTTCATTGGTTTGAATTGTTTGGCTCAGGTTAAAAGTTGTGAGCAAATTAAGGTAAGAAAGTGAGTATTCGGCAGGGCCGAAGAGTGAGACTGAAAAACGAACTAAAAAGCCAATGCGGAGCTATACCGCATGCTTGAAAGCAATTAATATTTAAGCAGTCGTTGGGGGGGGATCCCGGGCACCAAAGGAATCATGTTTAAATGAAGTCCAAACCCAGTGGCACGGTATGAACTCCAAATGAGAGTAAAGTTCAGAGAAGGAGGAAACCTGAAAGTATCCGAGCTCCTCAACTCCCTGCCCGAAAAGAACCACCGCACAGGAGGATGCATCTTCATCGCTGTCGTCACTCTGTTTTTGATCGGTACCGCATGAGCCACTACCTTCATGATGAGTGCAGGTACCACCCTGATGAAAAACATCGGAGTGCAAGTCCGGGCTAACGCTGGATAACGAAAAGACACCAACGAGTACGGAGCATGCAATAGCAAGAGTCTGATAAAAAAGTGACACAAATAATTAAAATGAATTAAACGCAAGACACTTGCAATAAGAAAATTCTCAACTTTCACCCGTTTCCAAATTTTTTCTCGTTCCAAATCAGCCAGATTGAGAGAAGGATCATGGGTCTTGAGAATGAGTTCAAAATTGGGCACATAAACCAAGCAAAAAAAGGTGAAAATCTATTTTTGCTTGGACATATTCATCTTATTCGAAATGTATGAGAGTCTCTTTTCAATTATCTGGTTCATGAAAATTCCTTTTTATCTTTCTATCTTTTTTCTGTTTCAGCTCGGCTTTTCAAAAAGCATATTACCCACCTACAGCCCTGATGTGCCCAAGCCTGATCAATTCGAAATCAGGTATGGAAAACATGAGCGAAATGTGCTTGATTCTTGGTAAGTGGTATCCAAAAAACTACTCCTATTTCCGATCTTGGTCTCAAATTATAGGAACACTGCATTGCAAACGGAGTGAAATGCGAGTTGTATTATCCAAATGGACCCAAGACCAAGCACACGGACACCACTTCCTTTCTGATCACTCACCTGAAAAAATAAACTTAATCGCATGACCAAGATCATTCCTACATTCTATTTTCTTTTACTATTCCAATTTTCATGGGCCGCCCGTGATCCGATCAGATTAACCCATGGTCCGATGCTGGGTCACCCGACCTCTTCTTCGATCCGTGTCTGGGCTCGGACTTCTAACTCAGGAGAATTCCAAGTACTTTACGGAACCGAGGAAGCTAAGCTCGACCTGATTTCCAAATCCGCTGATACCAAAATTGAGAATGACAACACCGGGTATGCGACCCTTGAAAACCTATCTCCCGATCAGCGTTATCACTATCAAATCCAGGTCAACGGCCGCCCCCATGGCCTACCCGGTTCCTTCCTTACCCTGCCCAGTGCGGAACAAACCCGGAATAAAGAACATAACCCGGAGGGACTCTTTAATTTCCGCTTCCAGATTGGATCCTGTGCTAATCAAAACCCAAGGCATGGAAACGGACACCGTTCCAAGACCTATGAAAACCTGAATCAGGACTGGGCAGATAAAACCCATTTTCACATCATGAATGGGGACTGGCTCTACGAAGAATTACGGGAATATCCAGTGGAAGCATGGCGCTTGCGTGCGGGAATCGAAGAAATCCCCCCGGTGGTCAACCTTATGCCCACGGTTGTAGGGGTCTGGGAAAATTACAGGCTTTATTTAAGCCGGGGAATTTCACTCTCCCAATGGCATCGGAATGTCCCTAGTTATTTCACTTTTGACGACCATGAATTGGTCAATGACATCTGGGGCGCTGCCACCGCTGGTCGCCGCGACCGCCGGGCTGTTTTCCGGGATGTCGGCACCCAAGCTTTTTATGATTACCTCGGCTGGGCCAATCCGGTTGCTTTCGACCACCCCGTTCATTTCGGGCGAGGCCAGATGAAAAAAGACAGTAATTTGCTAACGGATCTATCCACCGACTTTTCCAAGCTTCCCCTCGACGAGATGTTGAACCTCCATGTTCATTGGAATACTCCGCAGGCAGGAGTCAATGATCTGACTTATGATGACCTCTCCCTCGGTCATCCCAATTCCTATGTCTATGACATTGAAAAGGTGGTCGACAAGAATACGCTCCAACTGCACATGCCGGCCAAAGTATCTGATGAAGTAACCTACTCCATCGGTCGCAGGAGTTATGCCAGTTTCAAGGTAAGTAACTGTGAATACTTTTTGCTCGATACCCGGGGATCCCGAGACATGCATGACACCTCAGACCGGGGAAAGAAAGGGCTCTCCATGCTTGGTAAAACTCAACGCGATTGGTTGCTAAAATCAATGAGGGAAAGTGATGCTGATTTCTTCTTCGTGATCTCATCCGTTCCCTTTATGATTCCCCACAGCGGAGCGGGTGGGTTTGAAGCAGCGGCCAATAAGGAGGAAGCTTGGACTGCTTTTTTTGACGAACGGGAAATACTAATCAAAGAATGGGAAAAAATGGGGAAAAAAGTCTTTGTTATGACCGGTGACCTCCATAACAGCTTCGCCATCAAAATCACCGAAAATGTCTGGGAATTTTGCTGCGGTCCTCATAACAGCGTCAACCATGTGCCCAAAAACGATGAAATGGATCGACCCGCCACTGGCATCTTCAAATTTGGCCCCCGGGAATGCGATATTCGCTGGAGTTCCTACATTCTACCAGACTTGGAACGCTTGGAACGACTCTACCCCTACTACGCGGTGGTTCAGATTAATAATGTCTTCAACATGCCCAAGAAACTGGGAGATGAGCGCTGGGTAGCCTACCCTCATCCTCAGGTGGTCTTTCAATACTACAATGGAAACACCGGCGAATTGGAGTATGCGGAAGCCGTCTCCACCTCTAGGTAATCAAATTATTCCCGAACTACCTGGTACTGTCCTTTGATATCGATAATGTCCCTGATTAATTTTGAACTGGGTCGACCTCTGTATCCAAAACTCTTTTCTCAATAATTAATCCAAAAACCTGACTTTTTCCTTGGGGGTGGGAATTCGGCAGTTCTCTTTCTTCCCAAAAATTCGATACCGATTCCTAGCAATTAAACCATAAAAAAAATCCCTGATAAAAAAGGGTACAAACCAGAAAACCCAAGCCAGGTACCAAATGCCGCCGAGGTCACGAAGGATTCTTAGAATGGCTCCGGTCCGGTAATATCGCTGGCCGGATACAAGGTAGATCATGGTGTTCAAATTCTTACTTGCTTCTGGTTCCATTTCCTTCGCATAGTTGCCTTGTAGGGGGGCGAAGGAAAAAATGCCGGCTCTATCCCGTTTCAAAATAAAATCAACCCACGCGTTACAAAGACCACAAACGCCATCAAAAAAGATTACTCTTTGTAATTGATCCTGCATACTATTATTTTAGTCAGTTTAAAGATACACACAACGAAATATGAATGATATGCGAGCACTGATCTATGAAGAACCATGGAAAATGACCCTGCAAAACCTGCCCAAACCTGCCCTTAAAGCGGGTGAAGTTTTGATCAAAATGGAGTCCGTTGGAATCTGTGGCAGTGATGTGCATGGATTTACCGGGGAAAGCGGCAGGCGTGCCCCCGGTATGGTGATGGGTCATGAAATAGTGGGAAGAATTGTGGAAACTGCCCCGGATGTCATGACCCCCGAGGTAGGCCAACGAGTGACGGTTTTTAATGTACTCTCCGATCATGCCCCCACCCCTGAAGAAGGAGATCCCAGTTTCCTGAACAAGCGGGTTGTCGGGGTAAACCTAGGGACTCGGGGAGCCATGGCCGAATACCTTGCTATTCCTTCAGCCAACGCAATCCCCGCATCGGAGGAGATCGCTGCTGAAGTCAGTGTCTTGGCAGAGCCGGTAGCGGTCGCTCTGCATGGATTCCACCGACTCGCGGAAAAATCGATCAAGCCTCAAAAGATTGTCATCATTGGCTCAGGAACGATTGGGCTTTGCTCTTTGCTCGTGGCCAAATCTCTTGGGTTTATGGATGTGACTGTTATTGATCTGATTTCAGACAAATTACAAAGGGCCAAAAATTTTGGAGGAAAGACTTTGCTGATTGAAACGAACTCAACCCCGGATGAAGTGGCAGGACAACTCAAAGAAAAACTAGGTTCCAATCCGGACTTGGTTATCGATGCAGTCGGGATTGAAGATTCATTTAATCAAGCATTTCAATTGGTCAGTGAAAAAGGCAGCCTTCTGCTAATTGGTAATTTGGCAAAATCAGTGAATTTACCCCTTCAGGACTTAGTTTCCAAAGAGATATCCCTGATTGGCACCTATGGGTTCGACCAAAAAGCTTTCCGGCAGGCGGTGGAAACTCTTCCAGCATTTCAAGACCAGTTGCAAACCTTTATCGAGGGTCATTGCACCCTCGAAGAAACGCCAGAGATCATGACAGCTCTGGCCAAAGGGGAAAGAAAAGCCCTGAAAATCGTAATTGATTTCGAATAAGGTTCAAAGTTCTGTAAAAAATATTTTACTTTGGTACTGGCAGGTGCTGTTGACTTAGCAGAAGTGACGGATATTTTTGAACTGTGTCTTTGAACTCCCAAATTACATTCTATTACTTTTCCAGATTGGGACTTTCCCTGCTTGCACCCTTGGTCTCAATTAGCGGGCAACCGGAAGGCATGAAAGCAATCTTTCAAAAGTCCGAAAATCATTGGGCCTTTCAACCGATTCAAAATCCCGAAATCCCGAAATCTGGCTTCCATAGCGCCATCGACGCTTTCGTGGGACAAAGCCTTCAGGAAGAATCTCTTGACTTCGCCAAACCGGCTAATCGCCAAACCATGATCCGTCGTCTCTATCACGATCTAATCGGACTCAAGCCAACCTTCAATCAAGTGAATGCTTTCGTAAATGATCAAACACCCAATGCCTATGCGAAAATAGTTGATCAACTTCTAAATTCTCCAAGGTTTGGAGAAAGATGGGGGCGGCACTGGCTCGATGTTGCCCGCTATGCCGACACCAAAGGATATCTAGCGGGGGGAGAGAGTCGAACATATCCCTATGCTTACACATACCGGGACTGGGTGATCAAGGCATTCAATAAAGACCTCCCCTACGATGAATTTATCAGGCAACAAATGGCGGCGGATTTCCTGACGGAACTGCCAAACCATCCAGACCTCGCCGCACTTGGATTTCTGACCGCAGGCCCTGTTTTTTTAAACCGTAGGCAGTTAATTATCGATGACCAAATCGATTTGGTAACCCGTGGGCTCATGGGTTTCACGGTTGCCTGTGCAAGATGCCACGATCATTTTCATGATCCTATACCCACGGCCGACTACTATTCACTCTACGGAATTTTTGATGCTTCAAATAAGCCCGCAAAGTTCCCACTAATCGGGAAACCAGATGAGAGCTCCATAGCCTACATTGAATTCAAAAACAAACTTAGTAAATTGCAGCAAAAGGTGGATCAGTATCTGCAATCAAAACTTGATTTCGCTCAATCCAAGGAAGGCATCGAGCAATATATCCAATTATCACTGGATGCTTATGAAACTTCAAAGAACGATTTTGAAGCATTAGCAGGGAAGCAAAAGCTTTATCCCAAGTTGGCCAATCGTTGGAGGGATTATCTTAAAGGAAAACAAAAAGCTGATCAGAGCTTTCTTAGACCATTATTGACCTTTGCACAATCAACAGTGCAGGCAGAGACTTACAGAAAATGGAAGTCATCTGACTTGGCATCCTTCCCATCCTTTTTACGCGAGAATGTGAAGCGAAATGAATCCGCTGAACTTACGGATCTCATTTCCTGGTATGCTGATGCATTGCACCATTCGCTGATACAATCAAGGACTGCTAAAGAAAAAAAGGGGCTTGTATTTGCGGTTTCCGCGAAGGGTTTTCCAGCGAATATAAAACGGGAAGAAATGGAGAGGTATTTTAGTCAAAAAGATCGTAATCAGAAAAATAACCTCCGTTCTAAAGTGGCAAATCATGAAGCCACTCATCCAGGTGCTCCACCAAGAGCAATGTCTCTTTTTGACAAACCAAACATTCAGAATCCTTATGTTCTTTTGCGGGGTTCTTTGGGTGCCCGTGGAGATCGTGTCCCCCGTCGCTTTCCGGTGGCTCTTTCTCCCAATGGAGTGGAAAGAAAAAATTACACGAAGGGAAGCGGACGATTGGAACTAGCTGAATCGATCCTCGATCCATCGAACCCTTTAACTTCCCGGGTGATGGTAAATCGAATTTGGATGCATCTTTTGGGAAAAGGGATTGTCCGAACACCCAGTGATTTTGGACTGATGGGAAAAAATCCATCCCATCCAGAACTGCTCGATCATTTGGCCCAATCTTTCATGAAAAACGGGTGGAGTATTAAAAAGGTGATTCGTGCCATTGTTCTGAGTAAGACCTATCGCCAGGAAGCTCGGAAACTTCCAGCAAAAGATCCAGATAATCTTCATCTGTCCTCAATGAATAGAAAAAGACTGAATTTTGAAGCAATGAGGGATGCTATGCTCCAAGTATCAGAAGAACTTGAATTGACCATGCATGGCCCTTCGCAAAAGCTACACTCCAAGCCCTACTCGAAAAGAAGAGCAGTTTATGGTTATATTGATCGACAGAATATTTCCCCAACACTGAACTCCTTTGACTTTGCCAACCCTAACATCCATGCACCCCAACGAGTTGAGACCACGGTTCCCCAACAGGCTCTATTCGCATTCAATGATCCATTTGTGATTGAAAGGTCTGCCACCCTGGCAAAAAAAGCATTCGGTTCTAATGCTGCCAGTCCGTCCTCCCAAGTTGAATTTCTTTACCGCCAAATTCTGTCTCGTAATCCAACAAAAGATGAAAGAAAAACTGGGGTTGAATTTTTGGGACCCGATGCCAAATTTTCCAACCTTGAGGATCTTGCACAAACCTTGTTAGTATCCAATGAATTCTTCTTCACTGACTGATGCATCCTTTTTCAGATAATTTAAACATTCCAAGAAGGAACTTTCTCGCCAGTTGCGGAATGGGAATGGGTTTATCCGCTCTCGCTCCGTTACTTAATGGACAAGGGAATCCGATGCTCCCCAAAGGACCTCACTTTTCACCCAGGGCTAAAAGAGTGATCCATTTATTTATGAATGGTGGACCTTCTCATGTCGACACCTTCGATCCCAAGCCAGAACTTACCAAATGGCACGGGAAAACTCTTCCTGATGAACACCGTTTAAACACCGAACGTAAAACCGGGGCTGCATACAAGTCTCCCTTTACCTTTAAGAAATACGGCCAATCCGGATTACCGATCAGCGAAATGTTTCCACATGTCGCCAAGCATGCGGACGATCTTTGCGTAATACGGTCCATGCGAGCGGATGTACCCAACCACGAGCCATCCCTCATGTTAATGAACTGCGGAGATGGCAGGCTAGTTCGCCCCAGCATGGGTTCATGGGTCACATACGGTCTGGGAACAGAAAACCAAAACCTGCCCGGATTTGTGGTCCTCTGCCCAAATGGGTATCCCGTCACTGAAACTCAAAATTGGCGCTCTGCCTTTCTGCCGGGAATTTATCAGGGAACTTATGTAAACCCTGCAAAAAAATCTGATGAGGAAATCATTCCAAACCTCAACCCTGCACGACCAGGCAAGCGCCAATCAAAGCAACTCCAGTTTCTGCAAAAATTAAATCGGGCTCATCAAAATACCCGGGATGGTGATGATCAACTCGATTCAAGGATTCGCTCCTTCGAGCTGGCCTACCGTATGCAGATGGAGGCAAGTGATGCCTTTGATGTAACCAAAGAATCGCCCAGAGTGCGAGAAATGTATGGATCCGGAGTCCATGCCAAACAATGCCTTATGGCCCGTCGTTTGGTTGAGCGAGGCGTAAGGTTCGTACAACTATGGCATGGCAAAGACCAACCATGGGACAGTCACGATCAAATCGAAAAGAACCATCGTCGACTGGCTGAACAATGCGATCAGGCAATTGGAGCACTTCTGCAGGATTTGAAAGATAGAGGAATGCTGGAAGAGACTCTTGTCCTATGGGGTGGAGAATTTGGACGTACACCCACGGTTGAATTACCCGGAGGTGCCAATGCAGGCACTGCATCTGGAAGAGATCATAATCATCATGGATTCACCATGTGGATGGCGGGCGGGGGCGTAAAACCCGGGCATATACACGGAGCCACCGATCCTTTCGGCTTCAAAGCCGTGGAAGATCCGGTGCATGTGCATGACCTGCATGCCACCATGCTCCACCTGCTCGGATTTGATCATGAAGAATTAACTTACCGCTACGCCGGCCGGGATTTTCGACTGACTGATGTGCACGGGAAGGTGGTGGATCAGCTGATCGCTTGAATATTTCGCGGACAGACCGGATACGGGCATGCAGCTGGGATCCTCTTCGGGTCTTTATTTTATTTCTGATTTCCTTGGCCGGTTTATTGCGGGCAGATGTGGAAAAAGAATGTTTTGTGCATTTCCGGGACGGGATTTCCGTGGAAACACAACAATCTGTCGAGAATAAATACCGGCTTACCGAAATCCGGTCTTTTCTGCTGACCCGGGCCAGACTCTATGCCATCGGCGAGGGCAACGCATCCACGGTGATTCCCAATCTCCGCCGGGAACCCTCTGTGAAATTCGCAGACCATAACCGCAGGCATTCCCTTCAGTCCATTTCCCTGAATGAACCCAGACTGAATGACCAATGGTACCTGAAAAACCGCGGACAAAGCGTCAATAATCAGTCGGGGCAAAGCGGAGCGGATGTCGGATGGGTCTCCGCACTCGATCGGTATAATCCCCGAAAAAAACGGGTCGTCGTATCGGTCATTGACACCGGAATTTCCGCGGACCATCCCGAACTGACCGACCAACTCGCCTACATGCCTGCTGAAGTCAGCGGGACAGATGGGATTGATGATGACGGCATTGGGTTCATTGATGATAAATACGGATGGGATTTTATTGATAATGACAACGACCCGGCCGACCTCAACGGGCACGGCACCCAGGTGGCGGGAATCATTGCCGCTCATTCCGGCAACCGGGTGGGAATGTCCGGCGTGGCCCCGAATGCGGTGATCCTGCCGATGCGGGTCTTCAATGAGTACGGGGGCGGAGCCACCGATGACCGTGTGCTCTCCGCATTGGGTTATTCAATTTCCGGGGGTGTTCGGATCATCAACCTGAGCCTCGGCAAGGGCTCGGCCTTCTCCTATCCCATTCAGGATGCACTGTACAATTTGGAACGGGATTACGATGTGCTTATGGTCTGTGCCGCCGGAAACGGCGACTATTACGGCCGGGGAATGAACCTCGATCAAAGCGCCTTCTATCCTGCATCCTACCTGGGTAATGCAATTCTCTCTGTCGCTTCGACTGATCAAAACAATGAGCTCTCGCCTTTTTCCAACTATGGAAAGACCTCCGTGGACCTCGCCGCTCCCGGATCGAACATGCTCGTACCGGACCTCTCCCGCAAACGATCCTATTTTGAAAACTTCGAACGGGGGCTCTCAGGATGGACCGTCACCGGAAGCTCCAATTCGCTCGGCAAGCCCTGGCAAACATTTGATGATGAACGCGGTAATCGCTGGATCACCGACAGCGCTTACGATTCAAGTGGGGGTCTGCTTCAATATACCCTGAACACGGAATCGTACCTGACCAGTCCGGTGATTGATCTGGCTCGAATGAAATCTCCCACTCTGGGCGTGCGGATTTACCATAATCTGGCCCGTAATTTTTTCCTCTTTTCCTACGATCTCCTCCATATCGAGGTGGCCGTTGAAGGATCTCCCTCCTGGGAGTCCGTGGGGCGAATCTATGGGCAAAGCATGCGGGGCGGTTCCTATTATCAGTTCGATCTCTCGCGTATGGAGGGAAAACAGGTACGGATAAGATTCCGGTTGGTCACCGACAACTACCGCAACGCAGACGGGGTCTACCTCGATGATTTCGAAATTTCCGGAGTCTCCTCTTTCAACGGTGGAAATGAGGAATACACTTTTGTCAACGGCACCTCCTTCGCCGCCCCGATGGTTTCCGGTGTGGCCGCTCTCCTGCTTGCCCAGCGGCCGGAGTTGTCCGTATCCGAAGTCCGGGCAATCCTCCTTCAATCCGCCACCCCCATTGCCGGGCTCAAGGACAGAGTAGTCTCAGGGGGAATTCTTAATGCCCGGGGTGCCCTGGAACTGACGGACCGTCAAAAGATTTTTCTCGACGAGGGCTGGCACTATCATGAACTCCCCTGGGTATACTCCCCGGCGGATCGAATGTGGAATTTTTTGTCCATCGGAAATGCCCGCTTGCTCCGATACAACCCGGAATCCAGGGAGTGGAATGATTCCAATCCCAATATGCTCCTCGGGAAATGGCTTTTTCATGCCTGGCCCCACCTCTACGCTTCCACGGAGAATGCCTGGTTTACCTTGCAAGGAACCTCGGAAATCCCCGCATGGCGCGGAAAGAACCGCTCCTGGCACTTCTTCGATTCCGAACTCGATTCCTGGAGAATGAGCCTGGCCCCTCGGAACTAAACTTTTTACTTCCTGTAGATAGTTTTTGCCACGCCGCTCGAATTGCTTTTCTAATCGGTTTTCCAATCAAAAGAATGTTGAAGCGTATTCCTGGTATCCCCATTTTTTCACCCCGTCTGTTCGTTCCTTTACAGCCCGGAATTCAGGTCGTGGAAAATTCGGTTCTTGTGGATGACGCCCGGCGAGCCCGTAGGCTGCACCGTCCGCAATTCGATCCTGAATTATTAACCCATCACTCCTTTCGTCTCGCCAATGTGCAGGGGAAAGCGAACCCCCTATTACTCAAGTGAAAATTTACTTCGCAGGCTCAATCCGAGGAGGTCGAGGAGATCAGCAAAAGTATTATGATCTTATCGATTTCATCTCAACCAAGGCAGAAGTGCTCACGGAACATGTTGGATCAGAATCATTGCAAGACCTCGGAGAAAATAAGTTAACTGATATGCAAATCTACCAAAGAGATATGGAGTGGCTAGAATCTGCGGATGCGATGATTGCGGAAGTGACGACACCGTCCCTCGGAGTTGGGTACGAACTTGGGGTGGCGGAGAAACGGAATAAACCCATCCTTTGTCTGTTTGATCAACGCAACCAAGAACAGTGCTTATCCGCAATGCTGTCAGGTAATTCAAAATTCAAAAACTTCAGCTACCAATCCATCGATCAAGCGAAACAAAAAATCGCGGAGTTCTTAAGCTCTACCTTATAAATTTTTAAGGAATTCACCCGGGCTCACTCCAGTCACCCGCTTGAAAACCGTGGAAAAATATTGGCGGGATGAAAAACCAAGGTTATGCGAAATCTCCTTGATGTTTGGATTTCCCAAATGCATCAACCGCTTGGCCTCTTCTACCCTCCTGCGATTGATGTAATCCAAGGGGGAGCAACCAATTTCATTCCGAAAACGTTTCCGGAATCCTGCTTCTGAAACCTCGGCTTCTTTGGCAAGCTGCTTGATGGTAGGCGGGTTCGATAAATTGTCTTTAATGGATAGGGTGCTCGCCTCAATCGA
>DBVA01000146.1:2812-5511 GCA_002308735.1 Opitutia bacterium UBA1276 | reverse complement strand
GTTGCCCGGCAAGTGGTTACTGAATGCGTATCTGGATTGATATGTTCTTCAACCAATTGTGCGAAAGCAGTATGCACCAGGGGGGAAACAATAAAGGCCCTGCGTTCTAAAGATTGGAAGGCATCCCCTAAACTTTGGCTTTCCGCTGGAGAAAGCCCAGGTAAGCATTTGCCATCCTCGATTGAAATTCGCAGCCAAAAATGCTCACAGGGTTCCAGAGCCCCACTTCTGCTCCCATGTCGCTCATTGGGTGCAATGATCAAGACCGTTCCGGATCGTAAAACATAATCCGTTTCCTCCACCCACCAATTTAACTCGCCGTTTACAATGTAATGAATTTCATATTCATCTTCGTGGGAGTCTGCTTCCAATGCCTGATCAAAGGCTTTGGTAAACCTCAACCACCCAAGAATTCCCAATTCAGTAAGGAGAAGGTTCTTGGATTCAAAAGAGTTGTGTTGACGCCCAGGTTCAGGAGTAAAATTTTTCCATACATCTTGCTTCTTTTTCATTTTCGAAAGGAGCAATCTTGGATGAATGGACCCCGTAAGTCAATGTTTGTATAAATTTCGATAATCAAGATAATCGAAACATAATGGGATTATGTCTTCAGGATTTATTGCTATTAATGGAATAATCCTAATCTCATTATTTGAAAATGTATAAATTTCGAAATAGGTTTATTTTATGAAAATTTTCCCTCAATTCAAATTGCCAGTCGTTTATTGCCTCACGGTTATTCTGTCTTGCCTTTCCGCTGTATCTTTAGAAGGGGCCAAGGAAGCAACCCAAGAAGAAATTGAAAACATTGCACTCGCCATACCAGACAAGATTGAACCCCTAAAAAAACACAAGGTCTTGGTTTTCTCCAAGGCCTTTACTTACTACCACAGCTCGATCGCGGTAGCGAAGGAAATGGCCAAGCAAATGGGTGAAAAAACCGGTCTTTTTGATGCTGATTTCACCAATGACCCTAATGACCTAAGTGCTGAGAACCTCAAAAAATATGACGCGGTTTACCTGAATAATTCAACCAGTATTGAAAAAGGACTGACCACTGAAAAAATGCGGAAAGAATTCATTGAATATGTTAAAAATGGGGGTGGCATTGTCGCGATTCATGCTGCAACGGACGGAGGATGGCCTGGATATACCGAGATGATTGGGGGGAATTTTGACGGACATCCTTGGGGCCATGAGGGTACATATTGCCTCTGCAATGAAGATTCTACTCATCCTGTGGTCAGTGGAATTTTTGGGGGCAAACAGAGCTTTGAAATCAATGATGAACTCTACCAGTACAAGGATTTTGACCGGGATAAGGTACGGGTTCTTCTTTCCATTGATATGTCCAAATTCGAAAACCACCGGGGGGGACGAAAAAGGGAAGATAATGATTATGCCATGGCGTGGGTGAAAAGTTTTGGTAAGGGCAGAATTTTTGTTTCCAGCCCGGGACACAACCACCACATCTACTGGAACAAGGATATTCTTAAAATGTGGTACCAAGGGTTTCGTTTTGTACTTGGTGAATTAGAGGTGGATACAGAATCCATTCCCAAACCCAGTTTTTCTCTTCCGCCGGCAGCAGGAAAGCAGGATCCCACCGTACGCTTTAAAAGCCCTGAAGAAAGCCAGAAAACCTTTAAAGTTCAGCCTGGTTATTCACTCGAATTAGTAGCGGACAACCCCATGGTCTCGGAACCCACCGTGTGCGTGTGGGACGGAAACGGCAGAATGTATGTTGCAGAGTGGCGGACTTACATGCAGGACATCAAGGGAACCGGCACCGATGACCCGGTCAGCCAAGTCGTCCGACTGGAAGATACCGATGGGGATGGCATCATGGATCACAAAACGGTGTTCGCCAAAGATCTGCTTTTACCCCGAATGATTCTACCCCTGCTCGATTCGGTGCTGATCGCGGAATCAAACACCAATGATATCTATGAATATTTCGACCGTGATAATGATGGTGTTGCCGAGGAGAAAAAAATCTGGTTCGAAGGGGGAAAACGGGGAGGCAATGTCGAGCACCAGCCTTCCGGATTGATCTGGAGCATGGACAACTGGCTCTACCTTACATACAGCGATTACCGCCTGCGTTGGCGAGACGGAAAAGTGATCAAGGGAGAAACCAAGGGTAATCGGGGTCAGTGGGGATTGACCCAGGATAACGCGGGTAAAGTCATGTATGTTGATGCTGGCGCTGGTATCGGACCGGCTCACCCACTCTTTCCAAATATTTACACAAAATGGCACCCCAAGTGGGTCATGGCGGAAGGTTTTCGGGAGGTTTTCCCCATCGATAATATTGCTGATTCTCAGGGCGGTTTTGGAAGCATGCGGGCCAATAACACCGCAAAGAGCTTCACCGCTACCTGCGGACAAGCAGTCTTCCGCGGGGATCGGCTACCCCGTGAATTGCTCGGAAATTTATTCTTTCACGAACCCGTGGGGCGCCTGACCCGACGGGCAACCATTCAAACAGATCCGATGGGGCGCCGTGTACTTCACAATGCTTACACAGAAGACGAGTTCATTGCCAGTTCGGATGCCAATTTCAGACCGGTCAATTCCGCAACCGGACCGGATGGCACCCTCTACATTGTAGACATGCACCGCGGTATCGTCCAGGAATCCGCCTGGGTTCCAGAGGGTTCCTTCATTCATACCTCGATCAAACACTATGGTCTGGA
>DBVA01000146.1:1144-2433 GCA_002308735.1 Opitutia bacterium UBA1276 | reverse complement strand
ATGCTCAACGAGTCCTCCGCTGAACTGATCAAGCACCTCTCCCACCCGAACGGATGGTGGCGGGACGAGGCCCAGAAACTGATCATTCTTAAGGGAGACCGTTCGGTACTTCCCGATCTTCGCCAACTGGCCACGAGTGGAGAAAACCCGCTTGCCCGGCTTCATGCCCTCTGGACAGTCGAGGGATTAGACGCGATTGACTTGGATTTCCTTCAAAAGATTTACCGGGATGATGACCCCACAGTCCGGGCAGCGGCCATTCGGATGACTGAGCCTTTCTTTCATCAAGAAATCAGTACCGTCTCCGCTCTTCAATCTCTGGTAAGCGACCCTCATCACGATGTTGCTATCCAACTTCTACTTTCTGCCTCCACCAAAGTTACCCCTGAAACCCGGGCGCTGGCTGGTTCTGTATTGGCAGAAAACCCATCCAACGAATACCTGAAGGAAATTGATGATGAATTAAATAAGGATTACTTTGCGGAAGTGGCCCGGCAAAAAGAATTGGCCCAGTTGGAGGCTGAAGAAGTCGCCCTACTGAATGCGGGCAAAAAACATTTTGAATCCCTTTGTGCGACCTGCCACGCCCCTGACGGGACCGGGGTGGTAACCCCGGACGGAAAAATGAAAATGGCCCCTTCTTTTGTTAATAATCCCACGGTGATTGGTTCCAAGGATGTGCTTGCTAAAGTTGCCCTGCAGGGGATTTCCGGCCCTTTGCGCGGACAATCCTACATGGGTGGTTACATGATGCCCCTGAAGACTAATGATGATGATTACATTGCTTCCGTATTAACCTACATACGCAACAGTTTTGGCAACAAGGCAGGAATGATCAAAACCGAAGAAGTCGCGAAAGCCCGCGAAGAAACTGCTAGTATGACTCAGGCATTCACCGAGGCCTCCCTGCGCGAAGTTCTCCTCAATTCTGGCAGCGAGATCAAACTCTGGAAACTCTCCGCAAGTCATGGTCAGCAACACCTCCAATTCATTCAGGATGAGGATGAGAAAACTACTTTTGCAACCAAGGCAGCCTTAAAGGTGGGTACTTGGATTGAGGCTGAATTCCCTCATCAGCGTAATGTCTTTAAGGTTATCCTTACTGCCAGAGGGGGGGATTACCCCGGCAATGTAAAAGTGGAGATTTCTGAAAATGGTGACTCCTGGGTTACGGTTGCGGATCAATTTGAGGGAGCTCAGGTTACCACGATTCCATTCGATATGGAGGTGGCAAAAAAAGTTCGGATTACCAGCCTCGAGGAAAAAAATAATTGGTGGCAATTGTACAA
>DBVA01000146.1:0-834 GCA_002308735.1 Opitutia bacterium UBA1276 | reverse complement strand
CTCGAAATCATTGGTCCGGGCATGGGAGATGTCGACCAGTACAGACCCGAAGACCGTCATTATCTAAAGATTGATGAGGCAAAAGAGGTAAAAGTTGGATGGAGTACCGCCAAGCAGAACCGGTCCATAACCGGAGGCCAGCTACAAATTGCCGGTGAAAAATTTTCCCATGGTATTGGCACGCATGCCCACAGCGAAATAACCTACGATCTCAGTGGAAAGGAATTCAGACGATTTTACAGCATGGTTGGCCACAATGATGGGGGCCGGGATACCTACCTGACATTTGAGGTGCATGTAGACCAAGAAAAAGTTTTTGATAGTGGAGATATGAAAAAAGGTGAACCTGCCAAGCCACTCGACATCTCCGTGGAGGGAGCGGATGAACTCAAGCTAGTCGTTACCAACGGGCGCGATGGAAAACCGGAAGGGGACCATGCGGACTGGGGCCATGCCTTCCTGGTCAAATAATTTCATGACTGACCTTGCTAATCGCAACCCCCTCAACCCTCTCCTAAAACCTTCGCAGGTCGACTCACACCACTCAGGCACGGAAGTGGAGTGCCTCTTAAATCCCGGAGTTTTTCAATTTCAGGAAATGATTTGGCTGGTGGTTCGGGTTGCGGAAAGACCTGAACAAAAGGAAGGAAAGATTTCTTTTCCCATTCTAAAAAACGGAGCGGTTGAAATAGTTTCCTTTGATTTGGATGACCCTCTGTTGGATACCAGGGATCCACGCGAGCCCAGATACAAGGGTGAGACCTACCTGTCCACCCTCTCCCACCTGCGATTGTTTAACAGTGAGGATGGGATCCACTTTAAGGATGCTGCTTT
>DBVA01000018.1:0-9215 GCA_002308735.1 Opitutia bacterium UBA1276 | reverse complement strand
GCATCACTCGCCTTGAATGGGGCCACGGAAGAGGAGAAGAATCAAACCCTGAAAGCCATTGCTCAAAACCTCGAGTCGAACCGTAAGACCTTACTGGAAGAAAATCAAAAGGATCTGGATGCTGCGGAGGAAAACAAGTTGAGCTCTGCCATGATCGATCGATTACGACTTACTCATGAAAGAATTGACGGAATGGCTCAGGGCATCCGGCAATTGATTAAATTACCCGATCCAGTAGGTGCAGTCATTGAATCCAAAACTCGCCCCAATGGACTTGAGATCCGAAAAACCAGAGTTCCAATTGGGGTAATTGGAATCATTTACGAATCCCGCCCCAATGTGACCATTGATTGTGCCGGTCTATGCCTTAAATCTGGGAACGCATCGATTCTACGAGGAGGGAAAGAGGCACAATATTCAAACCGAGCCTTGGCTCAAATTATTTCCGAGGTCTTGAGATCCTCCCCTTTGCCCAATGATGCGGTGCAATTAATTTCAACGACTGAAAGAGAAGCATTGAATCATTTACTTACCATGGATGAGTTTGTTCACTGCATCATTCCAAGAGGTGGAGAAGGATTAATTCGCTTTGTTGCGGAAAATAGTAGGATTCCAGTAATCAAGCACTACAAAGGGGTCTGCAATTTGTACATCGATGCAAGTGCCAACCTTTCCATGGCTCAGGAAATTGCAGTCTCTGCAAAATGTGGACGGCCTGGGGTCTGTAATGCAATTGAGAACCTCATCGTCGAAAAGTCAGTAGCGGAAAAATTTTTACCTTCTTGCGTGGAAGAACTGATCCAAAAAGGTTGTCGAATTTTCGCCGATGAAGAAGCGACATCCATACTGGCAGGTTTTGCAGTTTCACCTGCCGGAGAAGCAGAATTTGCTGAGGAGTTCCTGGATCTCAGGCTCGCGGTAAAAATTGTCGAATCCGTGGAGGAAGGTATTTCCTTCATCAATCAATTCGGGAGCGGACATAGTGAATCCATTATTACTGAGAATCAAAAAAATGCAGAACGCTTTTTGAATGAAGTGGATGCTTCTTCCGTTTATTGGAATGCAAGCACCCGGTACACCGATGGTTTTGAATTTGGACTGGGTGCTGAAATTGGGATCTCCACCGACCGTCTCCATGCCCGGGGTCCCATGGGATTAGAGGAACTTTGCACCTACAAGTACCAAATCATAGGAACGGGCCAGTGGAAGTGATCCAAGCTTAATCCAATGGATGATTTTGTCATAACTGGTGGCACCCTGATCAATGAGGGCAGCAGACTGGAGCAAGACTTGTATATCAAAAATGGTAGGATAGAAAATATTGGCTCTAATCTTCCCAACACTTATCCCAAAAGTCAGGTAATCGATGCGAGTGGAAAACTGGTGTTGCCCGGACTGATTGACGACCAAGTTCATTTCCGAGAACCTGGATTGACTCATAAAGCTTGTATCGGCTCGGAATCTAAAGCTGCGGTTGCTGGTGGCGTAACCACATTTTTTGAAATGCCCAATGTTTCTCCCCCCACCCTGGATTCTGAAAAAATTGAGGAGAAATGTAGCATTGCACAGGGGGACTCCCTTGCTAATTACGCCTTCTTTCTGGGGGCGAGCAATGAAAACCTCGAACAGGTAAAGGCGATTGATCCTGCTTCCATTGCTGGGGTTAAAGTTTTTATGGGTTCATCAACCGGTAATATGCTGGTGGATGAGGAAGCAATTCTGGAACAAATCTTTCGCCATGCTCCAACCATTATCGCCACCCACTGTGAGAATACTCCGATGATACAAGACCTGGAGGCACGGGCCCGTGAAAAATTCGGAGAAGAGGTACCCTTTTCGGAACACCCAAACATCCGTTCCCGGGAAGCATGCTTAAAATCATCATCCATGGCGGTGAAACTGGCCGAAAAAGAAAACGCAAAGTTACATGTTCTGCATATAACCACCGAAGAAGAATTGAAGCTTTTCACATCTGGTCATGAGCGGATTACTGCCGAAGCTTGCGTACATCACCTCTGGTTTGAAGAACAGAGTTACTCCACCCTGGGTTCTTTAATTAAATGCAACCCTGCGATCAAAAAGGCAAGGGATCGGGATGCGATTCGAAAGGCGGTCGATCATGGAACCATCTCCGTGATTGCCACCGATCATGCCCCACATACTTGGGATGAAAAGCAGCAATCTTATTTTCTGGCTCCCTCCGGCTTACCCCTAATCCAACATTCCTTATTACTTCTCCTTGAGATGTGCGAGCAGCGTTGTTTTTCGCTCGAAACTGTAGTGGAGCGGGCTTGCCATGCACCTGCCCGATTATTTCAAGCACAAGAACGGGGATATTTACGGGAAGGATACTGGGCAGATCTAGTAGTAGTGGATCCGGCAAAGAATACCGAAGTAAGTAAAAACAAATTGTTCAGCAAATGCCAGTGGTCCCCTTTTCCACACCTTACTTTTACCAATTCAATTGATACTACCTTTGTATCCGGGCGCATTGCCTACCATCAAGGAGAGCTGAAGATGAAGAACGGCGGACAAAGAGTACAATTCGCTCAGAATCGTAGATAAAAAATTGTAACTTTAGGTAGCTTTCCCAACGGGTGAGTTTATGACCAAATTAAAAAAATTTTGTTTAGGGAAGCCAAGGGTACTTTTCGAAATTCGGCTTTCTTTTTTCCAAGAATGCCTTTTTGCCCTCCGAACCTTCTTCGGACAGGTAATACAATAAGGTAGCATTGCCCGCAAGTTCCTGAATACCGGACTGGCCATCCAGTTCGGCGTTGAATGCAGATTTAAGGCAACGAATTGCCAATGGGCTTTTTTCCAAAATTTCTCCTGCCCATTGAATACCCTCCTTTTCCAGATCTTCAACGGGAACCACTTGATTAACCAGACCCATATCCAAAGCTTCCTGAGCATTGTATTGACGGCATAAGTACCAGATCTCACGGGCTTTTTTCTGCCCCACAATTCGAGCCAAATAACTGGAACCCAACCCACCATCAAAGCTGCCAACTTTGGGACCCGTCTGGCCAAAGATCGCGTTATCCGCGGCAATGGTAAGGTCACAGACCACATGCAGTACATGCCCGCCACCGATTGCATATCCGGAAACCAGAGCAATCACTACCTTGGGCATGCTACGAATCAGTTTCTGCAAGTCCAAGACATTCAACCGGGGTACTCCATCATCGTCCATATAGCCAGCATCACCCCGTACACTTTGGTCCCCACCTGAACAGAAAGCATACTTGCCATCCGTGTGAGGACCCGCACCTGTAAGTAAGACAACCCCGACATCGGGGTCTTCCCGGGCATCCAAAAAAGCTTGATACATTTCAGAGACGGTCTTGGGCCGAAAAGCATTTCTTTTGTGTGGGCGATTAATGGTAACCTTAGCGATACCATCCGATTTGTGATAAAAAATATCTTGGTAATTACCTGCAGTTTTCCAGTTCATGATTCTTTAACATTTTCAGGTGTTGATTCGTGCTCTCCGGATTCTTCTGAATCAAGCTGGAGTTCCTTCCCTTGCATGCCCCACTTATCACGTAAATATTTCCTCTCTTCTTTCCAGTCAGAAAAAGGTTTCCCTCGCATGGATAGTAATTCGTCCAAGGTTTCTGCGTTGTTGGTTGGTTCGTCTTCGGTCATGGATTCAACCTCTTCATATTCCAACTACTTCCGACGAGTTCGTACATAAACCGATCATGTAAACGATTGGGTCCCCCCTGCCAAAATTCAATACTCTTTGGATTGAGGCCAAAACCTCCCCAGTGTGGCGGTTTGGGTGGATTATCTCCATACTTTTCCTGGGCCATTAAAAAAGCTTTTTCTAAGGTTTCGCGGGAATCCAAATCATTACTCTGATCGGATGCCCACGCCCCCAGTTTACTTAAAGTCGGACGGGAAGTGAAATATTCTTCAGCCTCTTGGTCTTCGGTTTTGGAAACTTCGCCAGTTATTATTACCTGCCGCTGTGAAGAGAACCATGGAAAATGAAGACAGGCATTGGAGTTAGTCGATAAGTGCTTGGCTTTTCTACTATTATAATTGGTATAAAAGATAAACTTGCCTCCTTCCAATCCTTTGAGAAGTACGGCACGGGCACACGGGCAACCCTTTTCATCAACGGTAGATAAGCTACAGGCATTAGGATCATAGATTTTGGCTAAAACCGCTTCGTTCAACCAATCCGTAAATTGTTCCAATGGACAAGAATGCATCGTGGAACGACGCAAGGGCTCGCAGTCATATTGCTCACGCATGGATTGAAGCTGGGTGGATAGTTCGTTCATCAAACTATATTATAAGGAAGACGCATAGGTCCGCAAAGCGTTTTCATCATCCATTCTTTTCTTCAAGAATCTCTTTCATAGTTTTACTCATCTTTGTTTTCCCTGAATTTTGCCTAATTTTCTGGCGCACTTTTATATTTCCGAGGATTAACCTCCTGGCCAGAAAACCTCGAATTGATCGCTTAAACCAGTGAAATTCATGAACAGATTCGACCCGGGTAGAAATCTTTTCTTTGTACTCAAAATTTCCCGGGAGAAAATCAATCGTTCTTCCTTCTTCCCAAGCCAGAGATATCTGATGATGCAGTAATTGTTTGCCCGGAGAATATTTTTTCCATCTCTGATCAAATGCAAGATGATGGATTCCCAAATTTCCGGAACCCAGTAGTTCAACTTGCCAAGCAATGGGTTGGTCATCCAAACTTAAAATTGCAACCCTTGCATTTTCTTGCTCGGCCAATTCGGGCAGTAACTCGAAAAAGAAACCTCTTTTCCCGCGAACGGTGTACAAACCCGCACCTTCCTTAGATTTCCAAGACTCAACCTCTACCACACAGGTTACTGGCATCACCGACCTGATCTCCTTGAAAGTACTATAGTTTTGGATCGAAATTTTTCCTTTTTTTGAAAGGGCTTTTTGATCATAGCGAAAAGATTTTCTACTTTTCGATCCTGCTTGCTGATCCCAAAAGTCCTTAAATTCAGTCTCTTCTTGGGGAATAAGTAGAGCAGTCTTTCTTGGGCTACGGGAAATGGAAAGATATTTTCCATTTTTGATTGGAGCATTCGAAAAGTGATACCAGAAAGAATCTTTCATCAGAGGGATCCAACAGAAAAGAAACTCCCCTAACAAACTCTGTAATCCTGTGACCAGCTCAGTGATTGCAGATTGCAAACAAATCGGATGGAAATAATTCGCCTCATCATAAACATAAGGCCAAAGACCTTTGGATCCCAGGATTCCAGGTCTCTCAACAAAGGGCCAAAATCCTACCAGTGAACCATGCGGGTCCCGCACAATAAGAAGCACTGGAACCGTACCCGGATATTGTCTCTCAAACCAGACTTGTAACCAAGGACTGGCAAAATAATGGTTATCAAAATCTGCTTTTTTTCGGAAACCCTCAATTTCAGACTGATGCCTTGAAATCCAATCGGCTTCCCGAATGATTTCGAATTTCATGTCAAAGGACTAAGGTCCCAAGAAAAAGACGAAATAGATCAAATAATGAGGTTGGAGAAATCTTCGTATTCAGCTCGAAAACCTCCATCAATACCCCGGCAAAGTACCGCAACTGCATCATGAGAATGGAGAGATTCAAAATGAGAACAGACCACACGGAAGTCGATAATTCTAGAATCGTCGGACAATTGGGCGTAGAGTAACCGTGCCGCATCTTCCACGAACTTGACTTCGGCACCATTCATTTCCGCAAAAGCCTGCTCGTCTTCCCGACGGACCATGACTTGAGTTTCCGTGGTCAAAGCTTGTATACACATATCCCTCAACTCAAGAAGGGAGAGCTCGCGGTCAGGGTGAACTTCAACACTAACCCTTGCTTTACTCCGTTGGGAATGTGGGATAGCGAGCAAATCACGAGTCTGCCTCGCATGCTCCGACAGTTCAGACGCACACGGACAAGCAGAAGAATATACGAAATCAAAATGAACAATTTTTCGAACTCGGTCAGCACGGTCGATCAAACCTTCGAAGCTGCATCCATAATACTGATAGCCTTCCAATCCGCTACGAAGACTTCTTTGAATCATGGGGTAAGAAAAATCCGCTTTGATACGAGATTCTTTTGAATCCAATTTATTTTTGTAATGGGTAAGAATTTCAGCCAGGATTTCTGGAGAAAAGACTTCGTCCTTATACTCGTAAAAAATTCGGATGATGCGGGACATATTGATTCCTTTTTTGTCCGCATCCAAACTAACCGTACCAGTTACTTTCGTTTCAACTGCTAAATTCTCGCCGTCAGGTCCAACAAAACGGAGAGGAAGTTTAAAACCTGATATGCCGACTTGTAAAATTGGCACTTTTGCACCTTCCATCTCAGAATCGCCAGAATTCTGTACATCCGGCAAGGAGGCACGATACTCGGGAGTCACTACGAAGGAATCATCGTATTCTCTCTTTAGTGGCTTTTCTTGATCACTAGGAGTTTTCATAAAATGTAATTATTAACAAAATCGCTTAAAGTGCAAGTCACAGGGCAGGCTGGCGGCCTTTTATTATTTCGCTTTCCCTTGGTTAGCAACCGCTTCCATCGCCTTCGCAACTTTTTCAGCATCCCCCAGATACTGTCGGTTTGTTGGCTTAAGATTCTCATCGAGGTCATAAACCAGTGGCATCCCTGTGGGAACATTCATACCAATAATTTCTCCTTCAGTTACCCCGTCTAGGTACTTAATCAAAGCCCGTAATGAATTGCCATGGGCGGCAATTAAAACTTGCTTACCGGATTTGATTTGAGGGGCAATCGTTTCTTCCCAAAGAGGAAGGAACCGGGCGACAGTATCCTTCAAACACTCAGTTAAAGGAATATTTGCTTCGTCTAGGTTAGCATAACGACGATCTTTTCCTGCATAACCTGGATCATCCTTAGTCATCGGAGGTGGTGGAATATCGTAACTCCTTCTCCATACCAATACTTGATCATCTCCATGCTTTTCAGCGGTCTCCGCTTTATTTAATCCCTGTAAAGATCCATAATGCCTCTCATTCAGGCGCCACTCCCGGTGGACGGGAATCCACACTTGATCCATTTCCGTAAGGGCAAGCCAAAGGGTACGAATTGCTCGGGTAAGCACGGATGTATAAGCGACATCAAACTTAAATCCTTCTGCCTTGAGTAGACGACCCGCTTCCCGGCCCTCGCGCTCACCCTGTTCGGTTAGATTGACATCGTGCCATCCAGTAAAACGATTTTCAAGATTCCACTGGCTTTCACCATGACGAAGTAAAACTAATTTATACATATTTACAGCAAGTTAGAGTATTTTAATGAAGGGGAGGTATTCTAGGGAACTGATAAAAAGAAAGCGAACCAAATTACCTCCATTGATAATCATGGGTGAATCCCTAAGGAATTTATAATTCACCTTTGCTTTAGGTTAAAAGTTCCCTATCTTATCAACATACGATTTTATGCTGTTTGTTACATTACTTTTTTTGTTTATTGTCATTCCTACAGCGGAACTCGTGCTGTTGATGATGCTCGGGGTTCGGATTGGATGGATGCCGACCCTGGGTTTAATTGTTTTTACGGGAATTTTGGGTGCAACTCTTGCCCGCCAGCAAGGCCTCTCTATTCTTCGGAAAATCCAAACTGAAATGCAAAATGGTCGACCCCCAGCTTTGGAAATGGTGGAAGGGGCTATGGTTGTAATTGGTGGAATGGTATTACTTACTCCCGGAATTATAACCGATGGCTTGGGCTTTGCTCTTTTGGTTCCCGGAATTAGGAGATCCATTGCCAATAAAATTCAAAAACATTTCACTAAAAGTTTTACGACCGGCAAGGGCTTTGCATCCAGTTCCTTTCATTCCAGAAAGAAAGACGATGATGTCATTGATGTCTAGAATCGCCTCCCTCTTAATTTTCATTCTCTTGGTAAGTTGTGGAGGAAGTGGCCTCGACGGGATTTACGAAGGCGAAATTGGGTCCAAAAACAGGGTTTCCATTTTCTTTTTTAACGGAAACCAAGCAGAATTAAAAGGATACTGGAGTGAAGTCCTCAAGGGGGCTTATCAGCAATCAACCCTGAAGGGGAAAACGGTGGACTCCATCGTTTTTACTGGTCCAGAGGAAAAGCCATTCAAGTTAAGAATCTGCTATGAAGCAAAGAATGGACATGTGGAAATCTTGGCGATCCATTCAAGGATTTTTGGTCCTGGTGCAAGGTATGTACCGACCGAACCAAATTCCACTTTTACCGGCCGTTCCCCTAAGCTCTACAAATTGGAATAATTCGCCCTATTCCTCAAAATCTTCGGCAAGTACTTTCTCAACCTGATGAGCAATAGATGCTGCAAATTCCTCTCCCATCCCCTCCCTGCGAGCAACTTCAACATAAAAAGGTATGTAATCGTCACCCTCTAGCGCTTTAAGTGCAATATTATGAAAGGGCTCAGAGACATCGATAAAATAAGTTTTGTTTCCAAAAGAGATCGTAATCCCTGACTCACTCCGGAAGACCGTTAATCGAGGTCTAGGATCTTGTTTTGTCATTTTATCATCCTGCACCGATTTATTTTATTTGGACAAGAAACTTTTAATCAAGCAAGAATTGAGTATAGTCGTAAGTTGTATACTAGATGATTCTTTTTCCCTACAAAGACGACAACCCAACTCGTAGCTTTTCTCTAGTCAACTGGTGCTTCATAGCAGGAAACCTTTGGGTTTTTTTTGTTTATCAATTTCCCCTAGAAGAAAAGGAACAAATGGCCTACTTTTCGAATTTTGGATTCATCCCGTTTACATTTACCAAACAACTCACTCCCTTTAGTATCGAGGGTGCGGCATGGGAATGGACTACAATTTTCACTTCGATGTTTAGTCACGGAGGAATCTTGCATCTTCTGGGGAATATGCACTTTTTATATCTCTTTGGAGATAATGTGGAAGATGCCATGGGAAAAGTCCGATACTTTTTCTTCTTTTTACTTTGTGGTGTGGCTGCAACTTTTGCCCAATTATATGTGGACCCTGAATCCAAAATTCCCATGGTCGGTGCCTCGGGAGCCATTTCAGGGGTTATTGCGGGTTATTTATTGGTGTATCCAAGAGCAAATATTCGAGTTTTCTATTGGTTTTTGATCTTGATCGGGACGATTCATCTTCCCGCTTATTTAATTTTAGGTTTTTGGGTTTTCGAGCAAATCATCGCCCTGCCCGAATCCATGAGAAGTGT
>DBVA01000169.1:7322-16152 GCA_002308735.1 Opitutia bacterium UBA1276 | reverse complement strand
GTAAAAGCACCTTTTTCATGTCCAAATAATTCAGATTCAATTAAATTATTTGGGATTGCTGAACAATTCAGGGCAACGAAAGCAGATCCATGGCGAGGGCCATGGTCGTGAACCCAACGAGCATAAGTTGACTTACCGGATCCAGTTGGGCCATCAATAAGAAGAGGAGGGAGGTTATTTTTAAGTCGCTGGTCTACATCGGTAATTTTTGTAAGTTGATGTAAGTCCTCCTTGAAGGCACCTTCGAAAAACAAGCCGGCAGTTTTTCGCTTCCTCCTCTCAGAGTCATGTTGGAGCAGCCTTTGATTTTTCCGCTGCCTGTCACACTTCAGAAAAAGAAAGGGGATTTCATCCATTTCAAAAGGTTTACTTAAGTAATCAACAGCACCGAGTTGCATTGCCTCTACCGCCGGTTGAATTCCACCTTCTGCGGTCATTAAAATAGTGAAGGTATTACTTGGTAGTAATTCTTCGCGAAGAAGTTCAAGGCTTTCCCCGTCGGGAAGGTTAAGATCAAGCAAAGCAAAATCGAAAACAAAATTCTCAAGTGCTTTTCTTGCTTCCTGCAGGTTAATGCAAGTGGTTACTCCGACTTCAAGTTTCTCAAATTTTGCAGCCAGGCGCTTTGCTAAAAAAGAATCGTCTTCCAATACAAGAATTTCTTTATTCTTGAAGAATGTTTTGGGCTCTTCATTTTGCTCCATTGACATAGCTTTCGCATGCAGTCCTCGGGGAAAAGAAAAGACTTTGCAAATCCTTTCTGTCGATTCATTATAATATCCGTGGGAAATAAGTGGGTAATTCTAATGGTTTTGCTTTTCGTAAACCTGAATATTGGTGCTAAAGTTACTCCTCTAGGTCAGAAACCGGATTGGTCACGATTGGATCCATTTCAAAACCTTTGGTCGTTGGAGAGTTTTCGTTCCGAACTCAAAGATATTTATTGTCCGAGGGAGAGCTGGTGGAAGCCATGGATCAAATTTAAACCCGGACAGGTATTAATCAGAAAAAGGGCGGGAAAAGAAGATTGGTATATCTTGCAGTGCGTGCCCAATTCTAAAAGGGAAGAAAAAGATCAGAACCTTAGCGTCCCCTTAGAGATCAACACGATTGCCTTGGATCCCGGACACATAGGTGGAGAATATGCGGAAATGGAGGGAAGAAGTTTTAGAATCGGAGAGGATGATTTCGTAAAGGAGGGAGATCTCTCCCTAAAGGTTGCCAAAAGGGTAAAGGATTTACTCGAGGAAAAAGGGTTCAAGGCCATTCTAGTACGAAGTAATTTAAAACCAGTTACCAAAGAAAAACCGCAGGCATTTGAGGCATGGGCGGAAACTTGGACCAAAGAAAGGGATTTTACGAGTTTGCCAGTGGAAGAAATCGAAATTTTGAAAAGAAAAAGACGAGAGATGATGTTTTACAGGGTCAGTGAAATCCATGCACGAGCTAAACTCATCAATGATCACATTCAGCCCGACTTGACGGTTTGCCTCCATCTGAATGCGGCTCCCTGGAGCGATGAAAATAAGAAGGAGCTTGTTGACCGAAATGATTATCATGTTCTGGTTAATGGTTGCTACATGGGCGGAGAATTAGCCTTTGATGATCAGCGTTTTGAGATGATTTTTCGATTGCTTAACGCTTGGCAAAGAACGGAGCAAATCTTTGCTGAGAAAGTAAGTATTTCTTTTGGCCGGAAAACAGGATTACCTGCTTTTGCCTACAAAGGACCTAATGCCTTAAAGGTAGGAAATACCCCAGGAGTTTGGGCAAGAAATTTATTGGCCAATCGAATTTATCAATGCCCGGTTGTTTTTATGGAACCATACATTGCCAATTCGAAAACGGAATATGAACGGATTCAACTTGGTCCATACCAGGGAACCAAGAATTTTGGGGCTGTACCAAGGTTATCTTTGGTTGAAGAATATGCCCAGTGCGTACTTGAAGGAATTATAGCAGCGACGGGCAAATAATAGGGTTATGCATTTACTTTTTGACCGCAGCTTGCGCCATTTTCTTTAGGGCATCCGTATGCTCATCCACGGCAGCCCTGGGGCCAGTCATTTTGATGAAAATGGAACCAGCAGGGCCGTCGATGATGGCAGCAGTTAATGCATAGCCTGGTTTCGGGGTTTTAGGTCCAAAAGGCCTTCCACTTAGAAAAGTTCCATGGGCTTGTGCAAAGGTTAGGCTGTTATCCCCAAATTTTTCAGTTTTTACCACTTTTCCCTGAGGGTCCTCGAACTGTTTCATCCAGCGATCCACATTGGCTTGAATCCCGCCTGCACCGGTGGAGCCAAAGTGGAAAAAAGCGATTTCCGCTTTTTCCTTGGACTTGCTTTGGGCCTCAAACTGAGCCTTGCGCATGTTGGAAGTTGGTTTGGAGGAAACCCATTCACTGGGCGGATTAAAAGTAAAGCCTGCCACCTCCAAGCCGTAGCTCAATGAGGGGATCAAAAGGGGGAGGGCTAACAAGGAAAAGAGTAAGATTTTCTTCATTGTAGATAGAATTTCTGGTGGGTGATTAGGTAGTGAATGGTTATTTTAAATTTCAAAAAGAACTACTTCTTTTTAAAAATCATAAAGTGTTGTTGAGGTAAAACTGAAAGGGTTTTTTCCCATTTGAATCCAACCACTTCAATTTCTTTAATTGCCTGCTTTTCAGTCATCTTGTGAAGGGGTTTAATGGGAACTTTCTTATCTTCTTTTCTATATTCGATCAAAATCAATAGTCCATCTTTTTTAAGGGCCTTGAAAATGGAATTTGCCATTTCTCTAGGGTGGGAAAATTCGTGGTATGCATCTACGATTAAAGCCTTATCAATGCTAGACGGTTCAAGCATGGTTCGAGTGATTGTGCTTTGAATGGGGACAACATTTGCGACCTTTTTTTCTTTGATTCTGGCCCGAATAATACCGAGCATTTGAGGAGAAATATCAACCGCAAATACTTTTCCATCGGGGACCAAATCTGACATTCTGAAAGAGAAGTAACCGGAGCCTGCACCAATATCGGCAATCCGATCCGCTGGTTTGATCTGCATACTTTTAATGAGAAGATCCGTTCTTTCTTCTTGTTCCCTTTTAGGTCTTTCTAGCCAAGAAGCTCCCAAGTGCCCCATGACTTGGGAAATCTCTCTGCCCATGTAAAACTTACCAATTCCATCTCGTGAAGCAGTTCTTAGCTGATAAATGCTTTCTTTTTTTTCCTTTTGTTTATCCGCCGAAAAAACAGAGGTAAAACTTACAAGTGTAAGTAAAGTAAGGGCGTGAGTATGAGGCACAGAAAATGTCGGCATTCATCTTTTTTTCGGGAAATGAAGGCTTTTGCAAATCAATATTGCTCGATTGAAGGCGAAAAGATAAGTAGTAGTAAAGAACTATGAAAGTAATCAGGGCAAAAAGCGCAGGGTTTTGTTGGGGAGTTGAAAGAGCAGTGCAAGTTGCTCGGGATGAAGCACAAGGAGGAAAAAAAACCGTCTACACAGATGGCCCCTTGATTCACAACCGTCAAATGATGAGTGCATTAAGTTCGGAAGACATTCGTGAAGTGGGTGATTATCAAAGTCAGTCGAAATTGGAGCTAAGTAAAAAAGAAGATAAGGAATCTGTCGTGGTTGTCCGAGCTCATGGGATCTCTCCCGAGAGGAGGCAATATTTAAAGGGCCTAGGACTGCCATTCCGGGACGGCACTTGTCCAGATGTAGGAATCATTGCGGGTAAAGTGAAAGTGCATGCGGAGAGAGGATATGACATCGTAATTTTCGGTGATCCAGAACATCCGGAAGTAATCGGACTAATGGGATATGCGAAGGGGAAAAGCCATGTCGTGAGAAATGTAACTGAATTGGCTAGCCTTCCTCCTTTTAAGGGTGGAGTAGCCCTCGTTTCTCAGTCCACCATGTTCACTCATGAATTTAAAGAGGTATCAAGGAAATTATCCGAAATCTATCCCAATATTGCCGTTTTCGATACCATCTGCGGTGCGACCAAGGAAAGGCAGTCCGATTTGGTCGGTCTGGTCCAAGAAGGAGCGGAAGCAATCGTGGTCATTGGCGGGAAGCACTCGGCAAATACCAGAAAGCTTGCGAAGCTTGCAGCGGAGCAACAAAAGCCAACCTTTCATATTGAGACTTTTAAAGATTTGGATTTGGACTCGTTGAAGAAATTTCAGACGGTTGGAGTAACTGCAGGTGCTTCTACCCCGGAATTTATAATCAGAGAAGTGTGTGAAAAACTTGAAAAACTTGAACCTTAAATAAATGAGCGTGGAAATACCCAATGCGTTGGCTGAGCGTTATGCATCGGTCGAAATAAAATCAATCTGGTCGGCAACCGGTAAAGTTATTCTCGAGAGGGAATTCTGGATTGCCGTCATGCGTGCTCAAAGGGAATTAGGCTTGGATATTGATCTCGAGGCAATTGAAAGCTCTGAAAAGGTAAAAGCGGTGGTAGATCTTGAAGGCATCCGAAAGCGCGAGCAGGTTTCAAAGCATGACGTGAAGGCAAGACTTGAGGAATTTGCAGATAAGGCAGGTCATCAACACGCTCACAAGGGAATGACCAGTCGGGATCTAACCGAGAATGTCGAACAATTGCAGATCCATCGTTCACTTGGTATCATTCTAGAGAAATCGATTGCTGCTCTATTGGCATTAGCACAAAGGGCAGAGGAATTTAAAGATCTTCCAATTACTGCACGTTCTCACAATGTGCCTGCCCAGCTGACTACTTTAGGTAAACGTTTTGCTTCTTGGGGAGAAGAATTAGAGAGAAATGTGGAGGCCTTGAGCAGGTTGTGTGCGAATTATCCATACCGGGGTGTGAAAGGGGCGGTGGGGACATGCTTGGATCAAGTCACTTTGCTGGGTAGCGTGGAAAAAGCACAAGAACTGGATCAAAAGGTTATCGCTCATTTGGGTGCCACTGCGAATTGGGAAAATGTAGGACAAGTCTACCCAAGGAGCTTAGATTTTGAAGTGGTTTCTTTACTAAGTAAGATGGCATCTGCCCCATCTAGTTTTTCGAAGACCTTGCGAATCATGGCCGGTCATGAATTGCTAGGGGAGGGATTTGCCAAGGGACAAACCGGTTCCTCTGCAATGCCTCATAAGATGAACAGTCGAAGCTGCGAGCGAATCAATGGTTTTCACGCCATCCTTAATGGCTATCTGACCATGGTTTCTCAACTTTCGGGCGATCAGTGGAATGAGGGGGATGTATCCTGCTCTGTAGTTCGACGAGTGGCGCTTCCTGATGCCTTTTTTGCAATAGATGGCTTGCTTGATACCTTTCTCACTGTCTTGAAACAAATGGAAGTTTTTCCATCTGTGATTGAATCTGAATCCAAAAAATACCTGCCTTTTTTACTTTCAACCACAATTATGATGGAAGCAGTAAAAGAAGGAGCGGGAAGAGAGGATGCCCATGCCGCGATCAAAGAGCACGCTGTCGCCACCGTGAAGGAATTAAGAACGGGTGTAGTCAAAGAAAATGATTTAATTACGCGCTTAGGAAGTGATCCTCGCATTGGTCTCGGTACGAAAAAAATTGAAAACCTGATGAAAGAAGGAGAAAAGAGAGTGGGGGCGGCCCATGGTCAGGTGGAATATTTTGTGAAAAAAGCCGAATCTTGGGGTGGAAGATTTCCAAATGCTCAAAATTATCAACCTCCCGCAATACTCTAGAACCCACAACTTCGGAAGATTTTCAGGGATTGTAAAATTTTTGCGATTGCCAATGTACCTCTGTTCGTTGAAAGAATGTACCTTTTTCATCATTAAATTTTGTCATGTCAGAGGAACTAGAAGGAAATTGTTTGGTCGCCCAGTCAGGAGGACCAACTGCCGTTATTAACGCAAGTGTCGCAGGAGTAGTCGCCGAAGCACTTAATAACCCATGCATCGAAGAGGTTTACGGTGGAATGAATGGAGTTCTAGGAATCCTGAATGAGGAGATCATCGATCTTGCCGAGGAATCGCAACAGAATGTTAGAGGGCTTCGCTACACTCCTGCTTCTGCATTAGGTACCTGCCGTTTTAAGTTAAAGCGAGACCAGGAATACGAGCGAATTTTAGAAGTGTTTGAAGCTCATAATATTCGTTATTTCTTCTATTGTGGAGGGAATGACTCACAGGATACAGCGGATAAGATTTCGAAGCTTGCCCAGAGTAAGGGCTATGAGTTAAGGGTCATCGGTGTTCCAAAAACGATCGACAACGATTTGGTTACCACCGATCACTGTCCAGGTTATGGCAGTGTGGTGAAATATATCTGCTCAGTTGTTCGGGAATCAGCGATGGATCACGAAGCGATGGGGCAACATGATTTGGTTTCGATTATTGAGGTAATGGGCAGAAATGCTGGTTGGATTGCGGCAGGTTCCACTCTGGCTAAGGCCAAAGATAATGCCAATGATGCACCTCATTTGATTCTGCTTCCAGAAGTTCCTTTTTCTAAAGATAAATTTGTTGAAGATGTTCAAGCGGTCTTAAAGAAAAATAAATATTGTTTGGTAGTGGTCGGGGAAGGCTTGATCGATAAAGATGGAAACTACATCGCCAATTCAGCCTCCGGACAGGATGCATTTGGTCATCAGCAACTCGGTGGAGTTGGAGATTTCTTAGCTAGTGTCGTGGAGCAAAACCTTGCGGTTAAGGCCCGATCTTCAAAATTGGGAACTGGACAAAGGGCTGCAGCTCATTGTTCTTCGCAGACTGATAATGATGAGGCTTTTATGGCTGGAAAGGCTGCGGTTAAAGCTGCGGTTTCCGGTGAGACTGATAAAATGGTAATTTTAGTCCGAGCGGAAGGTGAAAATTACCAATGCGAGACGAGTTTAGCACCGTTGTCGGAAATCGCGAATGGAGTGAAAGAAATTCCAGAAGATTGGATTTCGGAAGATGGAATAAGTATGAACGCAAAATTCATAAAATATTGCCAACCTCTTATTCAGGGCGAAGTTCAGGTTCCCTTCGAAAACGGGGTGCCCTCCTATGTTCGGCTTTCCAAGAGAAGAATTCGCAAGGTCTTGGACCCTCACGAGTTCGAATGAACTAAGTCCAGGGATTCTCTCAGTACGGAAATAATCTGATCGCTGGGTTCCAAGCCCACGGACAACCTAAGTAGTTGTGGGGATATTCCAGCTTCTTTAAGTTGTTTTTTCCCATCCTCATTATGCATCATGGAGTAATGGGCTAAATAAACATAAGGACAGCAAAGTGAGAATTCGGTTCCAAAGCTTGGACTTTTAAGCATGCCCAATGAGTTGTAAAAAGTCTCAAAATCACCTTTGATTTCGAAGCTAATAACACAGCCTGGCTTTGCATCGCCTGCTAATCTTTGATAATTTTCGGAGCATCTTGACTGATAAGCCCAGCGCACTTCTTTAACCTCTGGATGACCCATTAAGAATTCAGCTACTTTGATGGTGCTTGCATTCGTGTGCTCAATGAAGCTCTCATAGAAAGGGATTTGTTCTGCCAAACGATCCAAATCTCTACTGAATGGTCTGGAAATAAGATCCTGAGTCCTCTGCATCAAGGAACGCCCTAAGCGGGACTGCTTGGGGAAAACTAAGCTTCCCATCATTACATCTCCCTCCCAATTGGCGTATTTGGTAAGGCTGTTAACTACAATATCCGCAAATTTGGAAACCTTGGCATTTTTGGGAGAAACCATGGTTGGATCGACTATCAGCAAAGCTTGATGTTTCCTGCAGAGTGCTTGCAAGTTTTCCAAATTAAATGATTGCATCAGTGGGTTGGTAGGAAATTCAGTGATAACACCGGCAATTAGATGGCCAAAATCAGCGAATAATGCCTTCAATTTATTAAAATCTTGAAGCCTGTAAAAAGATACAATCTTTTCATCTTCTTTCACGAGAAGTTCCATTGTCTCAATGGTATCCAAGTAAAGCCAACCGAGACGGATCCAAATTTTTTTCTTTTGGGCTCGAGCATTTTCAATGGCAGCTTGGAAGAGAGAGTAAAAGGCATTTGCTCCGGAGTTCGCCAACAAGACATCTTCGGCATCAATCTCCGGGCCGTGGGCTTTGGAAATAACTTTACAAATTTCCTCCGTAGATGAGGATTTTGAAGTGCGTATGAATTCACGCTGGGAAATGATCCCTTTACGGTAAAGAATATCCTCTGCATACCGGGATGAGATTCCAGTTCCGCTATGTTGTTGGAAAAGCCTACAAAGTTGGGCACTTTTACTATCCTTGGGGATACACACACGAATCAAACCATCACAATCATCTTTGCTCCAATCTGTAATGGGGTACAATTTTCTGAAAAGTTCCCAATCGTAGTGATTACTGAAGAAAAAACTCTCTTTTCCATCTTTGCCATCTATTTGTTTGTAGTGATGGTCGAGTTCTTTGATTCGATGGTTTCTTACAAAACGAGGATAGCCCGATCTCATTGCCGCTAAAGTTTTAGGGTTTTTCTCTTCGTATCCTATCAAGTCTTTGATCGTGGGTAGGCTTACGCAAACCGCATGATCTCTTTTAGGCACTGCTTGCCCAAGGGAAAAGTGGGATAATCCGCTTACCTTCACGGAACGACTTCGTTTTCAATCAACTGATCAAAAGTCTGTCTTTTCCTTATAAATGAAAGGCTACCATCTTCTTTTTTCAAAATTTCTGCAGCTTCTGGAAAGGAGTTGTAATTTTTTGCGGACATCGAAGAGCAATATGCTCCAGTGCTCTCAATGACGCAAAAATCACCTACTTCACCCCGAAGTAAATTTCGAGGAGCTAAAGCTTCGGGGTCGCCACTGGCGGGGGGGGGGAAAATTCCCGATTCACAGCAGTGGCCTACCA
>DBVA01000169.1:0-7058 GCA_002308735.1 Opitutia bacterium UBA1276 | reverse complement strand
CGCCACTGGCGGGAGTGAGTAAATCTCCAGATTCACAGCAGTGTCCTACCACCACTTGAGGGCAATGGTCCCGAAATTTTTCCTGCCCTGCTTCAGGAATAATGAAAATAGGATGTTGGGCTCCGTATAGACTGGGGCGAAGAATTTCTGTCATTCCTGCATTAAGTTTAAGAAAACGGTATCCATCCTTCCCGGTGCTTGTAATATCTTGCACATGAGTTACCAGACTACAAGCATGGGCAAGAAGGAATGTGCCCGGCTCGATTTCCAATTTTAACTTCCTTCCTGTTTCTTTAGCGAAATCGATAAAAAGATTTTTTACCGGTTCTCCAATTTCTTGTAAGTCCGTCGCATTTTCATCAAGCATTCGAGCCACTTTATAACCACCTCCCAGGTTCAGGGACTGAACATTCGGGAATCTCCTCACGATATCCAAGCTCATCGAAGCAACCCTTTTCCAAACTTCGGGGTCCGAACCTGAACCGATATGAGTATGAATCCTTTCTACTTTCAAACCATACTCGCCGCATAGCCTTTTGGCTTCTTCCAAATCTTCTTTCCAAATCCCAAAACTACTGGCGGGTCCCCCAACATTGGTGCGATTGGTTCCACCAGACCCCATTCCAGGGTTGAAGCGTAATCCGACTCTTTGATTTGGAAGCCAGGTTCCAAAACGGTGAATTTGGTTTAGGGAGCAAAGGTTTACTTTCACTCCATCATGGATGAAGTACTTGATTTCTTCCGATAATTCTTGAGAACTAAGGGAAATGGATTCCGTTCCATAACCGGAGCGAATGGCTCTATCAACCTCGTGGACCGAACTTGCATCAATACCGATCCCAGCCATGTTGAAAATTCTTAAAATTGCAGCGGTAGGAGCTGCTTTCATGGCGTATCTGGCAAAAAGGCCAAACTCGTTTGGAAAGGCTAAGACCGAGCGGGCATTTTCTTTCAAAGTTTTTTCATCATAAACGAAAGAGGGGGTTCCAAATTCGATTTTGATTTGTTCAAGATCGTTTGAAGATAAAAAACGTGGTTTTTCCATATGCGAATTCAAAAAATTTATCGTAACTAATGGTTAAGAAGAAGCAAGCCAATGGAAAAGTTTTATTTCTTACTTAAAATCAAAAACTTAAGCTTAATTTTATTTTCTTGTGATTCAATGCAGGAAATTTCTCGCGGAAAAGTTTCTTGCCAATCTGGAAAGTATACATCTCCCTCAAAAACGGAGTCAATGAGTGTGATATATAAACGGTCTGCGATCGGCATTGCTTCTTGATAAACTTTTTTACCCCCGCAAATCCAGATTTCCTTTTTTGATTTCCGAGCAAGATGGAGGGCTTCACTTAAGGAATGACATCGATGTGCATTTTTAAAAGATCCAGAGTGGGCTTTACTTAAAACGATTACCTCTCGTGAGGCCGCATGCGATTCGAAATCTTCGAAGCATACTCTTCCCATAATCAGGATGCCGTCCATTGTTTTATTTAGGAAGTATTTCCAATCCTTTTCAATTTTCCAAGGTAATTTACCCTGGTGCCCAATCAGTTTATTTCGGTCACAAGCTACGATAATATTGATCATGAAAAAAGAGGTTGGATTAATTAAAAGTTAATTGGATGTGGTGAAATTTTCTTTATTCTATGTTATGCAAATAGGTAGCGGGAAAAATGCAAACAAACAGCACACAATTTGGAGAAAGGCTTTCTTTACCGGACATATGGCAAAGAAAGGCGTTGAATTGTTTGCGTCAAGGAGATGATGTGGTCCTACACGCCCCTACTGGAGCCGGTAAGACTTATGTGTTTGAGCAATTAATTGATAGTGGTTGGAAAGGAAGGGCGGTGTATACCGTACCAACTCGAGCTTTAGCCAACGACAAATTCCGAGAATGGAAGGAGCGAGGCTGGGAAGTTGGACTGGTTACTGGTGATTTACGCTTTCGTTCCGATGCCAGAATAATAGTGGCAACCCTGGAGACGCAGAGAAATGTTCTAGGCTCGGGGAAGGGACCGGATTTATTTGTAGTGGATGAATACCAAATGCTGGGTGATTTAAGGAGGGGACCTGGGTACGAGGTTACTTTGGCGGTCTCTCCCAACCGGGTAGGTTTACTGCTGATGAGTGGAAGTGTTGCCAATCCCTTAGAAGTTGCGGATTGGTTAAGAAGTCATGGGAGAAAAGTCTCTTTAGTAACCGAGGGAAAGCGTCCGGTTCCCCTCGAAGAAGTTTTTGCTGAAGCTTTGTTACGAAGGCCTTTTCAGGGAAGGAAGATCAGAGGACACTGGCCAAAATTAATTCATGCTGCCCTAAGTGCAAACCTTGGCCCGTTACTAGTCTTTGCCCCTCGTCGAAAAGCTGCTGAAGAACTAGCCAGGCAATTGGCCGCAGAATTACCCGAGGTGGACTCACTGGAATTGACAACGGAACAAAAAAAAGTCGGGGGTAAAGAATTGGTTTCCTTGCTGAAGCGACGAGTCGCTTATCATCATAGTGGTCTTGATTACATCAAGCGTGCAGGTTTGGTTGAACCCCTTGCAAAAACAGGGCAGCTCCAAGTTGTAGTTGCCACAACTGGATTGGCCGCTGGCATTAATTTCTCCATGAGATCCGTGCTCGTGACTGACCGGGAATATCGAACCGATGAAGGTGTTTTTCTCCTTCGTCCGGATGAATTGCTCCAGATGTTTGGACGTGCAGGCCGCCGTGGCCTAGATGACCGCGGATATATTATCGTGGCCCCGAAACAAGCACGGATGGCGGATGCAAGACCACTAAAGTTGAAGCGTTCCTCTACTTTGGACTGGCCTGCTTTAATCCGAATTATGGGCGATGCGGTAGTTAAGAAAGAGAATCATGTTGAAGCGGCTCGATGGCTGGCCCAAAGACTTTTCTCAGACCAAGAAGTTCATTTGGGTTTTCGTAACTCCTTATCTGATTTCATCAAGTTAAAGAATTCAAAAAAAGAATCTGAAAAAGCCGGGGTCGAAGAAAGTGATGAACGAGATCATGTGATTGAAATGCGGAATTCAATTGGTCTGTGGGAGAGAAGAGGAGGGAAGTTACAAGCTAAATTAGGCGATGCACTGGTTTTGAAGAAAGGAGAGTGGGTCAGTGCCCTGACCTTGCCTGATACCCTTAGTAAAGTCCAAGCGGGAAATCCTTGTAGGTTTGGCAAAAGGAAAAACCCGACTTATGGAAGGGAATTACCACTGGCAGTTTATGATCAAGATTCGAATGGAGCTTGGGTGACTTTGATCAAGTCGTTTCGAAATAAGTTGAGGGAGGCGGTGAGAGCAGAAGAGCCTAAAGTCCGAAAGAAATTTTCCCGTAAGAAATGGAGGCGTGATGGACTGGAAGAAATCTTGCGAGAATTCTTCCCCCGAGTTTCAACCGGAGGGGAATTAGATTGTTTTATTGATCGCGGAAAAGTTTTGGGTGCTCGTCTGCGTTATGAGAGTGCAACTGTTTTAGCATGGCGGGATGCCCGCGGTAAAATTTTACTAAACCCGCCTTTGCGCCAGACTACTAGAGTGTACGACTCCCCTTTTCGTGACATGTCCGATTCCAAAGATGCTGATAGTCTTCAAAACCTTACCGCTGCAGAGGCATGGTTCGAACTTGGCCTGATTGATGAAAAGGCAAAGCCCACCATGAGAGGTACGGTATTTAGTTGTTTCTCAAGAGGCGAGGGTTTGGCAATTGCCGCGGCTTTAGAAGATCAAAATTACCCCATAAAAGAATTAGTTCTCGATTTGGTGAATTTGAGGGCAGGGCACCGCTTTGTTTCTTTCAGCCAGTCTGAGTCCCGTCTGGCAATCGTTTGTCGGGAGACTTTTGGTTTTCGGGATTGTTCCGGTTATTTACGAGCCGGTCTACCTCTTGAATATGGAGAGGGTGCAGCCGAGATCATCCGAGACGAATCTATCATCAAGAGCCAAAATCATCCAGACCACGAACTCAGTGCGGGAGACTGGGAAAGAGTAAAAGTGGAGTGGAGAAGTCTACTATCCCTCATTGCAAATGGAATCGAATTGCCCTTTCTCCGATGGAGTGCCTTGCAAGATGAGGCATTACATATTCTTGGGGAAAAGCGTATTTCCGAGGAGTTGCCCAGTTTACCTGAAATGCCGGTTCGACAAAAAGAACGCTTTCGAAACTAGGTGATACTTGAAAGCGAATGTAAGATTTCAGTAGATTCCTTAAGTTTTAACTGGTTTTCAACCAACTGAGCACGCGCACCTTCAACCACTTCTGGCGGGGCATTTGTAACAAATTTTTCATTGTTCAGTTTGTATTCAATTGATAGAATGTTTTTCTCAAGGTTATCTATTTCTTTCTCCATCCTCAATATTTCCACTTCGACATCTACTCCGCTGGATAGATCCAAGTAAAAAGAGCCCAAATTGGAAACAATGGCAGGAAGGCCAGACTTAGGAGCATCAATACGCTTGAGGGATTTTGCTCCAACCGCTTCCAAAATAGATTTTTCCATTTTGGAAATAAGTGCGGAACATTCCTCCTCCGAAACATAAAAGAATTCAACTTCTCGGTTGTTGGATAGATTTCTTTCTGCCTTCAAGGCTCTAAGTTGAGTAACCAGTTCCCGAACGGAATCAATTTCTGCCAAAGCATTCGGATCAAGTTCAATCTTTGTTTGAGCGATTGTTTCCATGAAACCAGTACTGCTCATGGGAGCAATACTTTGGATGGAATTACCATCACTAAAGCCCAATAAGGTCCATAATTCTTCGGTTATAAACGGTGTAAATGGGTGTAGTAAAAGCAGGATTTCCCGAAGGCAAAAGTCCTGAATAGCAAGGCAGGTTTCTTTGGAAGCTTCAACCTTTATTCTCTTTTTTGAATCCTCAACATACCAGTCACAGAAATCACTCCAGAAGAACTTGTAGATGGCATGTAAAACAGAATTAAATTCATAATTCTGGTAGAAGGTTTCCACTTCATCGATGGTAACCTTCAAGCGGATTAGAATCGCAGCATCTTCGTCTTTTATCTGCCCGGGTTGAATACGAGAGAGAATTTCAGTCACGGATTGATTGCCCGAGGTACTTCCAGAGAGGGTCCGGAAGCGGGATACATTCCATAATTTATTACAAAAGTTCCGACCTTGCTCAATTCTATCCTCGGAGAACCGGATATCTTGGCCTTTGGGCGCAATACTCATAATTCCGTGCCTCAGACCATCTGCACCATACTTGGTAATGAGATCAAGGGGGTCAGGAGAATTACCCAAAGACTTTGACATCTTTTTACCCTCACCATCACGAATGATTCCAGTAAAATAAACATGCTTAAAGGGAACCCGTTCAGGCAATTCACTGCTGGGAATCTGTTGATCTGGCTTGTAAGATCTGCCGTCAAATTCAATACCTGCCATAATCATGCGAGCAACCCAGAAGAAAATAATATCCGGTCCGGTTACCAGCACAGAAGTGGGATAAAAGTAGTTGAATCCCTTCTGTTCCATCTCCTGTGCATCAGGCCAGCCTAAAGTCGCTAAGGGCCATAACCATGAAGATGCCCAAGTATCAAGTACATCCTCATCCTGATCCCAGTTTTCAGGATCTGAAGGTCCGGATACGGAAATATGCCAATTCTCTGGATCCGTTCGAACCTTACCCTTTCGATACCAAACCGGAATCCTGTGCCCCCACCAAAGTTGCCTGCTGATGCACCAGTCCTGAATATTGTCCATCCAGTGGAGGTAGGTTTTTTCCCACCGTTCTGGGAAAAATTTGATATGGCCTTCCTTTACCATTTTTTTGGCCTCTTCAACCCGCGGGTATTTTAAAAACCATTGTTCGGAAAGCCTGGGCTCAATTGGGACATCCGCTCTTTCTGAAAACCCAACATTATTTTGATAAGGTTCTTCCTCAAGGAGATAACCATCCGCCTTTAGTTTGTCACTGATCATTTTTCGGGCCGCGAAACGATCGAGACCAGCGTAATCAAAGCCCGCAGCTTCATTTAAAGTACCATCCGCGTTTAATATCTCGATCAAGGGAAGATCATGACGCTGAGAAATCTCAAAATCCAATTTATCATGTGCCGGAGTGATTTTGAGAACACCGGTGCCGAATTCTCGATCCACGGCACTGTCCGCAATAATTGGGATAGCCATGGGATTGATTGGCCTCATCACATGTTTTCCTTGTAAGTTTTTCCATCTCGGATCTTCAGGATGAATGGCGAGTGCCACATCACCTACAATCGTTTCGGGCCGAGTAGTACAAATCTCGAGATATGCCCCTGGAGATTCAACTACATTGTATCTAATCTTGTACAAAATACTTGATTGAGGCTTCATGATTACCTCTTCGTCCGATAAGGCGGTCAAGCTTGCCGGGCACCAATTAACCATTCTTTGCCCACGATAAACATATCCTTTTTTAAACAGCTTTACAAAGGCTGCCAGCACCGACTCGGAGTAATCTTCATCAAGCGTATGCACATTTCTGTCCCAGTCACAGGAGCACCCCAATTTCTTCAACTGGTTCAGTATGATTCCCCCGTGCTCATCTCTCCAATTACAAGCTTGTATATTAAATTGCTCTCTTCCAAGAGATTCGCGGGTTCTGCCCATTTCCTTGATCGCATTTTCAACTTTGGTTTGGGTAGCAATTCCGGCATGATCCGTTCCCGGTAGCCAAAGGACTGACTTTCCGTTTTGCCTCGCACGGCGGGCCAGAATGTCCTGAACCGTATTGTTAAGGACATGCCCCATGGTCAAAACTCCGGTTACATTAGGGGGAGGGATGACGATCGAATAAGCTTCCTTGTCTGGTCTTACTTTTGCACTAAAAGAGCCATCGTTAAGCCACTTTTGGTATAAGCGGTCTTCTACTTCTTTTGGTGAATATGCCTTTTCCATGAAAACAAATTATTAACAATTTAGGGTATGAGTTTTGAACTAGTAATTAAATACCTCATTTGGATTGGAAAATATTACAATACTAGATCTTCCTTACTTTGCGAGAAAAAGCACGACTATTTGCTTTCTGAAACAAATTAATTTTCTTCTGCTTAAATAAAGGGGT
>DBVA01000087.1:0-11621 GCA_002308735.1 Opitutia bacterium UBA1276 | reverse complement strand
GCTGTCAAGATCGGCAAGAAGCCGGCTGTCCGGACGTCCGTGAATATGAACGGCTCCACAAAATGCGGTAGCAGACAGAGCGGCTTTCATCTCCGCACCTTGCCAGTCTTGGCTCCATTCGGACAGGAAATTCAATTGGCGGTCCCCAAGCAAGACCAGGCCATCCAAATCGACCGCGTCCCGATTATAAGCGGGGTCATTGATATGATCGGGCCGGGGACCCATTTTGGGAATTTTTCCATCCGGTCCGGTCTTGAATTTTCGGTCTTCTAAAATTGCAAAATCGATGCCACCCACCCGTAATCGGGTAAAGTAAACCTCCAACCCCCGCTCTAACTTTTTGGGATCGACTGGATCCGGTAAGTGCCAAGTTTGCTGGCGTTGAACCATGTTAACATAAGGGATGGGATAAAAATACCCTCCAGAGCTTCCGGCGGGTGAAGTCGCCTGAATCCCAGACTCACCCCACAAGTTGGCTTGGCCAACATCATGGTCATCCGGTATGGTGACCGTAGGGCGGTCCTTCATCAAGTCCCTGAATTGTAAGCCAAACTCGATCCATCCAGCTGTGTGCTCGGTATGGTGATAGGTCTGATCGCCCGCAAAGAAGAGCATGTCAGGATCAATCGCTTTTAAGTTTTCAATAATCTGAGGCCGCGGGCCCTGGGTTCGGCTTGAATTACAGGATAAATTTCCCACCACGATCGAATCCTGATCGATCGGATCTTTTCGAATTAATCCCTCGAAAGAAGCTTTCTCACCGTGCTTTACCCGATAAGGTACATTTTGGGTTGAGTCCCAGTTTTCGACCCTGAAATGGGCAGTCCATCCTGGGTAGCTTACTTGGACGCGGGCAATTTCCTTCCATTCCTTTCCTTGTTTGGTCTCGAGCCGAACCTCCCGACTTTCATCCGGCATGAGGGGATAAAGCTGACCGCTCAATTTGAGGGTTCCACTATCCTGGGTGTAGAGGGCAAATGCAACCACCTGATCCCGAGGCACATTCAATTCAATAATACGCTTGGGTGGCTTCCCTTTTTTGGAGGGCACTTCCGGAGGCCTTGCCCGCTTCCACCATTCTCCGGTGGATAAATGATCAAGGCTCTGGAATTTTTCCCCGAATAATTCCCTGGATTCCGGTTCTGCTTTTACCAGATTTAGAAATGTAGGGATGCAAAAAAGAGATAATAGTAAGGATTTCATCGAGAAAACAGAGGGTAAATCTCCTTTATTTTCAAGATGAAAATGGAAATTTGAAAAATTTTAAATCACAGAAATTCTGGCTCCCTGGTATGTCATGGATGTCCCGCCCGCCACTGACGCGGGGATTGTCCCATTTTTTTGCGAAACCAGCGGGCATAATAATTCGGATCTTGAAACCCACAATCCCAGGCCACTCTGGCAATTGGCATTTTTTCATCTTTAAGTCCTGAAACCGATCGCTCCTGCCTAATCTCATCTAACAAGGCCCCTAGGTTCAGTCCTGATTCTCGACGGATTTTACGATTTAAGGAACTCAGGTCTTCGCCTGTGAGGCGGGCAATTTCCATGGGATATCTTGGGATACAAGGCAAAGAATGTAATTTTCTCCGAATCATTTCCGTAACCGGATAAACTTTTCGGTCCCGGACTGATTTGGCTTCCAGTTCGGCAACCAGGATGGAAAAGATATGGAGGATTTTCGATGTGCTTGCAATTCCGTAGCTGTCATTAAGATCGGCTGAACCCATCATTTGATTCAGGCTGATTTCAATCTCCGAGAGCTTGGAGGGAGAAAGCACCTTGTTTTTTTTCGTTCTAAACTTCTGGTCCTTTTGTTTAAAATTGATCACCAGTGACATCGGCGGGCTCGGGGTCGATTTGATAAAACCATGAGAAATATGAGGGGGGAAGAAAAGAAAGGAACCACGCCTCACTGCAATCGGATCATGGTTCAAAGTCTGCACGCCCTGTCCACGGAGATACAACAGAAACTGGGAGTGTCCGTGTTGGTGTTCCTCCACCTGATCGCTTTTAGGGGTATGTCGGTGATGGGCGAAGCGCAAGATGGAGAACCCCGGAATTGAAACCCGTAGGTTTTCCAGAAATAATGGCTGGAATTTTTTCATCTAATTCAATTAAGTAGTGATAAAAAAATGTCTGAAAAATGCTAGTTTTGCAAGTTCTGTCCTAACGGTTTCTTCCATTGTCAGGTATAATAAAATTCGATGATTCAGGATATATCTCAACTTCAACCCGATACTGCATGGAGTGAAACTGCATGGGCCCGCACTCGGGAAGAGGACTTGGTGGACTACGATGCTTCGCCCCGTCTTTGTGTTGCTGCCTTGCTTCCTTTCAGGAACGGAGAACCGGATTGGGGCAGTTTCGAGCGGATGCTTGCTTGGATGACGAAGTGTGCTGCTTTTTTTGGGGTTCAGATCAATTTTGTCCTTAATGCCGACACCGGTTATGTGTTCAATTTATCCCATGTGCTTTACGAGGAAGTTATCACTCGCTTCCGATCTCTTTATCCCCAAGAGTCTTTGATTAGCGGGGTAACCGCAGTGGGGGCATCGCCCACTGAATTTGATGCATCTTGCTACGATCATCATCTTGAAATTGCCCAGGCTCATGGCCCTTGCGAGGTAATGATTATGACCTCCCAGGCACTCAACACTTTGGATTCGGAGAGGCGAAGGGATGCCTATTTTAAAATTGCTGAAAAAATCGAAGTTCCCGCTTTAGTCCATGCCCTGGAACCCGCTTTTGTGCCTTGGGCCACTCCCTTCGAGCCCTGGCTTTTGCACCAATTGGCAGGACATGAAAAATTTGTGGGTGGAAAAATTTCCACCCTCGATGAACCTCATTTTCTTTACTGGGCATCCATGTGCCGTGATCTCGGCCTTGATTTCATACCTCACAGTGGGGACGATTTCGGAATCGCTTCGGCGATCCGTATGGGCTTGCCCTCGCTGATCGGAGCGGGGGTATCTGCGTGCCCCCTTATTTGTGCGGCTAAGAAGTACTGGCACAAGCAAGGCTTTGACTCTCGGGTGTACAAATTATTTGAATCCTTTCAATCGCTTGAAGACTCGGTCTTTCGATTAGACGAGAAAGGAAGTGCGGCTGGTTATAAGCACAGCACTGCGGAAATCCTCAAAATGCTCGGTGTGATTGAATCTGCTGAGATTCATCCCGACTGTCCAGACCAGCGGGTAGGGGATGAGGAAGCACGGATGCGAGAGGCATTGATTCGTCCACTCCGTATGGCGAAGCGCATGAACATTCCCTTTTATTCTTTTCCCTCATGAGTGCAGATCCCCTGACTGATTTTTCCCGGCTTTGCGTTCATACCATTACCACAAAGGGTTGGGAACTGGAGGAAGCGGTCGATGATTACGCCGAGGCTGGAGTATCCGGTATTACCGTTTGGAGGCAATGGCTGGATGGTCGTAATGCCTCGCAGGCTGGAGAACGAATTCGGGCGGCAGGGCTTGAAGTGGTTTCGCTCTGCCGTGGTGGTTTTTACCCGGCAGTGGAAGAGAAGACACGGAAGGAGTCGATTTTGGACAACCAGCGTGCCATTGAAGATGCGGCTGCCCTGGGTGCCCCCCTGGTGGTACTGGTTTGCGGGGCGGTTCCCGGTCAGTCCCTGGAGGAGTCGCGCAAGCAGATTACGGATGGAATTGCGGCCACCTTGCCCTTGGCTGAGTCGCTTGGAATGAAGCTGGCGATCGAGCCGTTGCACCCGATGTATGCGGATGATCGTTCCGCGGTTAATTCATTGGCTTCGGCCAATGACATTTGCGACCAATTAAATCATCCCCTGGTCGGTATTGCTTTTGATGTATATCATCTATGGTGGGATCCTGAATTGGAAGAACAGACCCGCAGGACTGCCGAGGCAAACCGCTTCTTTGCTTATCATGTCTGTGACTGGATGACCCCGACCCATGACTTACTTAATGACCGCGGATTAATGGGGGAGGGTTGCATTGACCTGCGGGGAATTCGGGCCATGGTTGAGCAAAATGGTTTCCATGGAATGATCGAGGTGGAAGTCTTTTCCAACCGATGGTGGAAGAAACCGCCCGCCGAATTTTTACAGGCAATCCAACATGCTTATTTACATCACACTTAATGATCTATGAAAGAACATAAATTAGGAATTATTATGAACGGGGTTACGGGTCGGATGGGCACGAATCAGCATTTGATCCGCTCGATTTGTGCCCTTCGGGATCAAGGAGGAATTGTGGTCTCCCCGGATGAAATCATCACGGTCGACCCCATCCTGACCGGCCGAAATGAGAACAAACTCAGGGCTCTCGCGGAAAGAACCCAGATCAAACGCTGGACCACCAATTTAGACGAGGCTTTAGCTGACGGGAATAACCAGATCTTTTTTGATGCCAGTTCTACGCTTCACCGTTCGCGCTTTGTGGAGATGGCAGCTCAGGCGGGCAAAGCGATTTACTGTGAAAAACCGACCGCAGTCACTTCCAAAGAAGCCCTTCGCCTTGCCAAGCTTTGCGAAGATGCAGGGGTGAAGAACGGTGCGGTGCAGGACAAACTCTGGCTTCCCGGTATCCGCAAGCTTAAGACTTTGATTGAGCAGGGATTTTTTGGAGATATTCTCTCCGTCCGTGGAGAATTTGGATACTGGGTATTTACCGGGCATGATCGGGACCAGCCTGCCCAGCGACCTAGTTGGAATTATCGAAAGGAGGACGGAGGAGGCATTATGATCGATATGCTCTGTCACTGGCGCTACCTCGTGGATCATGTTTTTGGCCCGATCAAAAGCATATCCTGCCGGGGTGCCACCCATATTGGTGAACGAATCGATGAACAGGGCAATCCCTACAAATGCACCGCGGATGATGCCTGCTATGCCACCATGGAATTAGAGAATGGCATCCTTTGTCAGTTTAATAGTTCCTGGACGGTGCGGGTTCGTCGGGATGATTTGTTTGTAATGCAGGTGGACGGTAGCAAAGGATCCGCGGTGGTGAACCTGCGGGGGTGCCAGACCCAAGCTCTCGGTCTTACCCCCAAACCGGTCTGGAATCCAGATATCGAGCAACCGATCAACTTTTATGAGGGTTGGTCCGAAATGCCAGACACCACCACCTATGACAATGCTTTCAAGATCCAATGGGAACTCTTCCTTCGCCATGTTGCCCTCAACGAACCTTTTCCCTACGATTTAAGATCCGGGGCCAAGGGGGTAGAGCTTGCGGAAGTCGGGATACAATCATGGGAGGAGAAAAAATGGATCGATCTATAGGTCGCTTTTTCAGCCTGTTCATTTGTTGTCTTTCATTTACCGCTCCGGTGCGGGCCGAAAAGACCAACTTAAGCATAGACCTTAAGGCCTTGGAAAAGTCCAGAATTCTGACCAAGGCTAAGGTCTACTTGCTGGAAAAGCCCAGGACTGTAACCGCGGATGTTTGTGAGAGAAGTGGGGGAGACCGCCATGACTTTTATTCGGAGGGAGATTACTGGTGGCCCGACCCGAAAAATCCAGGAGGTCGTTACATCCGAAGGGATGGAGAGACCAATCCGGCCAATTTTATTGCCCACCGGAAATCCATGATCCGTCTCAGCGATTTGATTGGTACATTAGTCTCCGCTTACCTGATTACCGCAGAAGAAAAATATGCCGGTCATGCAGCCCTTCACTTGAAAGCTTGGTTTGTTGAAGAAAAGACCAAAATGCGACCAAGCCTACTGTATGGCCAGGCAATCCAGGGAAGGTATTCCGGTAGAAGTATTGGAATTATAGATACCCTTCATTTAGTTGAAGTCGCAAGAGGAGCCAAAATTCTTTGCCTTTCTCCTTCCTTTAAGGCTCGGGATCAAAAAGCGGTCCGGAACTGGTTTTCGGAATACCTGAATTGGATCAATACCCATGAATATGGACTGAAGGAAAAAATGCATCCAAATAACCACGGGGTTTGTTGGTCCCTTCAGGCTTCTGCCTTTGCAGATTTTACCGGGCATGAGGAAATACTCGACTGGGTTAGGACTCAATTCAAGACGGTATACCTCGCTTCTATGATGGATGAAAACGGGGGCTTTCCTGCGGAACTTAAGCGGACCAAGCCCTACGGGTATTCCCTTTTCATGATCGATGCCATGGCCGGAGTTGCTCAGATCGTATCCAACCAACAAGAGGACCTTTGGCAATTCGTAAGCCCTGAGGGGCGGAGCATGAAAAAAGGAATGGAGTTTATTTTCCCCTTTATTGATGAGAAAGGAAAATGGCCATACCCTCAGGATGTGATGTATTGGAATGAGTGGCCCGTTCGACATCCCAGCCTCTTGTTTTCTGGATTAAGACTGAAAAAAAAGTCCTATTTGGAAACCTGGAAGAAACTGGAACCCGACCCCAAAACCTATGAAGTCCTGCGCAACTTGCCCCTGCGTCATCCCTTGCTTTGGGTATCCCATTCTGGGGTTTAAGCACCGTGATTCGAGTAAGCTGGGTGCAATTTTCTTTACTCTACCAAAGAGAATATTAGCATGAATATACCACCTATTAGTTTGTTTCATCTCCTAAAAGCCTTACTGTGAAAGTTGTGAATTATCTGAGTTTTATTTTATTTTTTCTGTGCTTGGTTTCCTCAAACTTTATTTTGGCTCAGCAAGGAGACCAGAAAGAGAAGCAAAAGGATCTTCTCTCCTCCTTAAACTGGAAAAAGTGGTCTCCCGATCCCGTCCCACTTTTCACTCCCGAAGAATCCCTGGCCCAGTTTAAATTAGCTCCAGGCTTCAAGATCGAACTGGTTGCTCACGAGCCGATGGTCAAGGATCCGGTATTTATAGAATGGGACGACGAGGGAAGAATGTGGGTGGGCGAATTACGCACCTACATGATGGACTTGGACGGCAGTGGTGAGAATAGGCGGATGAGCCGGGTTATGGTTTTAGAGGACACCGATGGTGACGGTGTCATGGATCAAGCAACCCCCTTTTTAGAGGATATGCTCAATGTTCGAAGCATTGCCTTTGTCGACGGGGGCGTATTGGTTGTGGAAACCGGTGGGCTCTGGTTTTGTAAAGATAAAGATGGTGATTTACGCTGCGACGAACGGAAAAAACTCTTTGATTTTGCCACCTCCGCCAAGGATAACATTGAACATGCGGAGAATGGTCTTCATTTTGCCCTCGATAATTGGATGTATAATTCCAAATCCTCCCGAAAGTTGGCTTGGCGAAAAGGCAAGTTAATCGAGATGCCCGCAAAAGCCCGCGGGCAATGGGGGATGGGCTCCGATGCCTATGGTCGACTTTTTTTTAATCACAACGGACAATGGTTTGAGACGGACTGGGCGATGTATGACCGGCAATGGCCCTCCGAGGGGGAATCGGTCAAGGCACCCACCAACCGCGTGTTTGCGGTTCGGCCCAACACCGCCCTGAACCGGAACTATCGACCCGGTCGAATTTTAGAGGATGGTCGGGTCGCCAGTGTTACCTCGATTAGCGGTCTGGCGGTGCACAGCCACGGGGCTTACGGTAAGGACTGGGAAGGGGCGATTTTCTCCATGTCACCAGGAACCAACACCGTAGGTGCCTTCCTACCCGAAAAACCTTTCCCTCACTCCGATGATTACACTCACAAACTTTACCCGGATGCGATCTGGAAAGAGCGCGAGTTTCTGGCCACCCCGGATGAGCGATTCCGTCCGGTTAATGCATCCATGGGCCCGGACGGATGCCTCTACCTTGCTGATTTCCACCGCGGAGTGATTCAGCACAAGCGTTTTCTCACCACTTACCTCAGGCGTCAGTCTGCGGAGCGTGAGCTGGATAAACACATTGGTTTGGGTCGAATCTATCGAATTGTACCCGAGAATCATAAACCAGTGCCTCCTCCAACAGATTTGGTTGCGGGTCTATCTCACCCCTACCTTTGGTGGCGTTTGCGTTCCCAGAAGCGGATTGTTGAAGGGGACCGCAAGGACCTTGTGGGGGAAATTACCAAGCTGGCCGAAAGTGCGAAAGCAGATCCCCATGGCAAGGTTCATGCCCTATGGGCTCTGGCGGGTCTTGGTGCCTTGCAGGAAAAAACCATTGGTCTTGCGATGGAGAACCGGCATTGGTTTGTCAGTATGACTGGGCTCCGCCTAGCGGGTGAATCCAAGGGAGTTGCTGATTTCTTTCCCGATGAATTTGTACCCGCTGCTGAAAAACTTGCGGGTAGAAAAGTGGCACCATCTGTCCTCACCTCTTATGCCAGTGCCCTTGGCCAAACCGGCTATCCCTCTCGTGCGGTTAAAACTTACAAGGACAAGGAAGCGGACTGGGTGAAAAAGGATAAAAACCTCTTGGATGCATACCGTAAGGGACGCGATCATTATGCGGTCAGTTGTGGAGCCTGCCACCAAGCGGATGGGGAAGGACTTCCCAACATGGCGCCTACCTTGGCAAATAGTGACTGGGTAACCGGTGATTCTAAACGCCTGATCGGAGTTGCGGTTCATGGATTAATGGGCCCGATCAAGATCAATGGTAAACAAGTGGATGGGATCCCGCCAGTGATGCCTCCTCATGGATTTATGAAAGACGAACAACTGGCATCCATTCTTACTTATGTCCGCAATGCTTGGGGTAATCGCTCTCCTTCAATTTCTACGGAGGATATCCTTAGCTACCGAATGACCGAAGCCTCCAGGGTTGCTCCTTGGACGGAAGTCGAATTTCAATAAGCCCTGTGGGCTTATGAATTGATTCCCCGAATCTAAAAATTTATTTGTGGAAAAACTAGCTCGCTTTACTTGAGGGAATTGATTTCTTTTATTACTTATAATTTAAAATTAATCGTTCAATGTATTGATCATGAAAAGATACCTTTTTTTTATACTTTTGGGAGCATTCTCAAACCTATTTGGTACCCATGCGATTCCTTACTCAGGAAAGATCGCGATTGAAGATGTCAATTATGAAGGAATGGCAAATTTTTCCTTCTCTTTGGTAGATGCGAATGGAACCGTAGCTTGGCGGAATAGTTCTGACTTAAATCAGACCATTCCAGTTTTGGTTACCAATGGTCGATATTCCGTTTTACTTGGTGGGCAGGGAATGAATCCGCTTTCCCCAGAACTTTTTCTTAAGAACAAGGAATTAAAACTTCGGGTATTTTTTGGCAATAACGATGGCACCGGATTGCGGCATCTTTTACCGGACCAGGTAATTAATCCCACCCCCCGTTCCCTCGTTGCAGAGTGGGCAAAGATGGCTCAGATGGCACAAAGTGTACCCGCTGCCTCCATTACCCAGTCGATGCTCAGTCCCGAGTTGTTAGCCGACTTAAACCGTACCATTACCCGGTCGATGCTCAGTCCCGAGTTGTTAGCTGACTTAAACCGTACTATTACCCGGTCGATGCTGCCTGTTGATTTATTGACTGATCTCAACCGGTCTATCACCCGTGAGATGTTGCCCAAGAGTATTCTCGCTGACTTAAACCGTACCATTACCCGGTCGATGCTCAGTCCCGAGTTGTTAGCTGACTTAAACCGCACCATTACCCGCTCGATGCTGCCTGCTGATTTGTTGGCCGACCTCAACCGGTCCATTACCCGAGAGATGTTGCCCAAGAGTATTCTCGACGACTTAAACCGTTCCATTACCCGGTCGATGTTGTCCCCCGAAGTCTTGGCTGACCTGAATCGCTCGATTGCCCGAAACATGCTTCCAGTCGATGTGCTTAATGAACTCAATGCTTCCATCTCCCGTTCGCGCTTGGCTCAAGATGTGATTGATGATTTGAATCGTACCATTTCGGTTGGGATGCTGGAGGCAAGCTTACGAAACAAATTGAGTGATCCCGTTTCCATTACCATCAATCGCGAACATAATATCTCGAATGAAAAGTATGTTTTTGCAGATCGATATGCTTCTCAAACTTTAACGGTTCATCTTCCCCCCGCAGGATCTAACTCGGGCCGCACCATTAGCATCGTTCCGTCAACTTATCCAATCCGATTGGAATCTTCAGTGGGAGAATTAAGTGGCGGCGACTGGGCCATAGTAAGTGAATCCTTGGACATGATATCCAACCAAGGGGTCTGGCGTCCTTTTGGAGATGCTGCCCAGATTGGAGTAAGAGGTAAGATTAAGGATATCTGGCCTGGTTCTGGCAGTTCATCCCCCAATCATTTTATGGAAGTAAATGGAACCCTTTTCTTTTCTGCCAACCACGAAACGAATGGTACCGAACTTTGGAAAACAGATGGTACGGAAGTAGGTACTTCTATGGTAAAAGATATAATTTCCGGCTCGGGCGGTTCTTCCCCCAGTAATTTTGTGGAGGTAAATGGAACCCTTTTCTTTTCCGCGAATCATGGTTCCTCTGGAAATGAGCTTTGGAAGTCAGACGGTACCGCAGCGGGTACTGTATTGGTTAAGGACATCCGATCTGGAGCCAACAGTTCATCCATTGCTTATCTTACCAATTTACAGGGTATGCTTTTCTTTCGGGCAAACGACGGAAGCACCGGTTATGAACTTTGGAAATCCGATGGTACGGAAGCAGGCACTGTCAGGGTCAAAGATATAAGACCTGGTTCCAACAGTTCCTCCCCCAGTAATTTTGTGGAGGTAAACGGAACCCTTTTCTTTGCCGCAAATGACGGAAGTAAAGGTACAGAACTTTGGAAATCCGACGGAACCGAAGCGGGCACGACCATAGTAAAAGACATTCGTACGGGTTCGAGCAGTTCCTCCTTAAGCTATCTAACCATAATGAATGACCATTTTTATTTTAGGGCTCATGACGGAAGCAGGGGTTATGAACTTTGGAAATCAGATGGAACGGAAGCGGGGACGGTTTTGGTTAAGGATATCCAAACTGGTTCCGGTAGTTCATCGCCTAATTATTTGACTGAGGTCAACGGCACCCTGTATTTTTCCGCCAATGATGGAACGCACAGTTCGGAACTCTGGAAATCGGACGGTACTGAAGCAGGTACAACCATGGTAAAAGATATTAACCCCGGATCGAGCAGTTCATCCCTGAATAGTCTTACCGATGTCAATGGTACGCTTTTCTTCCGGGCATCGGATGGAAGCACCGGTTATGAACTTTGGAAGTCAGATGGAACGCAAGCTGGAACTTCTTTGGTTAAGGATATCTGGCCTATTAGCTCCAGTTCATCCCCTAATAATTTTATTGCTGTAAACGGAACCCTTTTCTTTACCGCGAATGATGGATTAACCGGTACCGAGCTTTGGAAATCGGACGGAACCCAAGCCGGAACCGTCTTGGCAAAAGAAATTTATTTTGGTAAAAGGGCTGACTTTTATTTTGATATGTCGATTTCGGCCAACAGTTCAAGCCCAAGTAATTTAACATATTACAAAGGAATGCTGGTATTTAGGGCATCAGACCCGGAAGGGCAGGAATTGTGGAAGTACGATCCAAACTAAAAAAAACGGATCCGTAATTACGGATCCGTATAGTTTAAGAATATGCATTTCAGTTATTTTACCACCATGATACCCCGCATCATCGCAAAATGTCCGGGGAAAGTGCATACAAACTGATAATCCCCGGCTTCCTTGGGAGCGGTAAAAGTAATGACATCGCTCTCCGATGGACCCAGTAATTTGGTAGCGGCAATTACATC
>DBVA01000040.1:0-6486 GCA_002308735.1 Opitutia bacterium UBA1276 | reverse complement strand
GCAAATTCCTGTAAACTATTGGCCCCGGTGCTCTCAAAAATTGCCAGTAATTCATACATCCCACGAAGGATGTAGGATTCCGGATCACTGGATGCATTCACCCGTGCCTTTTCCGCAGTCAAATCCTGAAAGCCTTTGGGAAGCATCGATTCCGCATCAATATATCCAGATTGCGGTATGGAAGACTTTAAATCTTCCAGCTCCGATAAAATCTGGGAATTATTAAGGTCCAAATAATTATCCTCAAGATCGAGGTAATTGAGTTTGGGAAAATTATTGTCCAAAAGAAAATCAACCGTGGTTAATTTATTCCCCCCGAGTCCAAGGGTTTCCAGGATTGGCATATCGGTAATACCGGCAAGCCGGGTTGGCGTGGAGCCACTAATCTCCAAGATTCTCAAGTTTTCACTTAATCCCCAAACCGGGGACAAATCGAGGTCCCCGACATAATCCAAATACAAATACTGCAGGCTGGTAAACTTAGACAAATCACTCAGGGATTGAGGCTTGCCGTCATCCACTAAAGTTAGGGTTGTGATTGCCTGAATTTGAGCCTCGGTAATGTTCTGATCTGCAGATACTCCCAGTTCGGAACGGGCTGACTTTTCAATCACAGGATCCACAAAGGTAACGGATTGAGCGAGAACAGATAAGACTCCACCCAAATAATGGATAAGGATGGCAAGAAGGGATATTTTTTTCATACTTGAAAGGGGTAATTCAATAACTGATCGACCCGCATTATTGGAATTCGATCAGCAAGGACAAGGGAAAAACCTCGTCTATATCAGGGATAAGAAAAACGCGGAGGTTTTTTTGTCTACTGGCTAAATTCCCGCCATGCTTGGTTCTTATTACTGTAGTACAAAAGCTTACTACCGGAGGGGTAAAAATAGAGCCATTCCTGCAGCTCGTTGGAATAGACCCAGGGGTAGTTGTCGAACCACATCCAATCCTTGGGATTTACTTTGGAATAATAATATTCTTCAGCGGCGGCACGGGTGGTGAAGAACAACTGAGTCGGCTCGCTCGAGTGATTCGCCTGCGAAAGATCATTCATGAATCCAATGGTTCCGATCTTTCCATTTTCTGCAGTGAGAATTTGGTAGTATTGTTGGCCGAGGGATTCGGTATGGGCAAGATAACCGTTTTCATTTACTGCATATTTTAGAGTGGCAATAGGGTTCGTTACCTCATTAAGGAACTCGAAATTTCCAGAGTAATTTCCAGCTTCATATTTAATGGTTCCTTGGATAATGGATCCACTGTCAGACCCAACAAGCCATAGCGTTACCCCATCCAAGGTACTATTCCACTGGTACTCATTTCCCACCTGCACCACCACTGCCTGCCCAGTCGGGTCGGAGACCACGGTAACGGGATCAGGTTGGGTTGTGGTCGTACTTCGGCGAAGAACTCGAACATTGTCTAAATAGGTGTCGAAAGAAACATCATTTTCATTTGTACCACGCAGAAGTAAGTAATCCTCGGAAAAAGTACCCGTGAATTCTGCTTTCTTCTCACCATCTACAAAAAAGCTAGTAGTTGAATTACCGAATAGGATTCCCAGTCGATAATAGACATTAAATTTACTTGGGATATACACGGTTGATTCCCCGGATATTCCCAACCCAATTTGTGGATTCCCGGAAGAATACCATAGGCCCAAGTGTGCCTTGGTCGCATTTGCCCGTGCTGCGGAGTCCACCGCATTTCCCAACTCTTGCGTGTTCAGAACAAAGAGGCCAACACCGGTTTCTGAGGGCACAGATGAAGGTATCATAACCTCAAACTCTATTCCCTCTAAATTTGCATTTGCAATTCCTACATTACTATGAGGGCCACTTGCACTCAAATCACTTTCAGCGTTTGGATAATTAGCCAAGAAATCTGACCCAATTTTAAACTCATTGAAGTTTGCCTTGCTTGTACCGTATAACTTGACGACTCCATTTTCCACAGCGGGTGGTTTGCCTCCCCCATAGTAAGAAATGTCCCACTTACTAGCATCCAAAGTACCACTGCTAAAATCATCGTAATCTTCCCAATTTCTAATTACCCATACATTTTGTGCGTATGCAGTAAACGACTCACCTGCCTCATTCATCGCCCTAATCAAAATTGAATCTCTGGAAAAGTTTGAGGAGGAGAACTCTGCAACTTTTTCGCCATCTACATGCATGGAAACCATACTGGTATCAAAGATAAAAGAAAAAACATGTGAGCTTCCTGCTTGAGTTGAGATGCTACTACTTACCAAGGAGCCAGTATTGGGATCGACATATTCAACATCGATATGATCAGACCAGAGATCTAAGCCGAAAAAGGATTTATCAGAAAGATTATCCGAAAATGCTTTTGTCCAATCACTGGCATACAAGCCAATAGCAGTATTTGAATGGGCATCGAAAGGGAGAGTAACCTCCACTGCAATTGCTGAAATATCATTATTGGCTAGTTCTAAAAATGAATGGCTTTCCGTGCCGTTAGAAGAAGAAAATCCTTCTTCCAGTAATGGTTGAATGTCCGGATTAAATTCGAGCATTCCATTGGTAGGCAATACCTCGTTAAAACCAGAAACCGTATTTCCTGACAGGGTTAACCTCTGATTTCCAATGACGGGCAGGTTTCCTCCATCCCAATGCCCCATGCTCCATCGGTCTGTATTAATATTAGAGCCGCTAAAATCTTCGTAGTCTTCCCAGACAGTGATCACGCGGACATTGTCAATGTATCCGTCCCAAGGTAAATCTTCGTCATGATATCCACCAAAGACAAAGTAAAGCAATTCTCCTCTTACAGGATATTCCCCTATCAGTTCACTGTTCAAGAAGAGTTGATACGCACTCTCACCTTTCACTACCGAAACCCTATAGCTCTGGCCAAGGTTGGCCGACTTGTCACCCAAAGTTGACTCCAGTGTTTCGGTTCCGTTTTCATAGACCGTATTTGAAAACTCCAAACTTGGTCCCGATTGCTTCCAAGAATTGAGCTCGATACCAGCATAGGCAGAACCTCCTTCGACAGCTTCCATAATTCCCAGATATATTCCTGAGAAAGTGGAATCTAAACTAATCTCTGCCTCAACCCCGCTAATAAGGTCATCCTTTAAAAACAGAAAAGATTGGTTGGTACCATTTTGGGGCATACCGACCAGTTCATCAAATGAAGGTGGGACGATGCTACCAACCCCAACCCCTGTTCCGTAAAGATGTGCTTTGCCATTCTCTATATTGGGTGCTTGGGCACCATCCCAATAACCAATTTCCCACTTACTTGTATCTAGGCTCGAGCCACTGAAGTCATCATAATCCTGCCAAACATAGGGGTCGGAAAATCCGGCATAAGAGATAAAGGATGAAATAATTAACCAGAGTGTGGGTTTTTTCATGATTCAGAAATTTAGTTAAACTGTCGCCAAGCCTGGCCCTTATTGCTCCAATACATGAGGGTTCCTCCAGAAGGGTAAAAATAAAGCCATTCCTGCATCTCGTTGGAATAGACCCAGGGGTACTGGTCGAACCACATCCAATCCTTGGGATTTACTTTGGAATAATAATATTCTTCAGCTGCGGCACGGGTGGTGAAGAACCATTGATCAGCCACATTAACTCCATCATCGACTACTCCCTGTTCATCGCCTTCGAGAGTGGCAATGATTCCATTTTCTACGCTGAGGACATGATAATACTGATAACCTCCGTCGTTCTCCAAGCTCTTGATATATCCATTTTCGTCTATTTGGTAAGTAACCTTATTATTTCCCGTATCTGCGACATCATCTTTAAATTCGAAACCATACAAAACATTACCTCCTGAAAATTTTGCGGTTAGGGGAGACCACTTGGCATCTCTCTCAGACGCGCTGACTGACCACAAAGTAACCCCATCCAAGGTGCTATTCCACTGGTACTCATTTCCCACCTGCACCACCACTGCCTGTCCATTCGGGTCGGACACCACAGTGACCGTCTCTGGTTCTTCTATCATGAACCCTAAAGCTGTGATACTGTTTGCACTGGTGCGAAGCAGAGATTCAGTTGTATTTGAACCTACACTGTGAGTAAAGCCAGTGGGGTTCTCCGACTGCACTACATTCGAAAACCCGACATAGAAAAGGTAACTTTTATCTTTCTCCAATAAACTCCTTGAGATTTCATAACTGCTGGTTGCCGCAGTTAAAATAACGTCACCGAGGATATCCTTCTCTTCATCACCAATTAGTTCCACAAGAGAAACCCCAATATAATCACGAGAGTCAGAAGTTATGAATGGGTCCCAAGAAACGACATAATTTTCTGCCACAGAAACTGTAATATAATCATAACCATCTTGATCCTTTTTCCATGATTCTGCCCCTAAGATTGAAGGACTTGGTGGAGATGGAAGTTCTGCTTCTCCGGGCAAGTCATGAAAGTAGGTATATTCACTTCCATTAATGGTAAGAGAGAACACAAATTTCATCCCGTTGGCATAGGCACTCCAATCCGAACTGCTTGAACTTTCGATATCGTACAATTCATTGGGTTCGCCTGTTCCGTACCCATAGCGGGTTCTGAATGCGGTTGGTCCTTGGTTTTGCACTAGGTCGAATACTTCTCCATCAACCTTCAAGGTAGAAACAGAAACGGTTGGTTGGTCAGCTAATTCCAAATCAAAGTTAATTTCACCGGCACCAGCCAATAAAGTCGGTCCACTGGAACTTTGTAAATAAACTAAATCGCGTTCCCCCTCAATTTTAGCCGGTGCTACATTGATGAGCGGAAGATTACTACTTCGGCGAAGCACACGCACATTGTCTAAATAAGTATCAAATTTATGACCCTGTTCACTTACTGCACGAACAATAAAGCTCTCACTTACATTTTTATAGTTAGCTTTTGCAACACTTTGGTTGTTATAAAAAAACTCGATGACATTCTCACTTCTGATGAAAGCCAATTTTATTGGTGTACCCTTTGAGACAATAATGGAGCTAGCTTTTTCTTCTTTCCATGTGCTCAAGTTTCCCCATGAAATTTGAACTTCTGGATTTCCAATACTCGAAGAACTATGCCACAGGTCTAAACTAAAACGAATAGAATCTTCAGCATTTCCGTTAAACATTTCATTATAATCAATCGCATAAATACCTATCCCGCAATTGGATGGTATATCAAGTGGCAGGATTAAATCTAATTCTATACCATAAATATCATCCGATTCCTTAAATTCTAAAACACTATGAGCTTCACCACCAGCCAACATATTCACCGCATTTGAATTTGTTGCAAGCATCCTCGCAGTAGCAATGGTTGAGTTCCATGAGCTATTAGTCTTACCCGCTAATAGGGCCTGACCATTGGAAATAATTGGCAAGTTTCCACCGTCCCAACAAGAAACATCCCATTTATTTGTGTTCAAAGTCGATCCACTAAAATCATCATAGTCTTCCCAGGCAAATTGTTGGGGAACTGCGACTCCGCTTAGGCTAAAAGGACCAGTCGTAACATCGGTTGTGCCACCACCATAATCAGCATACTTTGTGTAGATACCGGCATTTTCTCCAGTGAATTGAAAATCGTATTCAAACACATATCCAGTCCCGTCGATGGTATAGGTGAGTGTAGCCGAGTTGGTTCCCGTCTTGGTGAATGTATGACTTGATCCTGAACCAGAAAGGGTACCCGAATCATTGGTAATACTTGCAGAAAAAGTTCCTGTACTGGAAAAGCTGACAGATTCATCATAAATTGACCAATATTGATCCTGAGCGCTCAAAGTTCCACCAGCAATGCTTGCTGGAGCATAATAGCCATCTGGAGAATTGGACTTTTCGTTATCAGGAACAATCGATTCATCAAGATCGTTAATTGAAAAGCTTCCGCTTAATGAAGACCATTGAAGTTCGTCATTAACATTATAATAACTACCCGTAAGAGTCCCCATTGTGCTTGAAGAAAACTGCAAAATAAGTTTTGCCTGCTCTCCAGAATGGTTAATTATTATCAATTCAGCATAACTGTCATTTTGCTTAGCAAAATGATACCTTTCCAAACTCCAATCCTCATCGTTTTGCCCGACGTTATAATGCCCAACTTGATTAACAGAATTCGTAAAATAAAAATGGTTTTCAATTGCCAAGTTCAGCTCACTGACGGTGCCTTTCAATATTAGTTTTTTTCCTAAAAGGTTCTCCGGTGCATTGGCGAAAAGACTGATGGAAGGAATAACAAAAAAGAGGTACGCGATTAGCTGTTTTAAGTTACAGAATGATTTTCTCACTTTCATAATAGGGCTATTATGTAATAAGAAAAAGTACTAATTCAAGGATTTTATATTACACCATTAAAGTAATACCCTAAAAGTAAGGGGGGTGTGGCCAAATACTTTTGGTTGTGGGCTAAAGACAGTTCCGTTAGGAGAATAACCCGATTGCACTAACTAATTTTTGAAGTCACCACTTCGGGAATCATGATCGGAGTCATGCTTTCCTTGATCGGGTCG
>DBVA01000005.1:28392-35853 GCA_002308735.1 Opitutia bacterium UBA1276 | reverse complement strand
CCGAACATTTCGAGGATCGTTTAGATGAAAATGTTTTAGCACTGGCCCAAGACGCCGATATCATGGTTTATGATGCGGCATACACAGATGAAGAGTATCCAAAGTTCAAGGGTTGGGGACATTCAACATGGCAGGAAGCGGTCAAAATTGCACAAGCTGCCAATGTGAAGCAAACTTTTCTTTTTCATCATGATCCTTCCCATAATGATGACAAAATGGATGAGATAAAAAAAGAGGTATCTTTAATACATTCTGGTGTTCGCCCTGCGATTGAAGGGGAAGAAATTTTCCTTTAGAATTCCTTTATCGTAGTTTTCGTTTATCTACCTCTACAAACAGAGATCGAATTCTACCACTACCTTTTTGTTCGATAACCATTTTTTCTGGTTCTCTATGGAGTAAAATCGAGCCACTTGATAAAATTCGTGCATCTAGCCATTGCATTGAATTTATCTGGATAGAACCACTCCCTTGATGGATAACTTTTGCTGAGTCAACTTCGAGATTGCTGGCATCCAGGTTTCCATTCCCCTCAAGTTCAACTTGGAAAATCTGGGTTCGACTTCCTTTTAAAGAACTAGTACCAGAACCATTCTGTTGCAGGTAGATCGAAGGAGAATTGATGTCATCTAGGAAAACTTTTCCTGTACCAGAATGAAATACTTTTAGTTGGGGAGAGGAGAATTCACTGCAGGTTAGGTTAGCTCCTTCCAAAGCTCTGATTTCAGAGATTTCTTTGACTGAAACAATAATCTCGACCGGAAATTTTCGGCTGGCATTAAACTTCACAAATGGAATTCTTCTTTGAAATTCGAAGGAATTATTTGCATCGATAAAAAGGGTTTTTTGACTCACCCGAGCAACTACGGAATTGATGATTTGAGAATCAGCAAATATGGAGATTTTTCCACGTTTATCTCCTTTTTTCACAAAAACATCGACTTCCCCTTTTGCTTCAATCTTATCAAAGAAAAAAAGAAGTTCATTTCGGTTCTCAATATCTGCAGCGAGCGGAATGAGTCCAAAAAAGAGAGAACCAAATAAGCTAGATAATGTCTTATTTACGCTTCCCATATTTTTTAAATTTTCTTTTCGAAGTATATCCGCCTTTAGTTGCTTTTTGAATAGGGTCACCTCCACCTTGCAGAAAACTGATTTGGTCTCTCAGTAATGCAGCCTTCTCAAATTCGAGTTTTTTTACGGATTCCATCATCTCCTTCTCCAGTTGTCTCAACAGCTTTTTAACTTCTTTTGCGGAAATATTTTCAGATACGGCAAGCAAGTCTTCTTCTTCTTTTTTCTTGATCAGACTTTCTTGAATAGGGCGGCTTATGCTTTGGGGCGTTATGCCATGCTTTTGGTTATATGCGATTTGCTTTTCTCTTCGATATAGGCAGGTGTCCCATGCTTTGGATAAAGATTTAGTCATCACATCAGCATAAAAAATGACTTTTCCATCCACATGCCTTGCCGCCCGACCAGCAGTTTGAATCAAGCTGGTTTCGCTTCGTAAGAAGCCTTCTTTATCCGCATCTAAAACAGCAACAAGAGCAACTTCTGGCAAATCAAGTCCTTCTCGCAAAAGATTTACTCCAACAAGAACATCGAATGCACCCGCTCTTAAATTCCTTAAGATCTCTACCCTTTCAAGGGCATCAATGTCAGAGTGCAAATATTCCACCTTTATATTATGGTCCCGTAGAAAATCGGTTAAATCTTCGGACATTCTTTTGGTAAGGGTTGTTACTAAGATTCGGTGACCTTTTTCAACTACTTTTTTAATCTCACTTATACAATCTTCAACTTGGCCTTTGATTGGTCTTTTTTCCATTTCTGGATCAAGTAAGCCAGTTGGCCGAATCAGTTGTTCGGCGACACAAGCAGACCTTTCGATTTCTAAAGAAGCCGGAGTTGCAGAGACATAAATGGTTTGTCCTGTGACTTCATCAAACTCATCAGGTTTCAAAGGACGATTATCCAATGCGGACGGTAGTCGAAAACCAAAATCGACCAATTTATTTTTCCGAGATAGATCCCCGTGAAACATTCCTCCAACTTGGGGTAAAGTCACATGACTTTCATCCACAAAAAGAAGGAAATCGTCCGGGAAAAAATCAATTAAACACCATGGCCGTTGTCCTGGTTTTCTTGCGGAAAGGTGCCTCGAGTAATTTTCAATTCCATTGCAAAATCCAATTTCCTTAAGCATCTCCAGGTCATACTCCGTTCGCATCCTGATACGCTGGGCTTCCAGAAGAAGGTTCTTTTCTTCAAACCATTTAACTCTTTCTTCCAGCTCTTTCTCGATTACTTTACAGGCCACGCCTAATTTGTCTTTGGTCGTGACATATTGGTTTGCTGGATAAATACGATAGGCATCGAGATTCCGAAGGGTTTCTCCGGTCATGAGATCAAATTCCCGAATGGTTTCGATTTCATCCCCCCAAAATTCAACTCGGATGGGATGATTAGCATAGGCGGGGAAAAGATCCACGACATCACCACGCACACTAAATTTTCCAGCTTTTAGTTCGATATCATTCCGATTGTAGAGTCCATCTACCAACTTTTCCAAAAGAAGTTCACGACCTGCTTCGTCTCCGACTCGAACCTCATAGGAAAGAGCCTTGAAATCTTCAGGTGAACCCAGGCCGTAAATACAAGATACACTTGCAATTACCAGAACATCACGGCGACTGATTAAAGAACCCGTTGCCGCCAAACGAAGTCGTTCGATCTCTTCGTTGATCGAAGAATCTTTCTCAATAAAAGTATCGGATGAAGGAACATAAGCTTCGGGCTGATAATAATCATAATAGCTTACAAAGTACTCAACCGCATTATCCGGAAAAAAAGCCTTAAATTCTGAATATAATTGAGCTGCAAGTGTTTTGTTATGTGAAATGATCAAAGCGGGTCGTTGTAACCTCTCAATTACATTTGCCATTGAAAAAGTTTTTCCTGAACCCGTTACTCCGAGTAGAGTCTGTGCCTGATTTCCTGCTTCAATGGACTGCACTAAAGAATTAATCGCTTCAGGTTGATCTCCTTGAGGCTTGTAATCAGAGCAAAGACGAAATTTCATTTATCAAAGGGGGGGTGATTAGCTTATGATTCCTTTATCGAGTACCTCTGGATAGTACTCTTTTTCGCCTTCTGACTTGCCGATTACTGCAGCGGCACAACTATCCCCGAATACATTTACTGCGGTTCTCGTCATGTCTAGAAACCGATCGACCACATAAACAATTCCAACCCCAATACCGATCGTTTCCTCCGGAAAACCAACGGCTTGTAGAATGACAATAATTGCAACTAAGCTAGCAGAAGGAATTCCAGCAACTCCAATCGATGTTAGTAAAGCCATGACAACCACTGAAAATTGAATAGCCCAACTCATTTCAATTCCAAAAAGTTGAGCAAGGAAGACGACGACTACGCATTCGAAAAGGGCAGTGCCATCCATATTCATCGTAGCACCAAGAGGGAGGGTGAAACTCCCAATTTTTCTGGAAACACCTACCCTCTGGGTAACACATTTCATAGTCAGAGGCAGGGTGGCGGAAGAGGATGCGGTCGAAAAAGCAGTCAGCATTGCTGGGGCCATTGCTTTCAGGTGGTTGATGGGGTTAATACCACCCAGGAACCTCAACATAACTGGAAGGATTATGAGGCAATGAATCAATAACCCGGTCAATACCGTAAGGGCAAATCCCCCCATTACCCAGAGTGTGTCCAAACCTACAGTCATAAGGGTAGGGGTCACCAAACCGAAAATTCCATACGGGGCAAAAGAAATAATGAAGTTAGTGAGGCTTAAAATAACCGCATTCAAGCTTTCCCAAAAAGTGGTTTGGGAAATTTTCAATTTATCGGATAGTCGAGAAACAAAGAAACCAAAGAGTAAGCTAAAGAAAATTAAACCAAGTAATTGGCCTTCGACGGCAGCTTTAAATAGATTTGTAGGTACCATCCGATGAAAGATTTCGATAAGATTGGCCCAACCCCCATCGGCTCTCTGCATGGCGGAGCCAAGTTTTTCTTGATCAAATGCGTTATGGGTACTTAACATTTTCTCCCGAATTTCAGGATTTACAATTCCTGGCTCGAAAATATTTACGCAAAGCAAGCCCACGGTGACCGCAAGAATTCCAGAAAGTCCATAAAATCCAAAAGTCTTCAATCCAAGCCTTTTAAAATTAGATTCCGCACCAATTTTGGCAACTCCGCAGATGATGGAGGTTATAATCAAGGGTATGACCACCATCTTCAAGGCATTGAGAAAAAGAGTACCTACGAATTGACAAGCTTCTTGAAAATAGAGGAACCAGCTTGGCTTTTGGTTCAATTCACTGGTCTCAAAATTTGCGAATAATCCAATCGAAAAGGCAAGGACCAGGGAGATAAGAATTTTATAATGCAGAGCAATTTTCATGGTTTGTCAGTTGGCTTAATCAAATAATTGAACGAGAGAGTTTACAGTCAGTTCTATTGGAGAATCAACAATGAGGTCAGCTCCTGCTTCTTGTAGTAAAGAAGCGGGTTGAGAAGTGGTAATTGCAACCGCTTTCATCCCTCCTCTTCTTGCTGCTTCGATGCCGTGCAAACTATCTTCAAATACCACACATTGCTCTGGGGGCAGACCTAAAAGGTCAGCTCCTTTTAAGAAAACTTCTGGGTGTGGCTTACCTTGGCTCACATCTTCAGCACAGATTGCATCCAGGAAAAAGTTCTCAATTCCAAGCTGTCCAAAGGCCAACTCAATATTTTCACGATCCGTTGAAGTTCCGATAACAGCGGAAATATTGTTTAATTTCATCTCCTTTAGAAAATCATGGATTCCATCTATGATTTGAATCCCAGATTTTTCTCCAAGTTCTCTATAAATCTCTTCCTTTCGTTTGCCCCATTGCTCAATTTTAGCCTTTTCTTGGCTCCAGCCCAAAATCTCTGGGATGATTACAGAGTTTCTCTTTCCGAACCCTTTCTTGAAATGAGCATCCGGCAATGGAAGGTTGATCTCCTTTGCCAAAATATTCCAACTTTTTTCATGTAAGTTAGAGGAGTCAACCACGACTCCATCCCAATCAAAGATAAACCCTATTTGGGGCATTTTCAATCCGCTTGGTAATCAGGAACTGGAAACGATTCATTTTGTTCACCTTCTTCGGATAGGCCCTTGAGGAAGTCTGATTGCAGTTGTTGATTAGATTCTGAACTATTGGATTCGAGATTCATGGAAGCAGGATTACTCTGGTTGGATTCATTGTTATCGAAATCCGCTAAAACGGTCGGTAAAGTAGGACCTATTAGATTTTCCGTTTCGTAGACTTCGGGATTTTCTTCCAAGACTTTGGTGGTGACTCTTTCGCTCAGTATTTCATTGAGTAAATCTCTGGTAGTGGTGGCCTCAGCATTATCAAAGCCTAAAAGCTTTTCCTGTTTTGCCAGAGTATCCCCCAGGGCTTCCATAGCTGCATCTTTTCGGTTGGCCAAATAGTGAAGTTTACCGATTCTAAACATAGTTTGCAAGGTCATCGGATCTTGCTCGCCCATCACCTCAAGCTCAATATCCAAAGTTCTCTCACTAAGGGCAAAGGCGTCATCTTCCTTGCCGAGTGCTAGATACAAGTCCGCAAGTTCATTCATTGCCCGAAGAGTTTCTGGGTGCTCAAGACCATATTTTGTTTCAAGCCTTTGCTTAACCGCAGCCTGGACTTTTTCGGCTTCTTCAAGTTTTTCCTGTAATCGGTAAATTCGAGAAATGGCTTTCAATGTCGCCAAAGTTTCAGGATGCATGTCTCCCAGGGCTTCTTCCTTGGCCCCTTCAATTCTTAAATATAATTCTAAGGCACGATCCAAATCCTTTCTGCCCGCTACAATCTCGGCAAGTGAATCCATCGCGCCCAAAGTATCCGGATGGGTTTCACCCAATATGGAAGTCAATTTAGAAACCAATTCCTTGGATAATTTCTCGGCATCATCCAACTTGTCAGATTTACGGAGAGCTTCCACCAAAACCTGACCTCTGCGTAAGCTGAGAACATTATTTTCTCCAATATGTAGACGTGAAAGTTCAAAAACATTACGAATTAAACTCTCGGCTTGGGAAATTTTTTCCCTTGCTATGTAGATCTTGGATAACTCCGTTTTACATTTTAACATCAGCGGATCTTCTTGGGTTCGATTCTGGTCGCTAAGCAGAGATAGAGTTTCCGTGCAGCGGTCTTCAGCTTGTTCAAATTTTCCAATGCGCCTGAATACGGTGGCTAAATCAATTTGAGCATCAATGACATCTACATGATCCGAGCCCAACTCCCTACTTCTTTGTTCAAGCATTTGAACCATCATCGGTTCGGCTTCCAAATAATTTCCCAGGGCTTCATGAACCATGGCAATTTCATTCATTGCCTCCAAACGGGTGGGTAATTCTTTTCTGATTTTCTCAGCAAACAGGATAAGAACCCGTTCAAGTTCTATTTGTGCTTTTTCATAAGACCGGATCGAACGGTATGTTTTTCCCAGACAATATCTGATCTCAGCTTCCACTTCTGGCTCAACTGAAAGCTCAGCTGCTCTTTTTGAGCCCTGATCCAGCATCGCTTTCAACAACTCGGTATCCATTCCTGCGGTATTTTGAGGGTCAAGGGATACAAAGAGCTCTTGTACGAAGTTAGTAATGGTTTGAGTTTTGGCTAGCTCTTCTTCAGCCGCCTGTCTTTCTGAAACAGCACTGGCTCTGGCTAAACTCGCTTGTTGTTGCTGATAAAAGGCATATACCGAAAGTCCGATTGCAGATAGTGCTAGGGTGGTTGAAGCAGTGGCAACCCATGCAAGACGGCGTTGCCTGGCGAGCATGTCTCGTTGCTTTAATTCATCAAGACCAATGCCCAAAAGGCCAGCAATCACTTTCAAAAGACCATCTTTTTCGCCATCTGCATCTTCTCTTAAATCTGCGGCTCCAGGCTCATGGATTTGATCGGTAATCTCACCATTTGGATCAATTCTTCTTCTTGCGGCCAGCGGGAGGCATTCTTTTTCCGGGTCATTTTTAACATCTTCGGCCATGGGTTCTCCTTCCAGAACCAAGCAAAGCACTCGGTCGGCTTTGCCCATCGCTTTGAACATCCGAATCTCTTCATTAACCCAACGTGATTTGACCGCATGGGGGGAGCAAAGTACAACTAAGTGGGAAGAGTCATGAAGTGCTTGTTCAATCAGCGGGCCTAACTGTGCGGCACCAGCTAACTCATCTCGGTCCCGGAAAATTGGGTATAATCGAGAGGGTACGGGTCCAAAAGGGCTATTTTTTCCTACCAGATGCTTGGGTACTCGGAAATTCTCCAACTTTTTTCGGAGCCAGCGAGCCTTTTCTTCATCACGATGGGCATAAGTGATGAAGGCCTTGTATTTAAATTCCCTACTCATTGCATACTGTCAGATGCTTAAATACCCATAACT
>DBVA01000005.1:13062-28009 GCA_002308735.1 Opitutia bacterium UBA1276 | reverse complement strand
ATCCGTTGCCTTATTTCTGACTCTTTTCCTTAATAGTCCAAAGTCTGACTTTATTTTCCGGACTTACTTCCCCAATAAAGGCTTCGTATTTCCTCTTCATCCGGATGGCTTGAACTTGTGCCGCACTGATCAATCTGGAATGAGAATCTAATTTTGTCGGAAATTTATTAAGTAACCGTGAACTTGAAAGTAATAACGGTAGTTCAATTTTTATGCTTTGACTGACTTTTCCTTCTTTAGTGGAAACAATAGCAAGATCGCCTGCTAGAAGTATACCGTCTACTTTTTCGTTTCCAATCTTCAATTCACCTTCAAGAACCACGATTTTAAATCCTTCGTGGGCCGTTTTTTCAACTAACCATGTTCCATTTCCAGCAACTAGTGTTTGGCAAGATTCAGTCGCCAAGATGAACTTAATTTGCTTACGGTGGGAGAAGAGTGCAGATCCTTGAAAGAAAAAGAATTTATTCTGCTTTCTTAATTCAATGGCAGTAGATTGTCCCAACCTTAAGGTTTGAAAGGATGGAGCCTTTAATTCTAGTTCAAGGTAAGCGTCTTTTGAAGCAACAATGGCATAGGGTAGGGGATCCGTAAATTCAAAGCCATTTTGTAACTTTTTGGTCCGGTCGATATTAATAAGCTTAGGCTGAAGATAAGCATTACCATCAACGAATTTGACCCTCCAGTTTTCTTCAAGGGCAGATAAGGATAACGAGAAAAGAACACTACACCCGAGCAGATAGCAGCGAAATCTATACTGCATGGGGAGTTAGTTTAAACGAAGTTCTGATTCCTAAAACCTTGCATCCAATGCAGCCCCGAATCCGGGGTCAATACGGGTAAAGTCCTTATCTGTAATGTTCGAGTTTCGAGTGCTTAAATTGAGATACCCTTTGAGACTGAACCATTCAGTAAATGAATATTTTAGTTGTAAGCCAAGGTTGGCAAGAAAATCGGTTTGATCTTTGTTGAAGGTGGTATCCTCATTGGAATATTTAGATATTGCAAACCTAAGGAACGGACTGAGTTCAAGGTTCCCAAACGGGACGGTTAGTCCAAGCATCAGAGCCGTTTCAAATCGATCCATCTTGTCTTCTGGTGGTGAAACGGTGTTGGTATAATGGTAGGCGACTGACCACTCGATAAAGGATTGAGCATCACCGATTTGAAACCCTTTTCCAACCGCAAGCGTGGGAGAGGTCTGCCGGTAGGTCTGTTCCATTCCAGCGTTTGGGTTGAAATCAAAAGAGGAAGCTAAACTACCCCTCAAGGACAAGCCTCCACTAAACTGAAAAATACCGGCAAAGCTAAGGCTTAGAGAATCGGAATCAAGAATTTCAAGTGCGTCGTTACCAAAATGATTCGTTTTTGAATAATTAATACTGGCAAGAGGTGAGAAAGATGCCCCTCCGAGATCGAATGCTCCCAGAAGAAAATTATTGCGCAAGGAATTTACCCAAACACCGGCAGAATCAAAGTTGTCAGTGGTGGTATCCATCGAAGCAGGATTATTACTGTAACCAATCTTGGTTTCAAAGCCCAAGTGATATCCAAATCCAGTTTCTTTTGCCTCAACCGGTCGTTGAATTCCTAAATCGCTATTGGTAATTTCTCCACCGGTGGAAGATGAAGCTCTTTCCCGATTGAGCAATGATTGCTGGCTTCGATAATCCTCAATTTGATTGGTTCTCAAATCGGGTTGCCTTAAATGGTCATCCGCTCGGAGGATACCTGGGGTTAAAGCAGATATTAGGCATAGGCAAGAAACTCTAGTAAATGTTGATAAATGCAAATTTTTCATAGCTTAAAGAAAGTAAATGAAAGCGGTTGGATTAAGCTTAATTTAAATTACTGGGGAAAGGCACGAATCTTCACCGCTGCGGCACCGGAAGGGGAACTCAAGCTTGAATCCCAATGACCCGCACTTCCATTAAAGTGGGACTGCTCTAAGACTTCGGTTCCGTACTTAACATTGGTTAAATTTACGGCACCTGGGACATAGGAATTAAAGTTGTTGAAATGAAGAGTTCCGTCTTGGCTTCTTAACATAACATCCGAAGTACTGGGGAAAGTGACATCTTTCATATTTACGGTAATAGCCTCAGCGTAGATTTCGCGAGTATTGCTATTAAAACCGAGGCCATCAATTTGCATTAAGTTGTCAGCATATAAGTAGATATTGTCAGTATCTGAATAGCGGCCGACAGAAAAAGTGGATGGGCTATTGGGGCTTGTACTTTTAATATTCAAGTCCCCCAATGAACCAATCGCGAGGTTGCCTCCTACATCGATATCTACATCCTCCAAGGTGAGGGAACTATATGAACCCATTCCCAAATTGGAGCCTTCGTATTTGATGGTAGAGCCAGGAACGATTTCGATATGATCTGCCGCCCCTAGGGCAAGAGCATGATCTTCGGTGTGATTACTGTTGGCAAAAGTTACATCACCTTCGATGTGTAAATCCTTGGCTGCGGCAATCGAAAAGATTTTCTCCCCGTTCGGAGCCACATTTTTCTTTTTTAAGTATTCGGAGACATCTAAGTTTGAATTGGCAGCAATCTTGATATCTCCCCCTACAACACTATTCACATTACCAGTAGAGATTTTGAGCAAATTTGCTTCATCAGCAGAGATTTTTGCTGATCGTGTTCCTAATAATCCGCCATTTAAAACATTTCCATTGTAGCTGTCTCCAGGCTTAATCGTTTTATCAAGAAGAGCAGAAAGATAATTCGCATCTCCAAGCTTTCCTTGTCCTAATAAATCAAGAATAGCATCACCTGCACCCCGGGAGCCACCAGTAGTGGACCCAGAATTACCAATCGCTCCATAGCGGACTAAAAGTTTACCGAACTCATGAGCATATGGGTTCTGAGTAAATTCAGAAACTAAATTTTGCGAGTTAAATACTCTGGTAGCGGGGATGGTATTGGAGAGGGTTAAATCTGCTAAGAAAATTCTGCCGAACTCGATCGCACTTTGAATGGCAGCATTAAAATTTTGATATTTGGAGGGATCTTGAGTTAATTCCTCCATGAAAACCAGTAAAGCCAAGGCATCAATAGTTGTGTCTTGATCAGTGGTCCAACCACCAAGCATGCTTAGGATTTCACTGTAAGTGCTCGAATTAGTAACCGATTTGGTAGAAACAATAACATCACTATCGTTGAGGAAACTAATCGTTATTTCACCCGTTTGAGGATCCCAACTGTAAGAGACTTTGGAAGCACTAAGGTGGGGCGGGAGCCCAGGATTGTAACCCGGGTCAGAACCAGGAATTACATCGGGTGGGTTCAGTAGATCATCAATTCTGTTTAAATAGTCATACCTTTGCTTCGCCAGTTCACCTGCTGAAACAGATCTCAAATTCATGGAGCCTTGTTCGATCGCTTTTTCCCTTGCATCTCCACCTTCACTCTCCGCCTCGGAGTCTTCACTATCCTCACTTTCGTCCGAGGACTCTTCATCCGAATCTGAGCTTCCAGATCCCATAGCGGCAAGGGCAGAAGCCTTTTCTTTAGCTTGATTAACAGTTGTCAGTGGAATTTGACCAGCAATATTAGATGCACTGGAATTCTTCGTGCTTATATTAATAGAAATTACGGGGTCAATCGGTCTTTGATTAACCGCACCCGTGCTGGAGACATCTAGACCTTTTCCTTGGCTTACTAAAACGGGGGCACCTCCGGTAGGAGTAAATGCTACACTCGAAGTGGAAACATCAAGTTTAGTTTCGCCGGCTGGAGAAATTCCCATTTGAAACTGGGTTCCACGAATACCTGCTGTTCCCACAGGTGAGTCAATAGTAAAGCTGGAAGTTCGATCTAGTTTTTTAGTTTGAACGACCAAGGAACCCGTATCGAGGTCGAGGTTGATTTGACTCGAACTTGGCTCTTGTTGAACCTCGGATAACTTTTGATCACCGGCGTCAAAGCTTTTTTGTAGAAATGATGCGATCTTGACCTGTGAGCGGGGCTCAAGGGTAGCAACGGTACCGTTAGAGAATAACATCGCTGCCTCTCCCCCAAAGCCAGTTTTAAGAGAGTAACCTTCCGCCAACACGGCACCGGGTTTTAATATGCCAGCCACCACATTTCCATTTGGATCAATGGCTTGGACCAAACCTTTTGCGGAAAGGAGAATGATAGCACCTGGTTTGACTTCTCCGTTGGCTTGTCCCGACATTTGAAGAGGGGAAATGTAAAATACCGAAGCGAGAATGATGAATATGTAAGTTTTGATAAATCTAAAATAATGCTTCATAAAACAGGCTTTTGAGTTTTTCTTGGCTTTAAGAGAACAGGGAATTTGCTCGTTCCCAATCCACCACATTCCAAAAGCCAGCCACATAATCGGGTCTACGGTTTTGGTAATTGAGGTAGTAGGCATGCTCCCAAACATCTAAGCCAAGGATTGGAGTGCCACAAAGGTCCGCGATTCCTTGCATTAAAGGGTTGTCTTGATTCGGAGAAGAAGTAACGGCAAGAGAGCCATTCTCCTGTTTGATGAGCCAAGCCCAGCCAGATCCAAAACGGGTAATTGCGGCTTGTAAGAATTCATTTTTGAACGCGTCGAAGTTTCCAAAAGTAGCATGGATGGCATTGGATAATTCACCCGTGGGAATACCGCCACCGTTGGGGGAAATACATTGCCAAAAAAAAGTGTGGTTAAAATGACCACCCCCATTATTCCGGACAGCAGTTTGTATAGATTCTGGTAAAGCGGACAGATCTGTGATTAGATCATCAATTGATTTTTCACCGAGATCAGAACGTCCTTCTAGGGCCCCGTTTAATTTGTCAATGTAGGTTTGGTGGTGTTTACCATGATGGATTTCCATGGTGCGGGCATCCATATGGGGTTCAAGGGCGTCAACTGAATATTCAAGCGATGGTAAAGAATAAGACATTTTTTTTAGGGGTTATAACTTATAATTTATTCAAAAGACATATGGGCGAGAGGTCAAGCTCGACTAAGTTGTAACCCGAACGTAAAAGGTTAGCTCTTTTTACTTCCAAGCCTTTGAATTTGAAAGAAAGCTTGGAGGAGAGCTCTGCACTCTTCCTGCATGGTTCCTTTCACAATTTTCGGTTTATGGTTTGATAATTCAAGGGATTGAAGTGAGATTGCCCCTCCAAGACCTCCCATCTTTGGATCTTCAAAGGAGAAATGAACTTCCCCAATTCTTGACATAATGGTTGCCCCGGAACACATCGGGCAGGGTTCTTTCGTTACAAACAGCTTGCACTCATTGAGTCGCCAATCCCCAATATGATTCGCAGCAATGGTGATCGCAATCATCTCGGCATGAGCAGTTGGATCATTTTGAGTTCGGGTTTGATTATGTGCTGTGGCGATAATTTGTTCATCGTGAACCACTACAGCACCGATCGGAACTTCGTCTGCAATCCATGCACTAATTGCTTCATTGTAAGCATGCTGCATGAAAAAAAGGTCATCTTTCTCGAGTTGGGAAGGAAAGATTTTAGGAAATGGACAGTCGGTTCTAATCAAATTGAAAATACGATTATTAAAAATTCTTTAAAGGAGAATCTTGACTTGAAGCGTAGAGATGGAATGATAAAACTTTACACAATATTATGTCAGAAGAAGAAATCGTAGAAGTCGAAGGAAAAATCACCGCTGTATTGCCAAGCACCATGTTCCGTGCAGAACTATCAAATGGACATAAGGTTCTAGCCCATATCTCAGGAAAGCTCAGAAAGCATTTTATTAAAATTACGGTTGGTGATATCGTTAAGATGGAAATGAGCCCGCGAGATCTGGAAAAAGCTCGGATTGTTTATCGTCTCAAAAATGCGGAAGTTAATCGGAATGCACCCATAAGAAGTTTCGGGCCAAAAGGAAAGGGTAGATAATAATTTTTTTGTTTTATGAATATCATTGAATCCATAGGTAAAACCCCCCTTGTCGAACTAACGCAGGTCACGCAAGCTTGTCGTGCCAGAATCTTTCTGAAGTCCGAATTTTTCAACCCTCTGGCGAGTGTCAAAGATAGAATTGGTGCTGCCATGATTGAGGCGGGAGAAAAAGACGGATCCCTCAATCCTGACAGCGTTGTGATTGAACCTACTTCTGGTAACACCGGGATTGCTTTAGCTTTTGTTTGTGCCGCGAAAGGTTACAAATGCATCCTCACTATGCCTGAGACCATGTCTAAGGAAAGAAGATTGCTGCTCAGACTTCTAGGAGCAGAAATTGTTCTTACGCCTGGTCCAAAGGGTATGGGAGGAGCCATCGCGAAAGCTAGCAAATTGATGGAGGAACATGGATCCAATGCTTACATGCCCCAACAGTTTAACAATCCTGCAAACCCTGCAATTCATCGTAAAACCACTGCTGAGGAAATTTGGTCTGGTATGGATGGTAAAGTGGATTGCTTTATTGCCGGGGTTGGCACGGGTGGGACCATTACAGGAGTTTCTGAAGTGATTAAGCAACGCAACCCAGATATGCTATCGATTGCGGTTGAACCCGTGGAAAGTCCGGTTATCACCCAAACCCGAAATGGCGAAACGATACAGCCCGGACCCCACAAAATTCAGGGAATTGGAGCTGGATTCGTCCCCAAGAACTTAAACATCGACATCCTTGATGAGGTCTTGCTTGTAAGTAGCGATGAGTCTTTTGACATGGCTCGGGAATTAAGCTTGAAAGAAGGCGTGCTCGGAGGAATCTCAACGGGTGCTACGGTAACTGCTGCAATAAGGGTAGGGCAAAGGCCAGAAATGGAAGGCAAGAACATCGTGGTCTTGGGTGCAAGTTGCGGGGAGAGATACTTATCCACTCCACTGGCTGCAAAAGCTGCGGAAGAGGTAATGGACGCGGTTGCCGAAGAGGATTGATTCAAAAATTCTGATTTCTGGTTTTATCTCTTCACCGATTCAGTGTGAATGAGGGCATTACTTAGGAGGGTTTCCAAAGCTAGTGTTGAGGTTGAAAATCGACCAGTTGGTAGTATTGAAGTCGGAATTCTCGTATACCTAGGTATTCACGAGGCTGATTCTTCAAACGATGTAGAATGGTTAATCAATAAGATTTTGGGAATTCGTATCTTCGAAGATGATACTGGTAAGATGAATCTTTCCTTAGGAAAAGATAATGGAGTTTTGGTTGTGAGCCAGTTTACTCTTTTCGGTACTTTGAAAAAAGGCTTTCGTCCATCATTCCACCGAGCAGCTAAACCTAAGGAAGCCAGAAAAGTCTATGACGATTTTATTGCCTCTTTTTTAAAAACTCATCCTGGAAAAGTTGAATCTGGAGAATTTGGAAAGGAAATGTCTGTTTCAGCTACGGATGATGGACCAGTCACCATCTGGTTAGATTCGCATTCCAAGGACTATTAAATATGTAATTCAGGGATCAATCACCTGCAAGATGAGTATAAAGTGGTATTTCAATCATAAATTGACACTTAAAAAAATGGATGTTTTTATTTTGTGTTGGATGTTCCTGAGTTGTTCCTTTAATTTTATACTATGAATCGTGCCTTTTTATTCAGCCTAAGCATCCTTGGCTTGCTGACCCTTTCTAGTTGTAATCAAAGCAAGAAGAATCATGCCCAGCTAAAAAGTCCCTCGATTTACAAAGCTTGGGATGCCCGCTATCAGTACGATTCTGAGAACAGGCAACTGATTCCCCTGTATAATAATCACCAAGCGGGGCGGGCTTGGGGTAGAGATCAAGAAGGCAGGATGAATTATGCTCAATACTATGACGGTCAAGGAAAGCCAAGAGAAGACCTGCTGGTTATTCATAAGCGGAAGCTAGACCAAGAAAGAGGGCGCCGGTGGGATGAATTGAATCAGATGAGAATCAAGAAAATAAATGAGCAACTGCTTGGAAATGAGGAAGAAGTCAAAGAGGCGGAAGAGGAAGTTTCTACGGAAGAGGATGGTATGGATTTTTTACCAACCCCATTCATTCCAACTGGTTTGGATATGAATATGGAAGGCGGAGAAGGGGAAAGTAGCCCCTTTACTCCAATGCCGCTTGAGGCAGAAACTGAAAGTACTGGTCCATCTCCTTTTCTTCCGCTCAGCCCATAGCCTTGATGAAAAAAATTTCTCTCTTTTTATCAATCTTAACATTACTACTTTGTAGCCTAGGCGTTTGGAAGTTGAATTCTGTGATTACAAATCACAAGGAAATGCAAGTTGCTATTTCAGTCAGTGAAAAGAATCTACAAAACTTAGAAGTTGAAATTGAAGAATTCTCCAAAGAGCATGCGGCAAGGTTTTCCAGGGAAAGAAGAAAAAACCAAGATATGGAGGAACAAATTTTAAATTTTTCCACTGAAAAAACGAAACTCGAAATCACTTTTTCTTCCAAGAATTCAGTAATAAATGACCTCAAGGCTTCCAAAGAAGAGAAGGAGAAAAAAATTCTGGAAATGAAAGTCGAAATTCGAGCAAATGCGGGGAAACTTGCATCGCTTAAACAGAAAGCTTTAGATGTTGACCAAGAAATCCCCCAAATTGAGAAACAAATTCAGGAAAATGAAATGCAATCTGAAAATGAAAAATCACGGAGTATTCAGGTTGAAGAATCTCTTTCCAATTATGCGGAAATCACAAAAGTGCTCAAAGAACACCAAGAACGAACCTTAGATTCCTTGTATTCTGAAAAATACGAAAGACCTTGGATCGAAGAAGGCGAGATGATTCAATTAAAAAAATTTAGTTTGGACTTAGACAAAGGATTACTTGGTTTGCCTGTTGGTCAAGAGATTGGTCTTGAACCAGGTGCCTTTTTTTCAATCGCTTACTTGGGTGAGTTAATTTGTAAAATTAGGATCAAAGAAGCCGAGCAAAATAGATCGGTCGCTTTGATTATGCCCTTGTTTGGGAATCCTAGAAAATTGCTAGAGCTAGAAAGTTTTGATCTTAAACATCTTTAGAATTTCGGCAGTCGTTGGACTTGTTGGGGTTGGAATATACTATTTCCTAAATTTAGAATCTTTTATTTCTCTTGAAGAATCTTTATCGAAGGCAATCAAAAATGAGCAAAATTCGAGCTTACAATTAGAGATTGATAAAAACAAATCTGAAGCCCTGATTACCGACCTCTATCGAGAACGCAGCAAAATGAGGCAAAACATAGAGGACCTTGAAAATAATATTGAAAAATTAGGAAAGGATATTGAATTAATGGAACCTCTAATGGAAAAAATAAAAGGAGAAACTAAGATAATAGATGATGAATTATCACTTATCAGTGGAGAATTAAAACAGTCCGAACTTCCATTAGAATCGATTTTAAAAGAAAATGAAACGGTCTTCCAAAGACACACTGATTTGCTTGAATTGCGCCGTAAATCACTTGAAAAACTAGAATCCCTCCGTAAGCAAGCGGATTCTTTGGTTGGGGATTTAACTGCTCTATCAAGAGAAAGGCAAGTTGCTCAATCCAATTTTTCTTCCAAAAGAGAAGAGATTTTATTGGAATTAAAACATCCAGGACATCTTTATTATGGGGATGAAACTGAGGTTTCGGTATCTAGTAAAGCTCCATCAGGTAAAGGTGTATTTATTGATCAGGGTAGGGAGAATGGATTTAGAGAAAATATGCTTTTTACCGTGAAAAAAAACCCTTCTCCTGAGGAAATCCCCTTTGTGCTTAGATCCACTATTGTAGAAGATAAGTTTTCTTTCCTTGAATGGATCGAACTTGGAAGTTCTTCGAAAAGCTTGAACGTGGAGGATGGTGAAAAACTTTTCTTGATTAGAACAGGGGATTCAAATACAAGTAACTAAATTAACAGAAATTGCCTCTTTAATTACCCCCCTTTTAGTTGTCTTAAATTACCTATCTTACTTCATGACTTTACCTGAAGAGAACCCCACGGATGATGAACTTGCTGATTTGATGAGCGAGAACGAGGGCGTTGAAGAAACCAATGATTCCGATGCAGGTGTAGAAGTAGGAATTCCCCCTTCCGTTGAGGGTGATGATTCGGAAGTAAGTGCTGAGGAAGAAAAGTTCAGTATGGACGACTTCGACTCCGAATTAGCGCCCACTTCATCCGTTCCTGAAGAGCCAGAAGATGTATCTAGTGAAGTCAAGGAAACTGCTCCCGTGGTTGAAGAAAGTGTGCCCGATTCGATTCAGGAAGATGAATCACCCTCCAAGCCAAATTCAGATTCCTCAAAGGTAAGTCATGTCAACGGTGACGGAGATGTGACTGAATTCAGAAAGAGCTTAGCTAATTTATCGAGGCAACTTGAAATTGATAAACTCGCCCTATTACATGAAGCGGTCTCAGATAGCGGCGAAAAGCTTCCTTCACTTGATCAAATTGCAGATGATATCCAAGGACGAAAGTCTTTATTTCCTGAAGGAGATTGTGACCAGTATTCCAAAAGACCTGCGGCTCGTTTGGATGGATGGATTTCTGGCTTGTCTTTTGGGAATAATCGAAGAGCTAAGAAATTTTCTAAGTAATCAAAATTCATGATCTCTGGCTCATGATTCGTAGAGCTCAAAGAGATTTTGATTTTTCTGTAGTTATACCGGCTTACAACGAGGAAAAACTACTTCCTTTCACTTTGGCTCATTTAAATAGCTGCCTCGACCAACTCAATGAGTACCACGGCGAGATTATAGTAGTAGACAATGCATCTACCGATCAAACCATTAAGATTGCCCTAGAAAAAGGGGCAAAAGTCATGAAGGAATCAGAGAGAAGCATTGCTAGGACTAGGAATAAAGGGGCTGGAGAAGCTCAGGGGGCAATATTGATCTTTATTGATGCTGATACCATTGTACCTCTAGAAGTTTTAAGGGAAGCCCTTGATTTGTTGAGAAATCCCCTCTATGGGGGTGGAGGAGCCACCGTGAAGTTTGATCAAAATCAAGGACGTTTTATATCTGGAGTCCTTGTCCCAGAATTTTGGAATTTGATATCCCGTTTTTTTAAATTGGCAGCAGGTAGTTTTATTTTTTGCCGAGCCGAAGATTTTGAGAAAATTGGAGGCTTCTCTGAAAAGCTTTACGCAGGAGAAGAGATTCAATTCATAATTTCCTTAAAGAGGATCCTTAGGCGCTCCCGAAAGAGATTTGTTATATTACACAGAAATCCGGTAATAACTTCTTCTAGAAAACTTGTTTGGTATGGAGATTTTAAGATTTTTTCCATCCTTCTACTACTGCTTCTCTTTCCCTTCGCAATACGATTTAAAAGGTTCTGTAATTTTTGGTATCAACGACCTTAATCGAAAAGATATTTTATTCTTCAAAGGGGTATTTAAAACCGCAAGATTCACGAACTTGGTCCATAGTTCTTGCTATAGAAAGGCTTTCCTCAAGTGGCATGACTTCAGAATCTTTTTTACCCTCTTCAAGCAATTGACCAAAATGTTCGGCCTCATAGTTGAATCCGTTTCCCTCGAAGGGCATTTCTATATATTCTTCTTTTTGGGAATGATGCGATTGAATCGTCATCTTTTGTGGTTTCCAGCACTGCTTATGGATGCGAAGTGAGCCATCTGTACCGGCAATAAATGCTTCCTGATTGGTCTCACATCTTAAAGAAGAATGTAAAAGTGCATGTGCACCATTCTCATATTTCAGAATGCAAGAAGTTTGTTCATCAACTTGAGTCTTACCAATAGTTGCGAGAGCAGCAAAGCTTTGTGGCGTCCCTAGAATCATTGATGCAAAGGATAAGGGGTAAATACCAATGTCCAGAAGTGACCCACCTGCTAAAGCAGGGTTGAAGAGCCTACCACTTGAATCTTTATTTTTGGGGAGGAAACCAAAATCTGCTTGGATGGAGAAAATCTCACCCAGCGAACCCGCAAGTACAATTTCTCTAACTTTTCTCATTAATGGTGGGAATCTTGACCACATTCCTTCCATTAGAAGAACATTCTCAGCACGAGCAGTTTCGATCATCTTTTTCACTTGAGAGGCATTGACTGCTAATGGTTTTTCACAAAGAACATTCTTTTTATTTTGTAAGCATAGAATAGCTGTATCCATATGCTCTGAATGAGGCGTTGCGATATAGACCGCATCGACTACCGAGCTTTCTGCCAGCTCTTGATAAGAATAAAATTGAAAAGGAACCTGCCATTCTTTACTGAATTGCTCGGCTCTTTTTTTCGATCGAGAGGCAATCGCAACCAAATTACCATTTTGAGAATGATGTAACCCTTCAGCAAAGGCTCGAGCAATTCTACCGGGGCCAATAATTCCCCAACGCACTTTTTCTTTCATGTTATTATGAATTCTTTAAATTAAAACTTTTAAGAGAAAAGAAATAAAATCTCACAATTGTTGACGAAACAGCGAAGATGAAAGAGTGTCAAAGCATGAATGTTTTTTCAAAAAAGAGTTTGCCTACTCGAGGACTGCTTATTTTGGGCCTTCTTATTTCGTTTTTATTTTTCAGCTGTTCCCTTGAAGATTGGACTCAGGATAAAACTTCCAAGGAAAAAAAAGACCCGTTTTCCTCCGAAGAAATTAAGCCTCAGACTCCCATTGATCAAGTTGATCTAAAGTCTTTTGAAAAAACTTTGAACCATCAACTATCAGAATTTTCTGGTAACTTGAAAAATGGAATTGATGAAAGGACGAAGAATAACTACGAAAGAATTAAATCCTTGATGGATGCATCTGTAATAAAAATGTCTGGTGAAAATCCAAAGTTTCAGTTCCTCTGTGACGAGAACGAGAGGTGGATTTACAGGTGTAATTTGATCACAGGTGAGATTGAATGCTTTAGTATGTCCTCCAATAAATTGCGTCTACTTTCCAGTATTAAATAATATTGAACCATGAAAAATAGAATTACCGCTTTTATAAACCACCTCATCTTTATCTGCTTGGTCGCGGCTATTTTTTCGAGTTGTAGCCGTTCTGGAAAATACGGGCAAATGAACTCCAAGGACACCAAATTGAGAAGACCACCTGCTGCCGTTGAAAAAGCATGGCTTGCGAGGCATCAGTACGATCGAGATCGTCGATTACTTATTCCAAAATATAGTGGAGCACGTTGGGGGTCCGTTCTTGAATATACCGAAAATGAAAGTTTAGTTTACAGGGATTGGTGGGTGAGGGATGTAAAAATGGAAGAACTTAGTGCGGAACCGTCCACTAAACTAGTACCTTTTTATCAAATTGAATCTGGCATGGAAGGAGAGCAACTTGAACCTGAGCAAGAAGATTTCAATGATAATGGAGCTGTGGAGGGTGGTGATGAGCTTTTTGTTCCACAAACCACCAACTCTGAACCTTCCCCCGACGATGCAACTTCTGATTTTCCCTTTGCACCCATGGAAGATCCCTTCGCACCGATGGAAGAGATAGAGAAGGAAGCTCCAAGTGCAGACCCCTTTGCTCCCCTTCCCTAAAATTTGCAGCTAATTCCATCCGGATATTGGCCCGGAGCGGATATTGTTACATTTGCTCGAATTCCCTTATGAGTAGGAACCAAGGTTTTGTCAGGATTAAGCCCGCAAAAAAATTATCTCTTGTATGAAGTATTTCCCGATAGTTTTGGGGTTTATCTCGCTGCCCGGGATTTGGCCAATCAAAGAAAGTTTCCTGCCGGATGGAAACCCGCTCATCGGGGTACGGATTGGTGGAGTTATGACTGGTTTTATCGTACACTCAGGAGGAAAGAGTATTTAGCCTCTCGGCCAAAACCTCCCCAAAATCTAAATGCGGGTAAACCCGTTCCTCTAAAAAGACCGGCAAATGTATTGGACTAGCGGGCGAGGAATGGATCCTCGAGCGGTTTGTCAGTTGAAATTCTTTCGTAGGAACTCGAATGATTGACTGCCAGGTTTTCAAGGATCTTAAAGACCCAAGTGTTCTTTTCAGGCTGTCCGATTGCTTCCGCAACTTGGGAAGCTGTTTGGGCAGATCCTGGGTTGGCCTTTAGATGATCAACCACCACTTTGCGCACGGCTAAGATCGCAGATGCGGCCTTTTTGCCCGCTTCCACACCTGGTTGATGGTAGGCGTTGATTCCCACCAGTGAAGCATAGAGCCCAACCGCCCGTTCAAAAAAGGCAATCAATCCACCCACCGCTGCCGGAGTGACCTTCGATATAGTCAGGGTGACTGATTTCCGATCTTTTTCGTAGAGTGCGTCCCGGGTGCCGAGAAAGAACCCATGTAAATAGTCTCCCGAGTCCATACCATGCTCATCCACGGCGATCGATTCACCCTCCCGGTTTTGAAGTACCTCAATAAAAGTAGCGAAGAAATTGGGGACACCTTCGCGGAGTTGTTGCACATAGGCATGCTGATCCGTAGATCCCTTATTTCCATAAACCGAAATCCCCTGATGTACCACATTACCAGCCAAGTCTTTTTCTTTGCCCAGAGACTCCATGATCAATTGCTGGAGATACTTGGCGAACAATTCCAGGCGATCCTTGTAGGGCAGGATCACCATATCTTTTGAGCCTTTACCGTCTGTCAGGAAGTACCAGGAAAGAGCGAGCATCGCTGCCGGGTTATTTCTGAAACTTGATTCGCGGGTAAGTCCATCCATTTGCTTGGCTCCCCCTAGTAACTGATCAATATCAATTCCCTGCAGGGCCGCCGGTAGCAGACCGACCGCAGCGGTCTCACTGGTGCGACCCCCGACCCAGTCCCACATCGGCAAAAAGTCGAGCCATCCTTTTTCCTGTGAATACTGGTGGAGTTTGCTTCCGTTCCCAGTGATGGCGATCGTATGAGCGGAAAAATCTAATCCTTTTTGGGTAAAGGCATTTTCGGCTTCGAGCATACCATTCCGGGTTTCGGGTGTGCCCCCCGATTTAGAAATGACCAAGACAAGCGTGGTGGAAAGAGCATCCCCGATTTCGGAAAGTGTATGATCGATACCGTCCGGATCCGTATTGTCAAAGAAATGAACTCGGAGCTTATCGGCGTAGGGATGTCCAAGGGCTTTGCCCACAAACTGAGG
>DBVA01000005.1:1026-12652 GCA_002308735.1 Opitutia bacterium UBA1276 | reverse complement strand
GGTTTCACCAATCGCCTTGGTCAGCTCTTGATTGGGAGCGAGCTCTGCATCCCTGAGCCAATAGTGTCCAACCATTCGGTTTTCATCCGGGTTGGCGATGGCACCACTTTCCAGTTCATTCATCGAGGTCAGTGCCTTGGAAATCGATTCTGACATTGAGTCCAAGTATCCATCGGGAAAATCGACAAAGGAAAAGTCTGCCCAGAATTCAGCGTCTGGATGAGAAAGATAAAGTTCTGATTTCATATTTTGTTTTAATCTCCGTCGGTAATCGCACCCAAGGATGCTGAGCTTACGAGTTTGGCATATTTGGATAGTACACCCCGTTTTTCTCTAGGCTCGGGCTGTGTCCAAGATAATCTTCTTTTTTCGATTTCCTCTACTGGTAAATCCAGGGTCAATTGATTGTTTTCTGCATCGATCGTAATTGGGTCATCATTTTCGATTAAACCAATCAATCCGCCAACTGCAGCTTCTGGGGTAACATGTCCGACCACAAAGCCATGACTACCCCCGGAAAACCGTCCGTCCGTAATCAATGCAACCTCCTTACCTAAGCCTTTTCCCATGATCGCTGAAGTGGGAGAGAGCATCTCTCGCATCCCGGGTCCGCCAACCGGTCCCTCATTACGAATCACAACGACATGCCCGGCTTCCACTTCTCCACCAAGAATTCCTTTTAGGGAGGCTTCTTCCGATTCGTATACGATGGCTTTTCCTGAAAACTTTAGGCCTTCCTTACCGGTAATCTTGGCCACCGCACCATCGGCAGCGAGGTTTCCATAAAGAATACGAAGGTGACTATCCGGTTTGATCGGATCATTGAAGGGACGCACCAGATCTTGTCCATGAGGGTAGGGAGCATACGGTTCGGCATCGGCCACATTTTCAGCGAGGGTCTTTCCGGTAACCGTCATGCAGTCCCCATGCAGTAAACCTTCTTCCAAAAGAGTTTTGAGCAGGGGACGCAATCCACCGATTCTTACAAAGTGGGACATGTTATATTTTCCACTTGGTTTAAGGTCGCAGAGAACGGGAACTTTTTTTCCTATTTCTGTAAAGTCATCCAAGTTCAATGGCACTTCCGCTGCATGAGCCATCGCTATGAGATGTAGAACTGCATTCGTTGAACCTCCAAGTGAGATTACTACGGTAATCGCATTTTCAAATGCTTTTCGGGTCATGATATCCCTGGGTTTGATATCTTTTTCAATCAAGTCCACGACGGCTGTACCCGCCTTTTTTGCATCTATTTTTTTGTCTTCCGAGACTGCAAGCTGGGCCGAACTATCAGGCAGGCTCATTCCCAAAGCCTCAATTGCAGAGGACATAGTATTGGCGGTATACATTCCCCCACAAGAACCTGGGCCCGGAATCGCTTTCTTTTCAATTTCAGTAAGTTCAGCTTGATCGATCAGACCAGATGCATGAGATCCAACAGCTTCAAAAACTGAAACAATATCAAGATTTTTTTCTTTATGGATTCCGGGCAGGATTGTGCCCCCATAAACAAAGATTCCAGGCCGATTCATTCGAGCTAAGGCGATTACACAAGCGGGCATATTTTTATCACACCCACCGATTGCAACGAGACCATCCATCCCTTCAGCTCCCACAACGGTTTCAATAGAATCCGCAATTACCTCTCTGGAGACCAGAGAATAGCGCATGCCTGGGGTTCCCATACTGATACCATCCGATACGGTTATGGTGCCAAATGGGACCGCTTTTCCTCCAGCTGAATCTACACCATCAACCGAAGCTTTTCCTAATTCATCAAGGTGGGAATTACATGGGGTTACCATACTCCAAGCCGAGCAAACTGCAATTTGAGGCTTTTCAAAATCTTCATCATCAAAGCCAACAGCTCGAAGCATAGACCGATTGGGGGCTCGGTCATTGCCATCAACTACAATTGAAGAAAAATTTCGGTTACAACTGCTCATGATTTTTTATTAATTACTTTTATTGATGGGTTATTTCTGTTTTGATAGGAGGCTGTGACCACAATCGTTAATCTAGTGTATCGCAATCCTCATTTTTGAAAAACCCAACCTTAGAGTCTTTACGAGACGAAATCGATAAGATTGATACCCAAGTTGTTGACTTGTTGAATCGCCGGGTGCAATCGGCGGTCGAGATTGGCAAAATTAAAGCGAACCTCGGGGTCGACCCATACGATCCAGCGCGTGAAGAGCAAGTATTCAGCAAAATTTCAAATTTGAGTGAAGGTCCTATGCGTGAAGACTCACTCAAAACCATCTATCGTGAAGTCATTTCTGCATCCATTGCCTTGGAACGAGAGTTGGTAATCGGTTATCTTGGCCCAGAAGCAACCTACACGCACCAAGCTGCAGTAAAAAACTTCGGTTCTACTTTGGAGTATCGACCGCTTTCCGATATTCCAGATGTTTTTCAAGCTGTTGAGCAGGGGGATTGCGATTATGGTGTCGTACCGATTGAAAATTCTACTGAAGGTGCGGTAAATCGGTCGCTCGATTTATTGGTTGAGTCTGAACTATCGATCATTGCTCAAGTTTATTTGCAAGTTGAGCATTGCATGTTTTCTTATTCATCAATGGAAGAAGTTGCTGAAATACAATCCAAAGATCAAGCCTTGGCACAATGTGGAGAATGGCTTCGGAAAAATTTCCCAAATGTAAAACTTTCTCCTGTAACCAGTACGGCTGAAGCGGTTAAGAATTGCAGTGAAAAAAATGGTATTGCCGCGATTGCCGGAGAATTAGCCGGTCAAATACATCAAGTCCCCATGCTGAAGCAAGGAATTCAAGATAAGAGAAATAATGTCACTCGATTCTTGGTGGTAGCTCGAAATGCCTTACCTAAATCCAACGAAGTTTCTTACCGCACCAGTTTGGTTGTTTCGCTTTCCGATGAGGTGGGTGCCCTCCAGTCTGCTCTAACTCCATTCTCTTCCCGAGGGATTAATCTTTGCAAAATTGAATCAAGACCAAGTCGGAAAAAATCCTGGGATTATTTCTTTTTTATTGATTTTATCGGCCATAGTGGAGACCCAGAAGCAAACGATGCTTTGCAGGAATTGAAACAAAATTGTTCGTTTCATAAGATTCTCGGAAGTTATCCCGAAAATTTTCCAGATTAAATTCTTTTAAAAGAACAATACCGAAAGATCCTGACCAGTTCTTGCGTATTTCATAACAAGCTCTTCAATAAAGGATCGAAGCTCATGGTAGGTTTTTTCCTTTTTGGGAGTCCAACGCTTACCGGCCTTTAATGACTCTCGTAATCCGGATACCAAGAGCATTCCTTTCATGGAACCACGAAAAGAATTAACAAATTCCAGGATCGATGCTCTTACCCAAAGCGGATCAATCGAATGCCGTCTTGCATTCCAATGGGTAAAGTTCAAGTTGCGCTCGTTGGGGAAGTGAAAACGAACCACTTGTTCAATACAATGCTCGAACGATTTAATCGACATCTCGGATCCACCATCATTTTCCCTCATGAAAGTTAATGTCCTTTGGAGTTGAAGGGTTTCTTCTTGAGTCGAAGCACTCCCAATTACGGAAAAGAGAGCGTTCAAATTCTGGAGTCTTGTGTAGTCGTCTCTTTTAGTTGCCGCCTTTGCCACCCTTTCCCCCACCACCAAGATTAACAATTTCCACCGCAAAACGGGATAATTCCCGAAAGTCTTCGTAAAAACTGGCGTACCGCAACCATGCGATTCCATCAACTTTACGAAGTCTCTGCATGATCGCCTCGGCGATCACCCGACTGGGAACTTCGCTGTCGAATTCATTTTCTATTCTTCGTAATGTTTCCGACAGCAATCCGTTGATTTGCTCCGCATCGATGGGGCGCTTGGCAATGGACCTTCTTAGTCCCATCGCCAACTTGGTTCGATCGAAGCTTTCCCTTCTTCCATCCCTTTTTACCACGACAAGATCTTCACGGAGAACCTCTTCAATCGTAGAGAAACGATGGTTGCACTTTAAGCACTCCCGCCTTCTTCGAGTTGAAGCAATGTTACCCGCTCTGGTCTCAAGAACCTTTAGTTCGTCTGAAGAACACTTAGGACAGAGCATAAACAAATTCAGTTTCCATGATCACCACAATTATCTTCTAACAGAGATTTAAGAAATTCTTCAAGATCATAATTCCATTTTCCGTAGCTAAAGATTCTGGATGGAACTGAACACCCCAGATTGGCAGTGCTTTGTGCTTAATTCCCATGATCTCACCTTTTTCGGTTTTAGCAGTAATTTCCAGCTCATCAGGCATGGAATCCGGATCAATCAATAGGGAATGGTAGCGAGTGGCTGGAAAAGAATCGGGCATGGAGGCAAACAAATCCTTACCATGGTGTTTAATGGGAGAGGTCTTTCCATGCATCAGCCGATCAGCTCGAACAATAGATCCACCAAAATACTGGCCAATGCATTGATGACCCAGGCAAATTCCCAAAATAGGCAACTTGCCTTTCGCCATATGGATGGATTCTAGACTAATCCCCGCTTTGTTCGGATCACAAGGTCCAGGAGAAATGACCAGTCCATCATAATTCTTGAAGGTAATCTCCTCCGCATTCTGATCATCATTTCGAAGGATGGTAAGCTTTGCACCCAGTTCGCCAAAATATTGTACGATGTTGTAGGTAAAAGAATCGTAATTATCTATAACCAAAAGGTGCATGGAAAAATTTTATTAGGCTTTAAACCCTTGTTTCCTGCATCGTTCTTTTAGCCGGAGAGCATTCAAACGGATAAATCCACCCGCATCTTCTGGCTGATAGTCACTCTCGTCATCATCCATTGAAGCGATTTCGAGATCGTAAAGTGATTGGTCTGATTTACGGCCTACCGTGGTTATATTTCCTTTGTAGAGTTTAAGCCTGACCACACCACTTACCGTTTTTTGACTTTCATCAATCAGGGCTTGAAGTGCTTCCCTTTCTGGAGCGAACCAAAATCCATAATAAATCAACTCCGCATACCTTGGAATCAGCGAGTCGCGAAGATGCATGAGATCTCGATCCATGGTCAAAGTCTCGAGTTGTCGGTGAGCATGCAGAAGAACGGTGCCACCAGGGGTCTCATAAACCCCTCTACTTTTCATTCCAACAAAACGATTTTCGACCAGATCAACCCGGCCGATACCATGTTTCCCCGCGATCTCATTAAGCTTCTTGATAATTTCAAAAGGGGATGAGGAATCCCCGTCCACGGCAACACAATCCCCATTCTTAAATTCGAGTTCAATGTACTGGGCTTCATCGGGAGCGATTTCAGGGTCAACCGAGAGCTTGTACATTGTCCGATTCTCAGGAGTGGTTGGATCGAACCATGGATCTTCTAAGATACCAGCTTCGTAAGAGATATGCCAAAGGTTGCGATCCATGGAGTATGGCTTGGAAGCACTTGCTTCTACATCGATATTATGATCGTGGCAGTATTCAATCATTTGCTGGCGTCCGGGGAAGGTCTTGCGAAAGTCAGCGTCGCGCCAAGGGGCAAGAATCTTGAGGTCAGGGGCAAGAGCTGAAAAAGTGAGTTCAAAACGGCACTGGTCGTTTCCTTTTCCGGTTGCTCCATGAGCCACTGCGGTAGCTCCAAATTCTCGAGCGATTTCGATTTGAGCTTTGGCAATTAAGGGTCTGGCAATGGATGTACCCAGTAAATATTGAGATTCGTAAATGGCATTACCCCGAACCATGGGATAAATGAAGTCTTGGGAAAATTCATCCACCAAGTTAAGCGTTCGGTGTGCGGTTGCACCGGTTGCCAAGGCCTTTTCCTCTAAACCATCAAGTTCTTCTTCCTGACCTACATCCGCACAATATGTTATTACCTCTGCGTTTTGCGATTTGGCGTACCAGTGAACGAGCACGGAAGTGTCCAAACCTCCAGAATATGCGAGTATGATTTTCATAGCTTAGTTAAGATCAATTCAAGATTGAGTGAGTTGGCGAAGAATGGCCTTTTGCATGTGAAGGCGATTCTCAGCCTGATCAAAGAGGATGGCTTGGGGCGAAGCGAGCACCGATTCAGAAACTTCTTCACCGGGGTGGGTAGGCATGCAATGCATTAAAATAGAGTCAGGGCCTGCAATTTGAAGTAATTCTTGATTAATCTGATAAGGGCTCATTAACCGCTTGCGTTCTTCAGCTTCCTCCTCGCATCCCATACTTACCCAGACATCCGTATACAATATATTTGCATTCTGGACAGCGATTTTAGGGTCAACTTGATGCTCCCAAGTAGGAGGGAGCTTATATTTTTCAAGATAATCAAGAATTTTTCTGGAAGGAGAAAACTCAGCTGGGCCAGAGAGGCAGATTTTGATTCCAAACATCGCACCTGCAAGAATCCAAGAGTTTGCCATATTGCATTGGGTATCACCAAAAAAAGTAAGTTTTTTACCGGAAAGAGAAAATGGATCGTGAGATAATCCGGTCTTCTCCAAGATAGTCATGCAGTCAGCAAAGATCTGACAAGGGTGCAGGAAATCAGTCAGGGCATTGACCACCGGGATTGTGCCATTAGCTGCAAATTTCTCAATAATTTCGTGCCCGTGGGTACGAATAATTAATCCGTCTAAAAAGCGAGAGAGCACCCGAATCGTATCTTCAATACTCTCTCCTCTCCCAATTTGAGTCGAGGACTGATCTAAAATAAGTGGATTTCCACCGAGTTCGCGAATACCTACTTCAAAGGAGACGCGGGTACGCGTGCTATTTTTGTGAAAGAGCATACCCCATGTTTGTCCTCCTAGATCATCTGTCGGGCGCTTGGCTCGCTCAGTTTTATAAGTTTTCGCGTGAAGAAAAATTTCTTTGATTTCTTCCATGGAGAAATCATTTTCCTGAAGAAAGTGTTTCATGAGCTTACTTCTTTAAGTTTAAAGTTTGAAAAAATGGTGTCTACGATATGAATCGCGTGGTCAATTTCCTCTTCTTGAACATTCAGCGGAGGAAGAAAACGGATGGCATGTCCCCCCGCTCCAACCACAAGCAGCCCGAAATCCCGAAGCTGTTGAACGATCGGAGAGGGATCTAACTTGAGGGCTAGGGCAAGCATCAATCCACGCCCCCTAACTTCGTTAACAAGAGCGGGGTATTTCGGGATGAATTGCATAAGCTTTTCCCTGAGATATTCTCCTTTATGCTTGGTTGCCGCAATCAAGTCTTCCTCTTCAATTATATCAAGGACGGCATGGGCAGCGGAGCAGGCGAGGGGAGAGCCTCCAAAAGTGGTACCATGACTTCCAGCCCCGAATGTATCGGCATATTCTTCTCCAATCCAGATTGCACCGATGGGGAAGCCACCGCCCAATCCTTTTGCCATGGCCACAGCATGAGGAAGAATGCCAGATTTTTGAAAGCCAAGAAATTCACCAGTCCTTCCGATTCCTGCCTGCACTTCATCCAGTAGAAGTAAAACTTTTCTAGCGGTACAAATAGCAGCGAGTTCTTGAAGGAAATGATCTTCTGCCTCATAAATACCACCTTCTCCCTGAATCGATTCGACAAGGACGGCAGAGGTTTCCGAATTGATTGCTTTGTCAAAAGCTTCAATGTCATTGAGGGGAACAAAGTCAAAGAATGGAAGGAGCGGTTCAAAACCAGTTCGATACTTCGGGGAAGCCGTTGCAGAAAGAGCACCCAGAGTTCTCCCATGAAAGCCGTTGTCGGCAACAACGATTTTATGTTTGGATTGGGCATTCTGCTTGTTACCAACCAAACGTGCAAGTTTGAGTAGTCCTTCATTAGCTTCCGCTCCACTATTACAAAAAATAAGTTTTCCAGGCCCAATTTTTTCGACTAATCGCTTCGCAAGCCGGACCTGTTCAGGAATGGAAAACAAATTGGAACAATGAACCATTTCATTGGCTTGGTCTGTAACCGAGCGAATCCAGTGCGGGTGGCTGTGGCCAAGGTTGGTAACCGCAATACCGGTTGTAAAATCGAGATATTCCTTACCCTTGGAGTCCCAAACTTTAGTACCCTTTCCACGAACAATTTCAATCGCCGGTTGGGCATAATTTCCCACGAGGAATTTACTATGATCTGAAGATATCATAAGTTTCTAGGAAGAATGTAGGATTTCTGTACCGATTCCTTCATCAGTAAAAATTTCGAGCAGAATACTGTGGGGTAGTCTTCCATCAATAAAGTGAACTCGATTGACGCCGGATTTAAGAGCTTCAACTGCACTGTTTACTTTAGGAAGCATACCTTTTGATATTACGCCTTGTTTTTTCAGGGAGTCTACTTGATCAACCGGAAGGCTAGAGAGGAGAGATCCTGTATCCCCTGGGTTTTGAAGTAAGCCTGGTACGTCCGAGAGGTATACAAGCCTGCGGGCTCCTAAAGCAATCGCCAACTTAGCAGCGACGGTGTCTGCATTTACATTGTAGCATTGACCATGGACATCGGCAGCCGTGGATGAAATGATTGGCATGAGTCCATCCTCCAGTGCTTTTTTGATCGGAGAATCCTCAACTTCAGAGATCAAACCGACAAACCCAAGGTCGGGAATTTGTTCAAGCTTTTTACAAAGCAAAATGTCTTTACCGGCGATTCTACTCACATCGCAGTCATAAGAACTAACAAATTCAGCCACTTCTGCATTTACCTTGTAGTTTAAAACTTCATCTACAACTTTTATGGTCTGGTGATCCGTAACTCGTAATCCATTGACAAAACTTGCTTCGATTCCACGACTGGCCAGTTCCTTGGTGACTGCTTTACCGCCACCGTGCACGACAATTACTTTGATCCCAACAAAATGAAGAAATACCAGATCCTGAGCGACTTGTGCCCGGACTTTTGGATCTGGAGAATCCATAAAACTACCCCCATATTTGACCACGAAGACAGAACCACGAAACCGTCTGACATAGGGTAGAGCCTCCATCAGGACTTCCGCCTTTTTTTGACTTTCTTCAAACTCTATCATGCTTGCAGCTATTCGCTCTTGTTGAAATTTACATATTCTTCGCTCAAATCATTTGTCCAGATCTCAGCGTTTCCGTCCCCTAAATTAAGGTCAACGGTAATATTGAATGTTCTTTTCGAAACAATTTCCTTCCACTGTGACTTATTACTTTCAATCGGTTCTCCCTTTCTAAGTACAGGTACTTGGTTGTAAAACATATCTATTTTTTCAAATTTCAAACCGACCTTGGCATAACCAGCAGCATCGATCACCCTTCCCCAATTGGGGTCTGAACCAAACCACGAACTTTTGACCAATAATGAATTTGAGATACAGCGGGCAACCTTATCGGCTTCTTCATTGGTATGAGTTCCCCGGATACATACAGTGACAAGTTTTGTGACTTTTTCTCCATCGGAAACACATTTCTTGGCCAAGCACTGGCAAACGGTTTCTAATCCCTGATAAAAAGCATCACTTAATTTTTTATCATCACCTGCAATTTCAACTCCCGAATTCCCGTTAGCCAATAAAATAACAGAGTCATTTGTACTCATATCCCCATCAATAGTAATACGGTTAAAGGACCGGTCGACTGCTTTCTTGAGAACATCCTTTAAAAATTCGTTTTCAGCAGCAGCATCGGTAGTTATGAAAGCAAGCATTGTAGCCATGTTTGGTTCAATCATACCTGCACCCTTGACTACGCCACCAATCGAAATTTCTCCCCGTCCGGTATTGATTTTGACGGAACACGACTTGGTACAGGTATCGGATGTTAAAATGGCTTCTTGAAAAGCTTGAGCCCCATCAAACTCACCCAATATATCTTCCGAGGCATCTCGAATGCCGGCAGTTATTCTACTCATGGGAAGGGTTACTCCGATCCTGCCTGTGGAGCAGACCAGCACCTCATCTTCTCTGACTTTTAAATGCCTTGCGGTTTCCGTACCCATTTTTTTGGAATCTGCCAATCCCTGCTTGCCGGTACAAGCGTTGGCATTTCCACTATTGGCAATCACCGCATGAAATTTGGCATTTTTGTTGAGTAGTAAAGATTGTGAATACAACACCGGAGCGGCTTTCACATCATTGGTGGTGAAAACTGCAGCTGCATTACAAGGTTTGGAAGAGTAGACTATGCCTAAATCGAGCTTGCCATCTCGCTTTCCTTTGACGTCACAATGAATTCCAGCACAGAAAAATCCCCTCGGCTCAGTCAAGCCGTCTCCATTTTCGAAAAACTTCATAACAACCCGGTATTCTCGGGATAACCCTGACAAATATTCATTGCCTGAATCGCTTGTCCTCCTGCTCCTTTGACTAAATTATCCTCCGCAGAGCAGAGGGTGAATCTATTGGTTCTGGAATCATGATGCACCGCGATATCAATTCCATTGGTTCTAGCTACATTTTTGATTTCAGGATAGCTTTCATTTTCCAGTATTTTTACAAATGCCCGGTCCCCGTAGTATGCGTTCCAGCAGGCATGAATATCCTCCACTTTTACCTGATCTGCAGCAGGAGCAGAGATGGTGGTGCAGATTCCTCGATTGATCGGAACAAGATGTGGGTGAAAGGAGAGGGTAAGTTGCTGACCTTGTAATGCACTCAATTGTTCTTCGATTTCAGATAGATGGCGATGCTTAGGCAAACCGTAGGCACAAGCATTCTCATTTCTTTCACAAAACATAAGTTTTTCTGAAGGATTACTGCCTGCTCCACTCACTCCACTCATCGAATTCGCAATGATGTCATCCGCTCCGATCAATTTTTCTTTCAGTAAGGGGGCAAGAGGAAGGATGATACTAGTTGGGTAACAGCCAGGCGATGCAAGCAGATGGGAAACATCCCAAGAGAGTGGATTTAATTCAGGAAGTGCGTATTGGGAGATCTTCAGCAATTCTGGAGCAGGATGGGGAGAATCGTAAAAGCTCTGATAAATTTCAGGCGAGCGGATCCGGAAATCTGCAGATAAATCAATAACTTTTTTACCGGAATCAAGGAGAGGTTTGGCAAAAGTAGCAGAAGTTCCATGGGGTAAGGCTAGAAAGAAAATCTCGATTTCTTCCTTTCCACAGAGTTCATCAATGCTTGGATTTGAAAAGAGGAGATCTCCTCCTTTGCCTCTTAGATTAGGCATCTGGCTGTTCAGTGATTGTCCGGCGAGTGTCCTTGAGGTAATCGTGGTCAGCTCGACCAAAGGGTGGTCCAAAAGCATAGATACTAATTCTCTGCCGGTGTAGCCTGATGCTCCTATGATTGAAACTTTCATAATGAATGAATTATTATTTTAAATTTAAAAAAACAAACCCCCCGGTTGGTGTTCCGAGGGGTTTTGTAAAAGATTGGTATGGTTAAAATTATCTTTTGGAGAATTGGAACCTTTTCCTAGCCCCCGGTTGTCCGGTTTTCTTCCTCTCGATTTTTCTAGGATCTCGTCGAAGATGACCCGCTTTCTTGAGGGGTGACCTTAACTCACTATCCATTTTTTCTAAAGCTCTAGATAAACCATGTCGGATCGCACCGGCTTGCCCAGTACCACCCCCACCAGTAACATTTACAGAAACATCAACTGCTTTTGCCATGTCTACAGTGTTAAGCGGGCCCGATGCCATCTTTTTTTGCTGTTCGGTTTTGCAATAATCGGAGAGCTCACGTTTGTTGATGGTAAAGGAACCAGAACCTTCTTTGATACGAACCCGGGC
>DBVA01000005.1:0-664 GCA_002308735.1 Opitutia bacterium UBA1276 | reverse complement strand
ACTCATGATTTTAGGAAATTAAAGGGGTTGGTTTTTGAGCCTCGTGGGGATGATCTGTTCCACGATATACTTTGAGCTTTTTCAACATTTGGCTCGCTAGTTTGTTTTTGGGTAACATCCCACGAACCGCGTTCTGAATAATAAACTCCGGTCTTTTTTCGCGAAAATCAGCAACAGAGCGGTACTTTTCATTACCCATGTAACCACTGTAAAACATGTACTTTTTCTGTTCCTCTTTGGATCCTGTGAGCTTTATTTTGTCCGCGTTGGTTACGATAACATAGTCACCCGTGTCAACATGGGGAGTGTAAAGAGGGTTGTTTCTACCCCGCAATGCGTTGGCAATCAGAACGGCAAGCCGACCAAGGATATGGTCGGTTGCATCGACGATCTTCCAGTCGTGGGTAACAATTTCAGGTTTTGCAAGAGTAGTCTTCATGAAAATTCGGGAAAAGGAAGAAAATGACGGATTTGCAGTCTTTCGTCAACTGAACAATTCAAAAAAGTGAACTGGAAATTGGCTCTAAAATTGGCCCGTACCAAGGTCAGAAAGTGTTTGGTCGTAAAATTTCTGACCATAACCCATGACCCTATCAGTGTTATCGAAAACCACGGGCATGTAATTTTGTTCCACTTCCTTATTTGCCAAGGATCCAGATTTCCC
>DBVA01000215.1:3349-7397 GCA_002308735.1 Opitutia bacterium UBA1276 | reverse complement strand
GGTTTAGCCATATCATGATTTCCGGGCACTCCATAACTTCTACCGGTCAAGCCCGTGAGTATGGTGGTTCTACTGACCCAGCAAATGGATTGACTTACCAAGGCATTGGTAAATCGGGTTCCTTCTTTTGCCAGTCGGTCAATGTTTGGAGTTTTCGCCAAGGGATGCCCATAGCATCCCAACACACTCGAAGTTTGGTCATCGGTAAAAAAGAAGACCAGGTTTGGCTTTTTTCCATCTACTATGGAATAGAAAAAAAGAAATAAGAAAAACAACGGGAAGGGATTACATTTCATGGGTTTTGATTGAAAGGAAGGAACAAAGAAATCTGGAAACTAGAGAAATCTTAGGATTCAGGCATCCCGACAAGTGAAATCTTAATAATTTTGAGTAATAATTTTTTATCCTAAGGTAAAATCCTTTACGAATCTCAAAACTAATTATTCTTTTATCCAACTGAACGCTTGACGGATTAGCCTATCCTCATTCTAAATAAAACTAGTATTATCACGCTCAACTCCATCGAAAAATGTTAGAAACCCTCATCGTTCTTGTTGTCATCGCACTTATTGCCGTCATGGTCGTGGTCGGCATCTTCAATAAACTGGTAACCTTTAAAAATCGGTTTGAAAATGCCTTTTCTCAAATTGAAGTACAACTTCAGAGACGATATGATCTCATCCCCAATTTGATTGAAACCGTTAAGGGGTACATGGCCCATGAAAAAGAGACCTTAGAGGCGGTAATTCAAGCCCGTAATCAAGCTCAATCCAGCCTAAAAAATGCCTCCCAAAACCCGGGGGATGCCGGGGCCATTGCCGGACTTGCCGGGGCGGAAACGTTACTGGGCGGTGCCCTTGGGCGAATCTTTGCTTTGTCTGAAAGTTATCCGGATTTGAAAGCCAATCAAAATATGGCAAACCTTCAGGAGGAACTTAGTTCTACGGAGAACAAAGTCGCATTCTCCCGGCAGGCATTCAATGATGCCGTCACCGCTTACAATACCTACAAGCAAACCTTTCCACCGGTTATTTTTGCCGGAATGTTTGGACACAGTCAGGATGCCACTTTGCTGGAATTTGAAAGTGAAGAAATCAAGGACGCTCCCAAGGTTCAATTCTAAGCTTATTTTCTTCTTCAAACTCTGGTTGTAATCCGTGGATTTTTTTACGGAACAAGATAAAGCCCGGGCCAAGAGCTCGAACTTGGTTTTTCTCTTTTGCCTGGCAGTCGTTTCAATAATCGTAAGTTTATTTGCCCTGCTCTCTCTGGTTGGCTCTCAAGACAAAGATCTTTCAAAACTCTCTTGGTCCCTGGAATTGTTCATTATGGTCGCCCTCGGTACGATCCTTGTGGTTGGTCTTGCCAGTCTTATTCGGATCGCCTTTCTTTCCGGCGGTGGAAAAGTTGTGGCTGAGTCCCTGGGTGGAAAACGATTGCAACCCAACACCGCGAATCCATTGGAAACCAGAATCTTAAACTTGGTGGAGGAAATGGCGATTGCATCCGGTACCCCCGTACCTCCGGTATATTTATTGGAAGAAGATGGCATCAATGCCTTTGCTGCCGGATATTCACCCGCGGATGCGGTGGTTGGTATCACTCGTGGCTGTGCGGAGAAATTGAACCGTGATCAATTACAAGGTGTGATTGCTCACGAATTTAGCCATATTCTCAATGGTGATATGCGCTTAAATATCCGGCTCAGTGGGATCATCTTCGGGATTATTTTTCTCTCCCGAATTGGTGAAATTATGATGCGGGTATCCGGTTCCTCCCGCCGTAGGAGTAGCAACAATGATAACGGAGGAGCTGCCTTGGTCATGATTGGATTGGGAATCTTCATCATCGGCTTGGTAGGTGGCTTCTTTGGCTCCCTGATTCGTGCGGCGGTCAGCAGGCAACGGGAATTTCTGGCCGATGCCTCCGCGGTTCAATTTACCCGGAATCCGGAAGGAATATCCGGTGCCCTCAAGCGTATCGGTGGCTTTTCCTCAGGCTCTGAGATCCAATCCAGCCTGGCCGGGGACTACAGTCATTTTTTCTTCAGTTCTGCTCTCTCCAGTATGTTCGCCACTCATCCCCCCCTTCCCTTGCGTATCCGCCGGATTGAGCCCAATTGGGCCAGTGAATATCCGGATACCGACAAGATCTCCGAACAAGTAGATGGCTCAACTTCACAAATCAGTGGATTTGCCGGTACTTCCGGACCCACAACCGGGGCCTCCCCTCAACCTGCTCCTTCCCCGGATGCCCAAAATAATTCCGGCCCGAGTACCCGTGACTCCTTTCTAAAATCCTTTGAAGGTCCGCAAAAAAAACAGATCAAACATGCCCAGAGCTTACTTCAGCAGATTTCTCCCGCCCTTCTATCCCTTGCTAAGGAACCTACTGGTTGTCGCTGTATTCTCTTTGCCCTTCTTTTGGATTCTAAAAATTCTTCTGTCCGTGATCAACAGACCCAACTCATTCTGCGTGATACCGATCAGGATACCACCACCCTAACCCAGAAAATTTTTCCTCAAATTCAAGAACTCAGTTGCGAATTAAAATATCTCCTGATTGAAGAAAGTGCCCCCTCTTTCACTCTCTTTTCTCCCGCCCAGATGGAGGATTTCTTAACCCTGATTGATTCCTTGATGCAAGCTGATCAAAAGATCGATCTATTTGAATGGAGCCTGCAGAAGGTCATTGGATATCAACTAAGTCACCAATCCAATAATTCCACGAAAGCTCTTCATGGTCGGGCATCCCTAAAGAGCCGGATCAACGAGTGTTCTATTTTCCTCGGTGCCCTTGCCCACTTTGGTGGAGAGCCCGAACAAGTGGTCCAATCCTATGAAAAAGGATTTCGCTCCCTCGATCGTTCCAGACCAGTCCATCTTCCCCCAGTTGAAAAATGCAACGACCTTGGGTCAATGGATGCCGCCCTGCTCAAACTCAATAAAATGACCCCGCTTGCCAAACGCTCCTTCTTGGATGCATGTTCCAAAGTCGCCGAGCACGATGGGGTGATTTCCGACACCGAGATTCAAATTATCCGGGGGATTGCAGCCGCTCTTTCCTGCCCTCTTGGTCCGGTCTCGGCTAGCTCTTCCTAGAGTTTAGCTCCAACTCAGTTCGGTTCCACCCTGCTCTGCGGACTCCATACAGGTCATCATCAACTTTTGCGTAAGCCGGGTAATCTTGGGCCAGTGTGGATCCGGTTGACCGGAAAGAGCCAAGTCAGAAAAGGTCCGGAAGAGGTTCGATTCCTGAGCCGAAGGATGACTACTGGCATATTCCTCGACCTGATGATGCGTCTCGCGTCGCTCCATTCGAAAATCACAAACATCGCAATCGAAGATCGAATTGGATGCGGTAAATCCCAATCGGTTCCCGTAATATGGGAGGACGAAATCATCCACTCTTAAATTTCCCTTATTCCCGCTGAGGTGGGCCAGCTGTTGATGCTCGGTCAAAAAGGAGCAGTAAAAACTAGCCGATACTTTTTCGAACAAAACCTCTCCGGAGAACTCGGTGGGTACCTGCTTGGGACTTCCAGTCATCGCGGATGCATTCAATAGCCGCCCGGTTACTGACTTGGGAGTTTCATAGTTCATCCCCCAAAGTATAAAGCGCAAGGTATACCATCCCAGATCCCCCAGGCAACCATGGGGTTCAAGATCACTATGCATTCTTATATTCTCTTGGAGAAATTCTTCCGGAGCACAAAAACTAAACTGGGTATGGATTCGTCGGAGGCTACCAATGGTTTCTCCGTCCTCCATCACCTCCCGGATTTTATTCATCCGTTCGCTGTGCATAAACATCACCCCGTCCATAAATTGTACTCCCGCATCCTCACAGGCAGCCGTAATTTCCTCAACCTGCTCCATATTGCTCCCACAGGGCTTTTCACAGAGCAAATGCTTCCCCGCCGCTGCCACCTTCATCGCCCATTGATGGCGTAAGCCGGTGGGTAAGGGCAAATAAATCGCATCAATATCTTCCCGGGCTAAAAGTTCATCATAATCACCCAGGGCAACGGGGGGGTGGGGATGGGGAA
>DBVA01000215.1:2246-3105 GCA_002308735.1 Opitutia bacterium UBA1276 | reverse complement strand
GCTAAAAGTTCATCATAATCACCGAGGGCAACGGGGGTATGGGGATGGGGAACTTGGGCACTACAACGATCGATAAATTCCTGAGACTTGGAAACTTCCCGGCTGGCCACCGCAACCAGTTCAGCATTCCCGGCATTTCGAATGGACTGCCAATTTTTTTGGGCAATTCCCGCGGCTCCTAGAATTCCCCAGCGACATTTTTGATTGCTCATAAATTTTGGTAATGCCTCAAAATTTGTTTCGGGTCGAGCCCGAAGAATTCGCTGATACTTTTAAAGCCATGCTTGACTCTCCTGCTTTGATCTTCAAATGCTGAAAGAATGTCGCGTTTCTCATCCTTTTTTGCATCCCTTTTATTCTTTCATGCCCTCGCCTTCTCGGCGGAACGAAATATTATTTTCTTCATCACCGATGACCAGTCTCCCACCCTCGGTTGCTATGGTGACTCCGTTGCCCAAACCCCTGCGATCGACTCCCTCGCCAAGGACGGCACCCTCTTTCTAAATGCCTACGCCACCACCGCCAGTTGCTCCGCCAGCCGGTCCGTGGTCATGAGTGGATTGCATAATCATGCCAATGGCCAATATGGCCACCAGCATGCTTTTCATAAGTTTTCCAGCTACTTCAATGTCATTAGCCTTTCCCTTCCCCGGGCTCTGGCCAAGGCCGGTTATCGCACCGGACATATGGGTAAGTTTCATGTCTCTCCCGAGGAAGTCTTTCAATTCCAGACCTACATGAAAGGAAAACAACGGAATGCGGTTGATATGGCCAATAAGTCCGAAGATTTTATCACTGAAAAAAGCGACCAGCCCTTTTTTCTCTACTTTGCCCCATCCGATCCTCACCGGGGGGGAGG
>DBVA01000215.1:0-1852 GCA_002308735.1 Opitutia bacterium UBA1276 | reverse complement strand
CCCAAAGATGTACTAATCCCCAGCTTTCTTTCCGACACCCCGGAAACCCGGGAGGAACTTGCTCACTATTACCAGAGCGTTTCCCGGATCGATCAGGGCCTTGCCCGCCTGATTGAAATCCTGAAGGATGCCGACCTTTATGAAAAGACCATGATCGTATTCACCTCAGATCACGGGATGGCCTTTGCCGGAGGAAAGACCACGGTCTATGAAGGCGGTCTCCGCGTACCCTTTGTGGTTCGCAACCCCTATGAGAAAAAGCGGGGCGTTCGGCACCCCGCCCTGATCAGTCATATTGATATCACCCCCAGCCTGCTCGACTTCGCGGGGGCCCTGGATACCCAAAAGAATCGGCCCATGCAGTGGGAAGATCCCGCCAAATCCTTTCCTGCACCCAAGACCAAAGCCCCAAATGAGAACCGGGGCATCACCAGTAAATTATCCAGCTACCATGGAAAGTCTTGGGTCTCCATCCTTGGAAATGCAAAAGCTGAGCATTGGTCCAGTATCTTCGCCTCCCATACCTTTCATGAGATTCAAATGTATTATCCCATGCGGGTCTACCGGGATAAAGAGTTCAAACTCATCTGGAACATTGCCCATCCCCTTCCCTATCCCTTCGCTTCCGACCTCTGGGCGGCCAGTAGTTTTCAGGCCCAGTATCAAAAATCACTTTCCGCTCCCTACGGAAAAAAAACCGTTCGCCAATACATTCACCGTCCCGAATTTGAATTCTTTAAAATCGATGAAGATCCGGAAGAATCCACCAATTTGGCGGGCAAGCCCGACTTCGCTGAGCCATTGGAGGCCTACAAGCAAAAGCTCAAATCTGCCCAGCAAACTTTTCATGACCCTTGGGTCATGAAGTGGTCTTACGAATAAGAATTTTTCCTATTTTTTACCCCTCCAGTTTTTCTCCGAGCCAGGAAATCACCGCTTCAATCACCGGTTCCTCCCCGGCACCGGAAAATACATGATTCGCCCCCGGGATCTCGATGATCTTCTTGGGCTCATTCGCCAAGGCATAAATTTCCCGGGAATCTTCAACCGGAATCACATCATCCGCATCGCCATGGATCAACAACCAGGGAACTTTCACCTCCGATGCCCTGCTGCCCACCGATCCAATTTCATACATATCATTCTTGTACTTCAGGGAAAGTGGACATTCCGGCTCTTCCCACATAGTTCCCTCCCCGGGTGAAACCTCTCCAAATTCCCGATCGTAAAAGGCCTGGGTGTTCACCATTCCCGCCAACGAGATCAGGTTTCGGATCCGGTCATCATTGGCCGCCGCCAATACCCCCACGGCTCCCCCCATGCTATGCCCGGCATAGGTCACCTTATATCCATTTGCCTCCGCCGCAGTTACCACTGCTTTTAAGTCTTCAACCTCCTTGGAAATCGTACAATCCCGAAAATCTCCACCCGAAAATCCATTGCCCGAAAATGAAAAACGCAACACCGACAAGCCCTCATTTTCAACTGATTCCGCCAAGGCCATGATTAGGGGCCGATCCTTATTTCCGGTCACTCCATGTCCAATGACCAACAGGTCTCGGGTTCGGGAATTGGCATCGTGAAAAGTATAATCCAAGATTTCACCTTGGGTATTGGTAATGGTGTCCTTCATGAGCTATGGCTTACTTCAAGACTTCTTACCTTGCAAGAATATCAAATTCAAAACTAGGAGCCGAGCCGATAGAATAAATCATTCAGCATAAGATAAAGTTCCATGACCACGGATAGAATCGAAAAGTTATCCTATTGTAAAGCATCGGATAAGGAATTGGTTCGACTGAAATTTTATTTGCAGTCGCCTGGATTGCAGCGATTAATCTTTTCGCTTGGA
>DBVA01000033.1:5117-6215 GCA_002308735.1 Opitutia bacterium UBA1276 | reverse complement strand
CGCTTCTTGGAAATATGAATTTCCTTCCATGGAGGGGATCAGAGTTAATACCTCTTCTCCATGGTTTTGTTCCAGAGATTTTTGGAGTAAATGGGAGGTGACCCTTTCAAAATTACGCATTAGGGCCACAGGGTTCTTAAAGACATGATGATTTATCTTCTGCAAGGTATAAAGGTTTTCTTCTCCCTCCTCTTCGCACTTAACCAAAAAAGTATCATTCACATTTCCATTTCCATGTTTTTCACAGGATACAATTTCTCCTCTAATTGAGAAATGAGAAGCAACATCTTCGAGTGCGTTATCAATATTCAAGGACATGGTTTCCGTTCTTTTAAAATTTTACCTCAGTGGGATTAAAACCGAGCCCAACAAGCTTATCAATAATCCGCATACTGAAATTACGGTTAACAATAATGACCAAGTCTTAAGCATTTCCTTTTCATTTAATCCGCTCAGCTTTTGAACCACCCAAAACCCACTATCATTCATCCATGACAAGGTAATGGAACCAAATCCAATCGCCAAAAATAGATAGCATGGATGATAGGATAAAGTACTCCCATCTCCAATGATCGAGGCCATCAATCCGGCACCAGTCATCATGGCCACAGTTGCGGACCCTTGGGCAATTCGAATCAAAGCCGTAATCCCCCAAGCGAGTAAAATGTAAGAAATCTCAAAGGTTGTGGCAAAATCTGCGATGCACTCACCCACTCCACTTAAACGAATCATTCCCCCATAGGCACCACCAGCTCCAGTAATTAGTATAATAGACCCAGCAGTCATTAAGGGAGCTTCCAGAACTTTTCCGACCTTGGGCCCATCGCTAAGCTCCTGACTTTTCCATTGGTTTACCAAGAGAAAAATCGATACTAACGCAGCCAAAGACATCGCTATATTTGGCTCTCCCAAAAAGTAAAGAATTTGAAATAACTCACCGCCTTGGATTCTTTCTGGAAAGTCCAAAACCTTGACCAAGGAAACCGCAGAGATCAAAAAGACCGGGAGCAGGACTGGAAGATAGGATTGAACAAGGGGGGGCAAGTCTTTCAAGTCTTTATCAAGAACACTTTGTAAATCTTCTTTCCCAACACCTGC
>DBVA01000033.1:1064-4746 GCA_002308735.1 Opitutia bacterium UBA1276 | reverse complement strand
ATTAGAGCCAGTGGAATACTTGCCAATAAACCCACAGGCAATGCAACTCCGATATCGATGGACAGGATTTCAGCGATCGCTAATGGCCCCGGGGTTGGTGGCACCATCGAGTGGGTGATCGCCGCGGCACCAGCCATGGCCATTACAAAATATAAATATCTCGCACCTGCCCGAAAAGACATCGCCCGGGCAAGGGGAATCAATAAAAAGAAAACTGTGTCAAAAAAAACCGGAATGGATAAAATAAAGCCGCTGAGAAGAAGTACAATCCCCGCCCTTTTTTCTCCAAAAACCGAGAGTAAGTGACGAACCACTCGTTCGGCGGCACCACTTTTCATCATGCATGTTCCCACAATCGAGGCCAAAGCAATAACCAGGGCGATTCCACCTGCAGTATTACCAAACCCGTATAAACTCCATTTTACCGCTAAGGTAAGATCTGAGGGTCCAGAACTCGTTTCTTCTAAATCGACCCGGGAATGAAAAAGTCCCTTATTCTCTACCGTAGGCTCGGGTAATGGGCCGGAAAGTAAGCCAACGAGCACGGCTCCAATCATCATCGCTAAAAACGGATGCATTTTAAATTTGGCGATAGAGAAGACTACCCAGGCGATGGAAATAAAAAGAATCCACCATGGTCCAGCTGAGGGGGTGGAAGAATCGGCAAGGGTTTCAAATATCATCTTGATCGAATTCAGAATTCGAGAAAAAAAAAGGCAAGCAGGAATTTTCCTCAAACGCTTGAAACCTCTTCGCAAGATCTTACATCATAAATTCATCAGCATAGAATCTTTTGGTCCAGCTTCGAGGCAGGATCGCAAATCAAACTAGGGTTGCAGGAAAGAGATTCTGTAGCTAATAATTTGAGTCGATTTTTTTCATTTTACTTTGATTTATGAATACGACTTCAACCATAGCTTACACTAAAACCGACGAAGCACCTGCTCTTGCCACCTACTCATTACTCCCGATCTTACGAGCATTCACTCAAAGTTCAGGGATTCAATATGAGTTGATGGACATTTCCCTGGCAGGGCGAATTCTTTCCCATTTCCCCGAAGTGCTCTCTTCCGAGCAAAAAGTTCCCGATGCATTGGCAGAACTTGGAGAGCTGGCAACTCAAGCTGAAGCCAACATTGTAAAGCTGCCGAATATCAGTGCATCGATTCCCCAACTTCAGGATGCAATCAAGGAACTTCAATCCAAGGGCTTTGCCATTCCGGATTTCCCCGCCGAACCCAAAACCGAGGAAGAAAAAATAATAAAAGCTACCTATGCCAAGGTTCTAGGATCGGCAGTAAATCCAGTTTTAAGAGAAGGAAACTCCGATCGTCGCGTGGCCAAACCGGTCAAAGAGTATGCTCAAAATAATCCGCACTCCATGGGTCCCTGGAATAAAGATTCTAAATCTCATGTTGCCCATATGCAGAAGGGAGATTTTTATGGCAGTGAAAAATCGGTGATCGTGCCCCATGCCTGCAAGGTCTACATCGAATTCATTGATGCATCCGGACAAGCTAAAAGGCTTAAGGAGAATATCTCCCTACTCGACGGTGAAGTCATCGACGCCTCTGCCATGAACCGTGCAGAATTGCGTTCATTCCTATCCGAACAAATTCAAAATTCGGTCGAGCAAGAGGTCTTGTTTTCCTTGCACATGAAAGCAACCATGATGAAGGTATCCGATCCAATTATCTTTGGACATTGCGTGGATTCTTATCTGGGTGAGGTCATGGATCAACATGGGGAAATCCTAAAGTCGGCCGGTTTTAATCCGAATAATGGACTTTCTGCCTTTTACGACATCCTTGAGGGACTATCCGCTGAACAAAAAGACTTGATTCAAGCTACCCTGAATCAGGTCTTGGGCCGCAGACCGCCCATGGCCATGGTTAATTCTGATAAGGGAATTACCAACTTACATGTTCCCAGCGATGTAATCATTGACGCTTCCATGCCCGCAATGATTCGTAACTCGGGCCAGATGTGGGGCCCAGATGGCAATCCCCAAGATACTAAAGCTGTAATTCCTGACCGGAATTATGCGGGCGTTTATCAAGCCACCATAGACTTCTGCAAAACGAACGGGGCCTTTGATGTTACCACTATGGGAAATGTGGCCAATGTGGGTCTGATGGCGAAAAAAGCGGAAGAATATGGATCGCATGATAAAACTTTTGAAATTGAATCCAAGGGGACCGTTCAAGTCGTCGATTCGAATGGCTCGATTCTGCTCAGTCACGAGGTCGATCAGGGCGATATCTGGCGGATGTGCCAAACCAAAAAGATTTCGATCATCGATTGGGTCAAGCTCGCGGTAAACCGTTCAAGGTTAAGCGGAACTCCGGTCATTTTCTGGCTTGATAAAAACCGTGCCCACGATGCAAACCTGATCAAATATGTAAATGCGAAACTAACAACCTTGGAGACCGAAGGGTTGGATATCAGCATCCTTCCTCCCATTGAGGCCACTACCGTAACCTGCCAGCGTTGTAAGGATGGACTTGATACCATCTCCGCAACTGGAAATGTCCTGCGGGATTATCTCACCGATCTATTCCCCATTCTAGAATTGGGAACCAGTGCCAAGATGCTATCGATTGTACCCTTACTTGCAGGAGGAGGTCTTTTTGAAACCGGAGCGGGAGGCTCCGCTCCTAAACATGTTCAACAATTTGTGGAAGAAGGACATCTTCGCTGGGACTCACTTGGAGAATTTCTCGCCATTGCGGTATCCTTGGAAGACCTTGCCAATAAGACGGAGAACGCCAAGGCTCAAGTGCTCGCGGATACTTTAAATCAAGCTATTGGTACTTTCCTGAGAGAGAATAAGTCCCCTTCCCGTAAAGTGAACGAATTAGACAACCGGGGGAGTCATTTCTACTTATCCCTTTTCTGGTCCGAAGCCCTCGCCGAGCAGGAGAGCGATTCCGAACTGCGTGATCAATTCTCCCCGCTCGCCCGTACCTTGCGTACTCAGGAAGAGGAAATCGTCCACGAACTCAATACCGCCCAGGGCTCCCCGATTGACCTCGGTGGCTACTTCCTTCCCGACGAGGAGAAGGCCACCGCATCCATGCGGCCAAGCAAACTCTTCAATTCCGCCCTCTCCTCCCTCGGCTAAGCTCTTCTATTCAAGCCATGCAGCAGGGCACATTTTGGGCCCACTTTTTTAGTACGAAGAAAGAACGCAAGTGTCCGACCCTGCGATCCGCTGATTTGTAAAGTACGGGCACCAGCCCTAATTGTCTTTCTGCTTGCCCCAAACAAAGTGAAAAAAAACCTCCATTTTCGGTTGCATTTATAATCAGAGTTTCCTGAGATTCCCGAGATGAAATTCGATACTTTTTTCCTCTCTGCTACCTTTCTATTCACGCTTGGACCGTTCTGCGTGGAGGCGAAGAAGCCTAATGTCCTCTTCATCCTCGTGGATGATATGGGAGCTAGGGATCTGAGCAATGAGGGCTCGGCTTTTTACGAGAGTCCCCACATCGACCGGATTGCCCACGAGGGAATGAAATTCACCCGGGGCTATGCAACCTGTCAGGTTTGCAGTCCCTCCCGGGCCAGTATTCTTACTGGGAAATACCCCCCCAATCATGGAATCACCACTTGGATTGGGGATGCCTCCGGTGAGGCGTGGAGGAAGCGCGGAAGACATGACAGCTTGCTTCCGCCCGAA
>DBVA01000033.1:0-731 GCA_002308735.1 Opitutia bacterium UBA1276 | reverse complement strand
GACTCCGAGATCACCCTAGCGGAGGTAATGAAAACTGCCGGGTACACCACCTTTTTTGCCGGAAAATGGCACCTTGGTTCCAAAGGCTCATGGCCGACCGATCATGGGTTTGATCTAAATAAGGGAGGCTGGGATGTAGGCAGTCCGCGTGGTGGCTTTTTCTCCCCTTGGCAAAACCCCAACCTCGACCCTGGTCCCGCCGGAGAATCCCTCACCCGGCGACTCGGGCAGGAAACCGCCGACTTCATCGAAGCCAATAAAAATCAACCCTTCCTCGCCTATTTATCCTTTTACACCGTCCACGGACCAATCCAGACCACCGAGGCACTGTGGAAGAAATACCGCGACAAGGCCGAAAAAATCGGGTTGGCCAAGGAACGTTTTCTTTTCGATCGGCGTCTCAATGTCAGGCAGGTACAGGACTGTCCGATCTATGCCGGGATGATTGAACAGCTCGATCATTCCATTGGTATCGTACTGGACAAGCTTGATGAGCATGGGCTGGATGAAAACACCATCATTTGTTTCACATCTGACAATGGAGGAGTCTCATCTGGAGATGCCTATGCCACTTCCAATTTGCCACTGCGAGGCGGAAAGGGAAGGCAATGGGAAGGTGGCATCCGCGAACCTTTTTACATTAAGGCACCGGGCATTGCAAAAGCGGGATCCAAATGTGCCACTCCGGTCAACGGCATTGACTGGTACCCCACCTTACTCGAGCTTTGCGG
>DBVA01000177.1:6092-7529 GCA_002308735.1 Opitutia bacterium UBA1276 | reverse complement strand
TAAATTTTACAAAATCAAAGTTTCATTCCTCATGGCTTCTACCATTAAATTATTAACCGTGGATGCTGCCGGCACCCTAATCCGGCCATGGCCATCGGTCGGTGCAGTGTATGCACAAACCGCTCGCGAGTATGGATTGCAGGTCGATGATCAAGAGATTGATTCCCGATTTTATGAGGTATTGGGTCGGATGCAAAAGGACAAAAGCATAACCCGTGGAGAAGAAAAGGAATTTTGGAGGGCGGTGGTTTTCGAAACTTTTCAACCTTTCGGCGATCCGGTTCAATTAGAACCGATTTTCGAAAAGCTTTGGAACCTTTTTGCCACTGGAGATCATTGGCGGTTGAGTGAACACTCGGAATCTACACTGCATACTCTTCGTCAAAGAGGATATCGGATTGCCCTGCTTTCAAACAATGATTCCCGACTGCGCCAAGTCATCAAAGATCTCGATATCGAGGCACTTTTTGATGAAATTTTTATTTCTGCCGAAATTGGATTCGAAAAGCCAGATCCTGAAATCTTTAAATTTGTGGAAACCAAGATGGGTTTCCAACCCAAAGAGATTCTTCATCTTGGTGACAGTCACTCCAGGGATTTTGAGGGTTCCCAAGCTGCTGGCTGGTCCGCCCTTCTCTTTGGTAAACCCAAAATTGAAGAAGAACAAATCCATTGCTTTAGCGAACTTCTCGATCGACTCCCGTGATTAAAACCAGAGAAACCATTCCTCTTTCTGCACTAGATTCTCTGGGCTCCGAAAGCTTAGTAATTCGGGCAGATCCAAAAGGCTTAGTGGTGTATTTGGATTTTGAACCGGCTGCCATCCTGAATCGCCATAATCTGCAAGAATCCTTTGACCAAATCCGTCTAGCCCCGGAACCCTGCGACTTAAGTTTCAGCGGTTGGGTTGGTTTCTTCGGCTATGAATTCCTCGCCGCCAATTTCAACATCCAGCTGGAATCAGCGATTGATCTTGAAATACCGGATGGCTGGTTTGCCCGCCCAAAATCAATCCTACACTTTACAATGGATAGCACCAGCATTGAATCTTTGATTCCCGAGCGCGAAAAGGAAATCAGATCGATTCTAAGTACAGCAACCAAGAGTAATTCGGTGAATTCTCTGGAGATCAAAGAACCCGCTCAATCCCTGACTTGTAATTTAGATTTCGGGCAGTACCAAAAGATCTTCGAACAAGCCAGAGAAGCCATCCTCGATGGAGAAACTTATCAGATCAAGATTTCTCAACGCTTTGAAGCGACTGCTCAAATAAACCCCTTGCATGCCTTTGAAAAACTTCGCTTGAGCAACCCAGCCCCGGAAGCGTTTCTTTTGCAGACTCCCGATTTTTCCATCGTTAGCTGCTCTCCGGAAGTTGTGATTGAAAAGCATGGCAAGAAAATTTCCACCAGACCAATTGGGGGTACTTATCAAAGG
>DBVA01000177.1:0-5732 GCA_002308735.1 Opitutia bacterium UBA1276 | reverse complement strand
GCCGAACACAATATGCTCGTCGATTTAGAAAGAAACGACCTATCTGCCCTGTGTAATCCGGGAAGCGTACGAATTGAACGATTTCAAGAAGTAGAAAGCTATTCTCATCTCCATCATTTGGTATCTACCATTTCGGGCAACCTTCGGGAGGAATTAAGTTTACGGGAAATCCTGAAGGCCATGCTTCCAGGAGGAAGTATTACAGGTTGCCCAAAGGCAAGAACGATGGAATGGATCGATCAACTTGAACCATGCTTCCGGGGTCCATATACTGGTAGCTTTGGCACTCTTGAAGATTCGGCTGACATTCGCTTGAACCTGATCATTCGTTCGATGATTTCCTTGGATGCAAAGTGTTACATCCAAGCTGGAGGTGGGATTGTGGTCGATTCCAACCCAAAATATGAATATAATGAAAACCGTATTAAGGCCCAGGCCCTGCTCGATCTCCTGAGATGATTTTGTTGGTTGATCACAAAGACTCCTTTACTCGCAACCTCGAACACTTACTTGCTCGATTTGATCAGGTAATCGTAAAGGATCGTCTCGATCTATCCGAACATCTCCTCGAATCTTCGACTTTAATTGTTCTGTCGCCGGGTCCAGGAAAACCGTCGGATTATCCTGAAACCCTTGAACTCATTCGGAATCTAATCGGAAAGGTTCCCATCCTTGGTATTTGTCTTGGCTTCCAATTACTTTTGGAATTGGAGGGTGCCCGTATCATTCGCCAGTCTCAAGTTCTCCATGGGGTCTGCACAGAAATATCGACTGTGCCGGAATCGATTACTTATCAAGGCTTTTCTCAATCCATACAGGTCGCTCGTTACCATTCTTTGCAAGTTGACCCTACTAGTTTATCCGCCTTACCAAACTCAATTAAAATGACCGCTCATGATTCGATTCGTAATGTACCCCTCTCTTTTGAGGATTTAAAAAGAAAACTCTTTGGCTTGCAGTATCATCCCGAATCCTTTCTAACAGAGGGAGGAAACAGATTAATCGAAAACATCCGGAATGCATGCGTGGACGAAATCGGGTAATCCCATCGAACATCCAAAGCCTTGGGGGGTCTATGGTGCTTTTAGCACTCTTCGAATTACAGTTGAGTCTAAAATCTTATTCCAAAAAGATCACTTTGAACGCATTTATAATACCGCTCAATACTTGGAACTCCCCTGGGTGCCGGAACCGGATGAATTGAACTCACGGATCCAAACTACCCTTCCTCAACCCGCAACAGATCACGATCATTTATTGCGAATTTGCATCTTTGAAGATATTCTGGGCTTATCGTATCGCCCCGCACTCTCAGACGGCAATCCGGTGGAAGGTTGGCTACTTTCCTACCGCAGACCTGACCCAACCGTCAAATGCACTGCTGAAAAAGATCTCTACGGCACCTTGCATGAACTGGAATTAGAGAAGGAAGATTGGATCATTCACGACCCCAAAGATAATGAACTGCGAGAAACTGCTACTTCCAATCTCCTTTTTGTGCGGGATGGGAAATTAATGATTCCAGAAAATAAAATCCTCCAGGGAATCACTTTGCAAAAGATTTTACCCCTGCTGCATGAAAAATTTTCTATTTCCCGGGGAATCCCCAAAGATCAAGAAGTTTCTGAATTTGATGAAATCCTGCTCTGCGGAACCGGTAGAGGAGTCGCCCCCCTTATCGGGCTACCCGAACTGGGTTGGTCTAGCAGTGGAGATAGCATCTTCTCAGAAATCCGTTCGATTTATGAAACCTTAGTCGGATCGGACGATGCCAAAATTTAATTTCAACCAAACTCAACACCATCTCGAATTTCCATCAGTTATGGGAATTCTAAATTTAACCCCTGACTCATTCAGTGACGGAGGGAGATTTGTTGACCCGGAGACCGCTTGTGATCACGCCCGCAGTATGGTTCAGGATGGTGCCCAAATTATAGACCTTGGAGCAGAAAGTACTCGGCCCGGGAGCATACCAGTCAGCGAACAAGAAGAGCTGAGCCGTATCCTCCCGGTTCTTGAAAAACTTCCGAAAGATGAATTTGTCCTGTCCCTCGATACCACCAAGCCTGCAGTGGCTCAAGCAGGTCTCCAAGCTGGAGTGCATATTATTAATGATGTATCCGGAGGAGCAATTCCATTGCTTAACTTGGCAAGTCGCTACCAAGCAGGCTTTGTGGCTATGCACTGCCAAGGCGAACCTCAAACGATGCAAGAGAATCCCAATTACGACGATGTCTGCCGAGAGGTTTTGGATTTTTTCAAAAGTAGAAAAAAAGAATTTGATAAGCTCCATCTTCCCCGCCTGTGGATAGACCCGGGTATTGGATTTGGAAAGACTCTTCAAAATAACCTTAGCTTAATGCGAAGACTCGAAGAATTTATCGATTCAAGCTGGGGAATCCTTATGGGTTCATCCCGTAAATCTTGGATTGACCTCCTATGTGATGCCCCGGAACCCATGGAGCGGCTCGGTGGTTCTCTTGCCTCGGCAGTCTCCGCTGTTTCCAAAGGGGCTGAAATTATTCGTGCCCATGATGTCCAAGAAACGGTTCAGGCTATAAAGGTATCAAAGATTCTCGCATTAAAGGATTAAGCTCATTATCGTCCAGTCCGCTATGGGTAAGATTATATTAGAAGGTATTGAAGTTATGGCCCGAATCGGGCTTTTGGAAGAAGAGCAATACGCTCCCCAAGATCTCCGCGTCTCCCTTGAACTCACTTACGATTTCGAAACGATTCGAGAATCCGATGAAATAACAAGTGGAGTTGACTATCGTGATCTTATCAGTTCCGTTCGAACCTTTTGTTCCTCCTATGATGGCAAAACCTTGGAACGCTTTGCTCACTTACTTGCCATTCGCCTCAAAAATGACTTCCCCATCCATCATGTAAAGCTGTCCGTGGACAAACCCCGATACACTAAAAAATTAGGCCTTCGTGAAATCCGTGTCGAAGTTGAACGATGAGATTTTCATAGGCTTGGGGGCAAACCTTGGCAGTCCGCCTCAGACCTTTAGGCTCGCACTCGCTCTAATCGAGCGATTCGCCCAAATTAACTCGGTTTCAAAACTTTATAAATCTGCACCCTTTGGGTATTCGGACCAACCTCCATTTAACAACGCGGTCGCTTCCCTTTCAACCTCCCTAGATCCAAATCAGTTACTGATCAGATTACAGCAGGTGGAGGGGGCACTGGGTAAAGAAGTTATCCATGAAAATGGACCCAGGCTTATCGACCTTGACCTTTTACTCTATCAAGATCAGGTCATGGAGTCCAAAGAACTAACCTTGCCCCACCCTGGAATTCTTTCAAGGGACTTCGTCTTGCTGCCATTACTGGAAATCAATCCCTTACTCAGCCACCCCTCATGGGGAGGGAAAACATTAAAATCTGCACTTCAAGAAATTGACCGGAAATATGTGCAGGATGATCCTGAAGATTGGAACCATCAAATAGAAATAAATGCGGATAAATGGCATGGACAAAAAGAAGGGAAAAATATTGCCTAAGAATTCCTAAAATTAATATTCCCATGCTTTTCCGAATCTCATCCTTTCTCCTCTTTTTCACCTGCTCTGAAATCGTAGCTAAGCCTATCGATCTTTTCTTTGGCACGAGCGGTCGAAATTCAGAGGGAATTTATCATGCCACCTTTAATCCTGAAAATGGCAAGTTCACGCCTGCTAAACTTGCGGCTAAAATTGGATCACCTGGATTTCTAAGTATGCATCCAAATGGCCAGATCCTTTACTCACTTGGGCGATGGGATGGGAGTGCTGGCACCTTGGGATACCGCCTGGGACCCAAAGGAGAATTAAAGGAATTCACCCGAATGGCCTGCCCGGACGGAAGCGGAGCCCACATTGCAGTCCATCCAAGCGGAGGATTTCTTATCACTGCTCAGTACGGGGGTGGTTCAGTGGCAATATTTCCATTAGACAAGGATGGGTTCTTACAGAAACCCACTGTCATCGAGCACCAAGGTGGTTCCAAAGTAGTGGAAAGAAGACAGGAATCTCCCCATCCACACTGGACTGGATTTTCTTCGGATGGTAAGTATGCCCTAATCCCCGACCTCGGGCTCGACCAGATCGTGATTTATAAAGTGGATCCCAATAAGCCTTCCCTATCGAAACACGGGGTCGCCCAATCCGTTCCCGGAGGTGGTCCCCGCCATATGCGTTTTTCCGTGGATGAAAAGTTTATTTACCTGCTCAACGAACTGAGCCTGTCGGTTACTACCTTTGCCTGGGATCCCAGTAATGGAACCGCGAAACGACTTTCCACCACTCCGGCAATTTCCGAGCAAGTCAAAGCCGGAGAATCTTTCAACTCCGCTGCGGAAATTCTCGTTCATCCTAGCGGATCATTCATCTACTCATCCAATCGTGGTCACGATACCGTCTCAGTCTACCAAGCCAACTCGGAGACCGGAAAATTAAAAGTGGTGCAAGTTCAACCCGTGCGCGGGGCATTTCCGCGTAACATTAACCTTACACCCAATGCCGACTGGTTACTCGCTGCCGGTGCGGACTCCAACACCGTGGCCGCCCATCGGGTTGATCCTAAAACCGGAAAACTGACCTACCAACGGGGATCCGTAATCAATGTACCCTCCCCAATTTGTATTCTGTTTATCGAATAGAATTCAGGCCAACCAGAGCTTCCGAAATTCTTGATCGGGGTCATAGTATTCGGCCTGCTTCTCAAGGTTGAAAGCACGATTGGGCCGTGGGTCATTGCCGACTCCACCCAGATACATCCAGTTTCCGTAATTGCTGCAGGGATCATAATCAATAAGTTGCTCCTCGAAGTGACGGGCTCCTGCCAGCCAGTCCTGCCCCAAGTCATGCACGAGGTAGGACGCCACATTTTGCCGACCCCGATTGCTCATCCATCCGGTTTTGGCCAGTTCGATCATGTTGGCATTCACAAATTCATTGGGAGTTCTGCCTTCTTTCCAACGCTGAAAGGTTTTCGGATCCCCTAGGGTCATCTTTTCTCCGGAGTCCTTAATTCCATTTCGCTGAAAAATTTGGGCCCCATACCGTCGAGCTACAAAGCGAAAAAATTCTCTCCAGAGCAGTTCGAAGAATAACCAGTAGGTACTTTCATTGGCCACCCGTTCGGATTCGTATTTTTTTATTTCCCAATAAACTTCCACCGCTGAGATACATCCAATGGATAACCAGGGGGATAATTTGCAGGAATAATCCGCTCCGACCATTCCGTTTCTTGTTTCCTTGTACTCTTTCAGGCAATCCCGTTCCCAGATCCATTGGTTCATCCATTTTTTTGCCCACTTGGCACCGCCCCGAAAATCTAGGACTGCCCTTTCGTCTGTAGAATATTCTTCAAAACCGAGCGAGGTGAGGGTGGGAAGTTCTGTTTTTGTCTCCCAGGAACAAGCTATACTTCTGGGCGGTGGAAAAAGACTACGAATCTGCATTTTCTTTTCCACTTTCCGACGAAAGGAGCTGAATACCGCAGGTAAATCGTTGAGGGCAAAGGGAAGATCACTTTCTTCCCATATTCCTCTCCCACCCGAGAGAATAAGATTTATTTGGTCGGCAAGTAGATGTTCCTGCTCGGTCTCCCACCACGCATCTTCTTTTTGTGCGTAACAGCGATCTGCCCCATAGCTTTGCAATATCCTCGGGATTTCATCCACTGCCCGGCCTTGGATAAACTCCATGGTTCCACCCAGCTCTTGGATATCACCTTCGAGTTC
>DBVA01000183.1:0-14840 GCA_002308735.1 Opitutia bacterium UBA1276 | reverse complement strand
AAACGGTGATACTTTTTGTAAACCAGATGGCGTCTTTAACTCTACGATGCCACCCGAAAGTACCCCAAAACGACGGGCAAAAGTCTCACTTACCAAAGCGGGTTCGGCCCCGGAAGCAAGTTCTAATGAACCTGGTTTCTTTAACCAAATCTGTCGGGCCTCATTCTTCCAGTGATTCATATCCACACCCGCCAAAACAGTTACCCCTTTGGAGGGCTTGGCATAGCAGATACGCATTACATCTGCGTATTTTATATTCGGGTCGGTTAAAAGTTTATCCATCAACTCGGGATCAATGCCATTGATACTACCTGCCCCGGTTACCCCGCTCTCTGAAATGTACAGGTCGGCTTGAAAGCGGACATCAAACCACTCTTCAATGGTATCCCGAAAGCTGTCAATCATCTGAAACATTCCCGTCACCATACTTACCGCCACCACCAAGCCGGCAACGGCAAGTCGATGCCGGCTGGACCCATCCTGTAACCGGCTACATGCAAGCCGGGTCACAGGACCCGTACATGTAGGAAGTAGCAAGCGTGCCAATAAAACTAGTACATGACCGGACAGCAGGGCTGCACCCAAAATCCAACACCCTGCGGCAAGAAAGCCACCCACAGGCATATTGGAACCAGCCTCCATCACAAAGGGAGGAAAAAACAAGGCAAACCCACCAAGCAAGAGAAGTCCGAGGCCAATTTTTGGATTTCGAAGCCAGTAAAACCCGGGAGACCAGTCCCCTCTTGCGAGAACCTGAGCGGGAGGAGTTTGGGTGGCATCACGGGCAGGGAGCCAACCGGCTAGTAAGCTGAATACTACGCCTAGAACCATACCCACCAAAACATCTAGGCTAGTCAAATTTAGAGCTTCCACTGAAGTGGCAAAGTATAGGGCATTTACTGTATCTGCGAGCATACCCACTGCACCCAAAGCCAAACTTTGTCCCACTCCAACTCCGGCAATCGATCCCAATAGGCCCAAGACAAATGCCTCCAGCAGGTAAGTGATAAATAGGACAGAACCATCCACGCCCAAAGAACGAAGGGTTGCAATCTCCGCACGCCTCCGAACCACGGCGGCATCCAAAGCTTGTAGAATCAAATAAGCCCCCACTAAAATTGCGATCAAGGAGAGGATGGTCAGGTTCAAACGAAATGCGGCTGTCATCGCCGCCCGGTCCGCAGCACGATTTTGAGTGGGCGATAGGGTTAAGTTCTGGGGTAATGATTGTTCTAAACGATTTTCAATTTTGGCCAGGTAGGCCTGGTCTTCTCTTTTATCCAATTGATCAATCACCACTTCTACCCGATTTAACTCCCCGGGCCTGCTCAGAAGAGATTGAACGGTGGGTAAATCAGCCAGTACCAAATCATCCGGTAGCTTTCCATCAGGATCATTTAGAATCATCCGTACCCTCATTTTCGATAAGCGTCCGCTTGCAAGGAATGAAATATCATCCCCCTCCCTAACTCCGAGTAAATCGGCCCCTTTTTGCCCAAGCCAGACCTCATTTTCACTCCCTAACCAGTCATACCAATTCGCGTCATCATCTGAAAACTTTAAACTTTCCTGAGCTAAGGTTGGCAGATTTCCCAAAGCCAGCAGGTCTAAACCAATCAGCCGGAGTTGTTTCTTGGCTGAGCTCTCCGCCTTCACTGCAGTCACCGACCCTTCAATGACTGGGACTAGGTGCCAGTCTGGATCCTGCCCGAGCCGATCCAGCTTAGCTAATTCATCCTCCTGGAGCCTTTGCACAGGGGACTCAATAAGAAAATCACTTTGTCCGGAAACGGCCTGGTTAAAAAGACCAAAGTTTGCCGAGGCGGACCGGCTTGCCTGACGAATTCCATTGAAGGCTCCGACACCAACCGCGACAATTCCAAGGAGGAGCAAATAATGCCCGATTTTGCTTCGCCAATGACGAAATGTGGTATGAGAGAGTAACCACCAAACTAGTTGGATTCGGGCCCGAAAATGCATAAGCTTATTCAGCGATTAGGGAACCATCCTTCATCGTGATCACACGGTCACAGATCCGGGTGGACTCATGATCGTGCGTAACCAGAAGAAGAGCTACCTCAAGTGTGGAGGATAAAGACTTCAAAAGTTCCAGTACCTGACTCCCGGATTCGGTATCTAAACTACCGGTTGGTTCATCTGCCAGTACCAAACCTGGCTGATGCACCAGTGCCCGGGCAATGGCCACCCGTTGCCGCTCTCCCCCACTTAAAGCATTTGGTAAGTGATCCATACGATGGCTCAATCCTACCTGTTTAAAAAGATCAGTCACACGCTTGATTCTTTCCTCTTTTGCAATGCCTACTAATTGGGCGGCAAATTCAACATTTTCAAAAGCGTTTAAAGTGGGCAATAAATGAAAAGATTGGAAGACATATCCCATGTTTTCCCTCCTTAGCTTTTCCAGTTCTCCATGTTTTAATCCGGTCAAATCCAAGCCGGACACTTTGATTAATCCCTGATCCAGAGGCTCAATTCCACAAATGCAATTGAGCAGGGTAGATTTCCCACTCCCGCTCGGACCCATTAAAGCCACCCTCTCGCCGGCTAAGATTTTGAGGTCGATTCTCTTGAGCACCTCTACTTGCCCAAAAGACTTTTGGGCATCGACAACTTCCAATGCAATTTTGCTTTTCTTTACTTTAGTTGAAACATTCAAGCCAGTAAGGATATGAAAATTTATCAAAAGCCCAAGACGAACCCGCATAAGATCTTTATTCTTTTCGGTTTTCCTTTGTTTGGATTGAGTACCAACTAATCAATACTATGAAAATAGCCGATCTTTTCTGACTTTTTTTTCCGCTCATTATTAATGAAAATAATTATTGGCTTACCCCATTCAAAAAAAGAAAAGCCAAAGCATTTGACGGAGCAAAAAAGTAGTGCTTACTTGTTCCGATAAAAAACCACCTAAAAACCCATTAAAATGCGCTTTTTTGTCCCCCTCATTTTTCTTTCTTTGATCAAGTTAAGCGCGGCAGAAAGCACATCAAGTTGGAATTGGCACCAACAGTTCCCGTGGGTCTACAGTGAAGCGGAATCCGACTGGCAATACTGGAGGGCCGGTGCTGATGGCCAATTTTATCTTTGGAAAGACAAGGATCAAACCTGGTATCGGTTTGACACTGCTAAGTCCACATGGGTCTCCACCATCTGGGACTCCTATTTTTCCGGTTCCGAAAGTTCGAGCGATAAGGATGACAGTTCCAAGGATTCCTCATGGAGCTGGTACGACAAAGACAGTTCCAAAGAACAAACAAATGATATCACTGGTGCACTTTCCCTTTCCCTTTCTCACGACGGACTCACCCGGGAATATCTCCTCTATGTCCCCACCTCTTATACTGGTAATACTCAAGTCCCTTTGCTCTTTAATTTTCACGGCTATGGCGGAACATCCAGCGGTCATTTGAGTTCCGCGGACATGCGTTCCCTTGCCGACCAGGAGAACTTTATCCTGGTTTACCCTCAGGGCTCGCTCATAAACGGTTCTCCCCACTGGAACTCATCCCTCCCCGGGGGAGACAACAAAAGTACTGCAGACGACATCGGCTTTGTGGACGCCATGATTTCTTCCATTTCCTCCACCTATCAAATTGACGCCACCCGTATTTATGCCTGTGGCTATTCGAATGGTGGCATGATGTCTTACTTTCTCGCGGGTTCAATGAGCGACAAAATCGCGGCCATTGGTTCGATGTCTGGCACCATGCTCGAGGGCAATCCAACCCCTGCCAACCCAGTAGCCATGATCAACATCCATGGAACCAATGATTCCGTTCTTCCTTATTCTGGTGGAGATGGAAGTACATCCACGGCCAATACCCTTAGCTACTGGGCTGGGCAAAATGGAGCCAGCACCATTCCCGTGGTCAGTACCCTTATTTCGGGTAGCTCGAGTGTCGAGAAATCCGTCTATGCAGACAACAATGGAACCGCATGGGTGGAACACTACAAAGTGATTGGAGGCGGACATGTCTGGATCGATTTAGATATTAATGGCTCCAACGCCAACCAGTTGATTTGGGACTTCTTTAAGAGGCATGGTCTTAATGGTCCCATCACCAATCCCTGATCTAAACACGCACCCATATCAGGGCAGTCCGTTTGCTCGAATTTAAAACTTCGGCTACTATTAGGATTGAGCATGAAATCGAAGAAGTCCAAAATCCCGATTACCCGGGTCAAAAAACCAGAGCCCTCCAAGGATAATCCGGATTGGATTATTTGGGCGGCCTGGGCCGACCGTATTACTTTTGAACAAATTCGAAAGGTTACTGGACTCTCCGAGAGCCAAGTGATCGCTCATATGAGAAAGTCACTCAAACCCTCCAGTTTTCGACTTTGGCGTAAACGGGCATCCACGCAAAGCATCAAGCATCAAAAACTATTTCGTCACCGTCGGGATTATTTCCGAGACCAAGATTGATCATTTCCTAAAGCTCCCTAGGCGGACTTCTTTATTCCTTTTTTGATCCGGTAGATGAGGAACAAATTAAAGTTTTCAACCACCACTCGAATTGTTTTACCATTTCGGGTGAGCGGATAAGCATTTAAAAATTGTTTCGTACGACTTCCTTGCCCACTTATCGCTTCGATTCAAGGAGCCTTCTCCGACAAAAGTGCATCATAGATCAATCCCTTCAGAGCCCACTCCGTGTTAAAAGTGTAAGGCATTACCTGTTCCAGGGTAAGTACCACCAGGTCATCTTTTGGGGATATCCAGTAGTGTGTACTGGCCGCTCCGCCCCATCCATACTCCCCAACTCGACCATCCGGGTCCCAATCGCTCATTTTCACCCGCACCGAGAATCCGAAACCATACCCTACTCCTTTGCGAACCTCGTCTCCAAAAGTCACCCAACCTGCTTTTTTGCCTACCTGGTTGGTAGTCATTAATTTTACACTCTTCTTCTTCAGAAACTTTTTCCCTTCGAGCTTCCCTCCGTTTGCAATCATCAAGAGAAAACGCATGAAATCGGAAGCGGTAGAACAAAGCCCACCCCCGCCCGACTTGAAAATCGGATTTTCCAGATAACGACTGGTCTTCGGGTCATCCTTTAAAGTTAGCTTTCCCTCCTTATAATTATAATTTGCAGCAAACCGGCCAACTTTACTTGCGGGAACATAAAAGTCGGTGTCTTTCATCTTTAAGGGCTCAAGAATACGCAGCTTGAGAAACTGGTCAAAGGGCATACCCGACGCCACTTCCACCACGCCCCCCAATACATCGGTCGAGCATCCGTAAACCCAGTCCGAACCAGGGTGAAAAACTAAAGGAATCTTACTCATTCCATGGACCATAGGAACCAGTTTTGTGCCACGGTTCAAGACACCGGCATCTCGGTGTGCCTCCCTGATTTCCTTCTGGGAAGACCAGGCATAAGTCAGGCCCGAGGTGTGCCTTAGTAAATCCGCAACCGTTACCTCCCTTTTGGGCTCAATTAGACCACTTCTTCCCAAAACCTTCATTTTTTTAAGGGATGGAAAATACTTGGAAATCGAATCATTTAAATTCAACTTACCCTCTTCCTCAAGCATCAGGGCAGCCACTGAAGTAATCGCCTTAGTCATCGAATAAATCCGGAAAATAGTATCCTGCTCCATCGGTAAATTTTTCTCCCTGTCCCTCAAACCGTAAGTACCAAAATGAGCGACTTTTCCTTGTCGGGCAACCATCACAATGCCTCCAACCAATTTCTCATTGGCAACTAAATCATTCATCTTGGTATCAACCCATTGTAATTTTTTGGAATCCATGCCGACAAACTCGGGTGTTACCGTCTTGAATATTTCTTTTTCGTTTTCCCCAAAAAGAAAGCATCCGAAGCCTAAAAAAAAGGAGAGTAAACTAAAAAATAATTTCATAATATTTTACTTTATATTCGAATTCGAATCTGGCACCTTTTTCCCCAAACAAAAGTTTAAATTTAGAAAAGATCATTTGAATGCTAGTTGATTCGGTCGATCGGAATCGCATTTTTCTCCATTAATTCTTCAAATTCTTTCAGACAGGATGCATGTTCCAAATAAATCTCCGACATTAGGGCTAAGATAGCCAAATCCTTTTGCTCAACCGGAACCCTGACATGGAATTCATAATCTTCCCGCCCTCTTGGACCACCCAGGTCATGAACCTGTAAACCAACCCCACCTTGCTTGTCGACATAAGCAACTACTTGTCGTACCGCCGAACCTTCCGCACCCACAATCGTTCTCGATTCTTTCCAATCCCCATGACGCTCACAAAATACATGATGACGCTGCATCAACTCTTCAAACCCGCTTGAACAAGATTGTCGCTCGCCATAAAGATCATCAAGTAGGGCTAATACCAACTTGTCTTTCCAATCCAAGGATATCGAAAAATAAACATCCGAATCTAGGACTTGGGTGGGATCACCCTTAAAAAAGACGAGGCTGCCATCCCTCTCGATTCCCGCATGTACTTGAATGTGGCTAGAGTGCTGAAAGACACCAATCTCTTGGGTATGTTTCCAAATCTTCATCAAGCTAAACTTTCATCCAATCGAACGCTGAGGTTCAAGAACTAAAAATAGTTTAAATCTTTAACTACCGCTGTAACGAAAGCGATCCGCATCAGTTCCTAGACAACTAAAAGGTTACCCAATATAGAATTCCCAGAAGAAAAAGGTTAACCATGATCTGCTTGTAATCCCCAATAATTGCATGAGTAACAGCAGCCCCGAACATAGTGAGCATGAGAAGACAACCCGAGCAGATCAGGAAGGGAAAAGTTGAATCGATTAAAAGGAAGGGGAGAATGATCCCGATTCCACAAATCATTTCCAGCAGAGCGATAGATCGGACAATCCTCGGATTAAAATATTTAACCCAAAGCATGCGCTTGGCCAGTACCTCGATGGGTTGGAAAAACCGAAAAGTTCCTCCAATCGTAAAAATTAAAAAGAGCAAGAACGTCAGCGATACTTGCAGGATATTCATGCTGGAATGTTTAGGCGGAGGTTAAAAGTTGGCTACTCATGTAGGATATGGCAATGCAAGCACAAAGCAAAGAGAACGAAGGTAGCATTCTGGAAGGCTCGCTCTTCAATCGGATGTGGGTGATCAGGGCCGCAACCATAAGGATGGCAATGCCGAGGGCACCAAGGCGAATAATTTCAAAATTATCATGGAGCAACATGATCGCAAATGAGAATTTAAAAATACCAACCAGGTCGCGTAACCAATTAGGCAGATTAAAGTTTTTGAACTCTTCTTTGATGTTTTGGTAGCGGATGCCCCAAACAAAAATGATGGAACCAAAAACGAGGATAGAGAGTAACTCAAGGGCGAGCTGTAATGTGATGTTCATACACTCAACATCAACTAAAGGGAAGATCTCGTAAATCGCAAAACTTAGCCTCTACCGGGGAAAATAAAATAGGTCATTTCCAGTTTTTACTTCATTTCCAGCTCTGAGGGATTACCTGTAAGTTTTTGCTTTTACGATAATTAGGCCAAGGCTTTCATTTTGCGGGATGCTAGATCCTGGCGAGAAATCTTCGCTTTTAACTGGTTTTGAAAGCATATTCTGCTTGAAAGAATCATCCTTCAATTTAGTTTTTTTTATTCAACCTATGATTACCTACGCACAATACCTCCAAGAGATTGAAGAACGAAAAGTTCAAGGATTAAGCCCCAAACCAATAGATGGGAGTACTTTGCTTGCAGAAATTATCAGTCAAATCAAGGATCCTGGACACGAGCACCGAAAGGATTCGATTGACTTCTTTGTTTTTAACACCTTGCCGGGAACCACCAGTGCAGCCGCCGAGAAGGCTTCCTTTTTAAAGGAAATTATTCTGGGTGAGTCCGTTGTGGATGAAATCACGCCTACCTTTGCTTTTGAATTATTGTCCCACATGAAGGGTGGCCCTTCCGTAAAAGTACTTCTTGATTTGGCTTTGAGTGAAGATGTTAAAACTGCCGAACTTGCCGCGGAGGTTTTAAAGACCCAGGTTTTTCTTTATGAGGCCGACACCGATCGCCTCGAAGAAGCTTTTAAATCAGGAAATTCAATTGCAACGGATATTTTGACGAGTTATGCCAAGGCGGAATTCTTTACCAACCTCCCGGAAGTGGAAGAGGAAATTGAAGTGGTTACTTATATTGCTGGAGAGGGAGATATTTCAACCGATTTACTTTCTCCGGGTAAGCAGGCTCATTCCCGCTCCGATCGGGAATTGCATGGAAAATGTCTAATCTCAGAAACTGCTCAAAAAGAAATTACCGCACTCAAGGAAAAACACCCGGATAAAAGGGTAATGTTGATTGCGGAAAAAGGCACCATGGGGGTGGGCTCTTCCCGTATGTCCGGGGTGAATAATGTCGCCTTGTGGACCGGGAAACAGGCGAGTAAATATGTTCCCTTTGTTAACTTTGCCCCGATTGTGGCGGGTACAAATGGAATCTCTCCCATCTTTTTAACCACCGTGAGTGTGACCGGTGGGATTGGAATCGATCTTAACAACTGGATTAAGAAACTTGATGAAGAAGGTAATCCAATACTCGATGACAATGGGGATCCGGTTCTGGAACAGACCTACTCGGTGGAAACCGGAAAGGTTTTGACCATCAACACCAAAGAAAAAAAATTGTATGAAGGAGACACGGAATTGGCTGACATCTCCCCTGCCCTTACCCCTCAAAAGCTTGAATTTATCAAGGCGGGTGGTTCTTATGCCATTGTCTTTGGTAAAAAGTTACAGAGCATTGCCGCAACTATTCTGGGGCAAGAATTAGAACCTGTATTTGCACCGGCTCGGGAAATTTCCCACCCGGGACAAGGTCTCACCGCCGTGGAAAAAATCTTCAACAAAAACATGGTGGGCGTGAAAAAAGGCTCGGTATTACATGCCGGGTCAGATGTTCGCGTGAAGGTAAACATTGTGGGTTCCCAGGACACCACCGGATTGATGACCTCCCAAGAATTGGAGGCTATGGCGGCTACCATAATTTCACCTTCTGTGGATGGAGCCTACCAGTCCGGCTGTCATACCGCATCAGTCTGGGACAAAAAAGCTCAGACAAATATTCCCAAGCTGATGAATTTCATGTATGACTTCGGCCTGATCACCGCACGGGATCCTAAAGGAGAATACCATGCGATGACTGATGTGATCCATAAGGTATTAAATGACCTGACCGTGGATGACTGGTCGATCATTATTGGTGGAGACTCACACACTCGGATGTCGAAAGGAGTTGCTTTTGGAGCTGACTCTGGAACCGTTGCCTTGGCCTTGGCCACCGGAGAAGCTACCATGCCGATTCCTGAATCGGTCAAGGTTACCTTTAAGGGAGACTTAAAAGACCATATGGATTTCCGGGATGTGGTACATGCCACCCAGGCTCAGATGTTGAAAGAATTTGGAGACAATGTATTCCAGGGAAGAATTATAGAAGTCCATATTGGTACCTTACCCTCGGACCAAGCCTTTACCTTTACCGATTGGACCGCGGAGATGAAGGCAAAAGCATCCATCTGTATTTCCCAAGACGATACCCTGATTGAATCCCTGGAAATTGCGAAGAAGAGAATTCAAGTGATGATCGACAAGGGCATGGATAATGAAGGTCAGGTACTTCAAGGACTGATCGATATCGCGAACAAGCGAATCGGAGAAATTGAATCCGGAGAACAACCCGCCCTTACCCCGGATGCCAATGCCGAATATTTTGAGGAATTCGTAGTCGATCTCGATCAAATCAACGAACCAATGATTGCCGATCCGGATGTAAACAATGAAGATGTTTCCAAGAGATACACCCATGATACCATCCGGGCCGTTTCTTATTATGAAGGCACCAAGAAAGTAGACCTCGGCTTTGTCGGTTCCTGCATGGTGCATAAGGGAGACCTGAAAATTGTTTCCCAAATGCTCAAGAATTTAGAGAAGGAAAAAGGACAGGTTAAATTCCAGGCCCCTTTGGTGGTTGCAGCTCCAACCTATAACATCATTGACGAACTTAAGGAGGAGGGTGATTGGAATATGCTCCAAAAATACTCCGGCTTTGTGTTCAATGACGATGCTCCCAAAAATACTGCCCGCGAGGAATACGAAAATATGATGTACCTGGAACGCCCCGGGTGTAATCTTTGTATGGGCAATCAGGAAAAAGCCGCTCGGGGAGATACCGTGATGGCTACCTCCACTCGTCTTTTTCAAGGTCGTGTAGTGGAAGATTCAGAACGCAAAAAAGGAGAGTCCTTACTCGCCTCCACTCCGGTGGTGGTTCTCTCCGCAATCCTGGGAAGAATCCCCACCATGGACGAGTATGAAAGTGCAGTCCAAGGAATCAACCTTACCAAGTTTGCTCCTCCGCTCAATGCGATGAGTAACTGAGGCTTCTAACAAATCTTACAGCCCTATTTCAGTGCGGATAATTTCTTCCGTAACTTACCTGCCTGCTTACCGTCAAGAACCTGCCAGCAAGCCAAACCATTTCCGACCAGGTCAAATTCGTTGAATTCCCAGACCACTTTCTTACCCCTGGTAATTTCAAAAATTTGCGGATTATCAGGCCCAGCATGACAATTACCCACGATAAAATTTCCACTTTCAGTTTCCTGCAGACAGGTCATCCATTTCAATTCGATGTCAGTCCCCGGCACCTTGCCCTTGATTTCCCAGACCACTTTTTTATCGGGAGTCACCTCCAAGACGCTGTTCCCACTACCCGACGCGATCAAAGTATTTCCGTTTTTCAAACGAATCGCCCCATACACCCGGGTATTAATTAAATAGTCCCAGACCACTTTCCCGTCTTTATCATACTCCGTGACCACCCCGGGTTGTTCGGAGCAAACCAGCAGGGTTCCCTGTGGAGTCGCTCTTGCCCACCGGGAGTTCATGGTACCCCCTGGCTTAAGATTAAAGGAATGCTTTAATGCCCCCGTGGAATCCACATCAATGACCCGACCCACCCCACTCTCCACAATCTGAGTATGCCCATTCGCCAGTCTGGAAAAAGCATGCACATTCACGCCTTTCCCACGATTTCCATTGGCAGTTGCACAGTCGTAATCCATCACAATTTTCTTTCCTAGGGTGATCTCCTTCACATCCTGCCAGGTCTCATGATAAAGAATATTACCATTAGGTAGCATATGCACATCGTGGTGCCCGGCATGGCCTTTTTCCGGGCCGGAGGTCTTGTGGGACCAAATCACATCCCCATTGGCTTCCGTAATTGCCAGAATATTTTTTCCGTACGATGCGCTTACCAAGACTAATCGGTCACTTTGTGCATAAAGCAAATTAGCAAAAGAAAAGAAACAAAAGAAAAAGGTCCGGATTTTATGCATAAAATTTATCACAGCAGGCATATTATTCGAGGGCAAGGGACAAACTCTCATTTTAATCATGAAAAACTTGTCAGCACTTTGTCATATCCAACTTGGCGTATGTAGGATTCCTCGTTCTCCATTCTGGGTATCGCCGAAATCAACTCTATTGACTTCACTTGTTCGGAAAGTGATTTCAATAAACCTCGGATAATCAGGCGGGCCTGTGGGGCACCCAAGCAATGATGAACGCCAAATCCAAATCCAATATGGGGGTTTGGTATCCGGTCCAGCACCACCTCGTCCGCCTGATCGAAAACAGTTTCATCCCGATTTGCCGATGGCCAGCACAGCCCAACCCTGGACCCAGCTGGTATCTCCTGATCTGCAACTTTTGCCGCATGGGGACAGGTCCGGGTTATGGCGGTAAGAGGACTGACATAGCGGACAAATTCCTCACATGCGGTGATTACATTACGCTCATCTTCCCGAAGGAAACCCAACGCCTCCTCGTTTTCTGCAAGGTAGACCATGATACTGCTGACTACATTGATCACCGTATCTTTCCCTCCAGCGAAGGTGACATTGGCAATCCCCTGCTTTTCTTCCAGAGTTAATAGGCGTCCCTTCATTTCCACTTGATTTAAGAAGCTGAAAAAATCACTCCCTGGTTCTTGTTCCGCTTTCCTGAATTGCTCAGCCGTGTAATCCTCCAATTGATTCCCTTCAGTGAGAGCATGCATCCCCCACCCTTTCCATATTTCTGCTTCAGATTCCGAAACTCCCAAAAGCTTCGCCAAAGCCCGGCATTGTAAAGGCAAGGCAAAACCCTGCACGATCTCCAACTCACCGACACCAAGTAAATCCGTAACCATGCCCCCGATCATGGCCTCCATATCCAACCTATATTCATTCTGGGTAGGACGCTTAAAAACCGGCTCCAACAAGGTTCGGAAATCGGTATGCTCAGGTGGATCCATCTCAATCGGGATCTGTCGCATCGAACGAAGCTTTTCTTCGGAATGGGGAACGACTTGAAAAGGATGGTCACTACTGAATGCCTTCCAATCCTTCACCGTTTTACGCAAATCTTTCAACCGGAGTAGAAAAGGGATTGGTTCCCCGTTGAAAGTGGTATGTTCTATTCCAGACTTCCGCCGGTTTGAACGAAAAGGGTCTGTATGCTTTGGCATGGATCTTTTTTTAAAAAAAGCCTACCTAATCATATATGTTTTTTTCTGCTGGAAAATAGTGGTTCTACGACAAGCAAATAGAAGGCATACAAAAATAAGTTCATATTCGCAGAAAGAAGCTTCTGCCCAAGAAAAGCAAGCCCAAGAAAACCGATCCCATTGGCCAAGCATACCAACCCAGACCTAGGCTGACACCCGCCAAAAAAATTCCCGTCCAAATTAAAAGCAGGGAGCAAAGACAAAGAATGGGTCGCAAAATCGAAGGTTCCGAACGCTTGCTTGGTTCAGATGGACCATTGTCATTATTTCCAAAACCGCCGGGATGATACATAGATAAAAATATACTCTAAAAACCCCTTAAAAACAATTCTCAGGATGATTTTCACATTCTAGTAAAATCCAACCTCTGGATAGCCATCGCATTGGATTCAATGGTTTAGTTTTGCCGAAAGGCCTTACTAAGAGCAACCTGCTTGACCAAATCCCGTAGACCACCGCTGGAGTTATTCATCTCCTCCACCATTCCATCGACCACAAGCCGGTCCCCACTGTTTAACTTTCGCCCAATTGCATAAGTCAGCATCTTCTTGGTCAGACAACGGATAAAAGTCTCTTCCTGCTCCAGCACGAGATTCTTGAATTCCCCGGGTGAGGAAAAAGTTTTTCCGTTTGGTAATTGCCCCGATGGATCCACATCAAGTTTGCGGTCATACTTTACCCGCCATGCCCCAATCGCATCGTAGTTCTCCAGGGCAAATCCGGCGGGATCAATCTTCTTATGACACTGGGCACAGGAGGCATCCGCCCGGTGCTTGACCAATTTTTCCCTCAGGGTAGTGGCTCCGGTCACATCCGGTTCAATCTCAGGTACATCGTCCGGTGGCGGTGGAGGGGTGTAGTCCAACAATTTATTCATCACATAAATTCCCCGCACCACCGGTGAGGTATCCACTCCGTTCGCAGATGCGGTTAGAAAACTTCCGTGTCCAAGGATTCCACCCCGTTCGGCCCCGGACAGGCTCACTTTTCGGAATTCATTTCCTTCCAGGCCTAATATTCCATAATGAGCCGCCAATTCCCGGTTCATAAAGCTGTAGTCTGCGGAGAGAAGTTCGAGTATGGGCAGGTTAGTGGCTAGAACATGTTCAAATAAAAGTTCGGTCTCCTTCCGCATCGCGGACTCCAAATTATCCCGGTAAAAGCTTACAAATTCCCGGGACGGGGGCATCTTGCCAATGTTATCCAACTCCAGCCAGATGCGTAAAAAATTATTTGAAAACCGCTTACTTTTTGGATCCAACAGCATTCTTTCCACTTGTTGGCTCAGAGTTTCAGAATCTTTTAAAGCTCCCTGCTCAGCTAATCTAAATAATTCAGCATCCGGCATCGAAGACCATAAAAAATACGATAACCTCGAAGCCAGGGCATAATCATCGAGTTCCCCTTCCCCTTCATTCAGGTAAAGAAAACCGGGTGCGGAGAGGATGGTTTGAAAACCAAGTTGCAGTGACTCGATTGGAGGTAACCCCTCGGTGAGCTTTGCTTGAATCATGTCCAAAATCGGACTTAATTCCCCCTCCAGTGGAGGACGGCGAAAGGCAAGCTTGGCAAACTGGGTCATTCGCTCTTTAATAATTTCGATACTTAAACTTTTCGGTGTAAGCTCTCCGTAGAGCACCTCATGTCCGGCAGGTGGCCACTCATCAATATGCGGACCATCCACTTGTATTTCCCAAACCCGGAGCACTGGGCCCTTGTACGCCCTGAGGGTTCCGTGCCAGCGTTCATAACCCTTCTCCTTCGAAGACTTCATCTGCGCAAAAGGTTGAAATTCAGGAAATTGATCGGCCTTGTTCAGCAACATGCGAACCAATCGCTTGGCCGCCGCCGTTCCATTACGGAATCGAACCTCAGGTTCATACCCCTTTTCTATGTATCCAGTCCACTCGAACCATTCCGGCTCTGCTTCTTTCAGTTCGAATGTGGTCAAGGAAACCGCATTGGTTACATTGCCGCTAGTTCCAGCCGTGCTTCCCTTTCGGTCCACGGAAGCAAACTCCATCACCAGTGGGTCCCCATTTCTGAAATCGCCCAGAATTTTTCCATAGGGATGAGTACGGTTAACTGCGGCAGCTTTTACCCGAATGGTATATCTTCCACTGTGGGGAACACCCCCCGTTCTATTTAAAGGTAAAAAGCCCAGATGCCCGCCCCGATAGAAACGACCGTAGAGATCAGTGTAGGGGGTTTTCGGTTCGAAACGGTAACGGTCTACTTTAAAGAGTTTGGGCATGCCATTGGATTCCTTCCCTCTGAAA
>DBVA01000079.1:20463-23091 GCA_002308735.1 Opitutia bacterium UBA1276 | reverse complement strand
TGCACATAGCCATTACCGTTGGCTTTAAGGGCTAAGGTTTTTCCGTTTGTTGCTTGATAAGGAGAGCGAACAATCATGTCTTTGATCCAAGTGTGATAGAAGGAGAACTGCCACTGCCAAGCCTCAGAATTTCCACGAAGACCCACTTCTCCCTGGGTAAAATTTTCTGGGGACAAATCGACATTGGGGGCTTCGTTGATGCTGGTCTCGTCCGTAGAAGTAAGATCATAGGCACTTGGAGGACGAAACCCTTGGGATAGTCCGGCAAAAAAGAAGGTATCCGAACCAATTTCTTTACTTATCCGAAAGGAACCAATCCATTCATCGTAAGATTTGGTTTCAGGAGTTTGAAGGGTCGAAGCGTCGGAATTCTTAAGGTAGTAGCGCTCGAGTTCGGCCTGAACCGCTGAAAAACGGATTCCGGGGGTAAAGGTCCACCCGGATCCACCCTCGATGGAATCATTCAAATAGAAGGAATAACGCTTGTACGCGGCATCTGCCGCGAGGGGCCCCTGGAATAAGTCAGCCCCTCTTATTTGGTCATCATCAAATTGATAACCACCCGAGGAGAGAGATTCGCGATGTAAATCGGTTCCGTAAGCTAATTCTCCCCCCCAAGGATCATGCGCCTCCAATCTTGCGGACAGGCCATAATCGTTTAGGTCAAAAAATTGAAAGTCTCCACCTTCGGTCGGTTTCTTCATCCGGTTTCTTTCCTGTGCATGGCGATGTAAGCTAAGGGTCACAATACCTTGGTCGGCAAAGCCGCCAGCATCCTTCCAAGAAAATTTTCCGTAATAAAGGTTTCTTTCCTGGTCAAGCCGCCTCCAAATTTCGGAACCCGGGGACAGACCTTCCCAGCTTAAACCGTCTACCGTCTTATGGGTCCGCGGAACATCATTCATGAAGGTTCGCTGAATACCCAAGCTCATTCCGGTGTCTTTGCTTAGTTTTCGGGAAAGCCTAAAATTTGTTCCACGGGAATCATAACCGGTGTTTCTTTGTTCGCCAACAAGCCTCCCCCCTTCCAAGTCTCCAAAGGATCGCTCCACATGGGTGAGTTCGGCGAACCAGTTCGGGCTTGAAACCGTTCCCCTAAGCCCAGCCGACCAAGAATGTTCTGCAGAGGATAATCTTCCCCAAAAATATCCTCCTTGGCTAATTCCACTTCCCGAAAAAGTCGGGTTGGCAGACAAAACATTGACCACGCCACCGATTGCATCCGCCCCATGAACGATACCATTCGGCCCCCGAATAACTTCAATGCGCTCGCTTCCTTGCGTTTCCACGGTGCTCCAGTACGGGTTGGGCCCGGAGCGCATCGCAGAATGATTGAGCCGGATGCTATCGACAAGGAGTAGGTTGTGGTAACCGGTTAACCCGCGAATGTAAGGAGAGGATTGCCCAAGAGCAGTTTTTTGTACCATAACGGAAGGAATCCCGGAAAGTGCTTCCGGCATGGAGCGTGCAAGTTTCAATGCATTTGCATTCTCAATGCTTTCTGCCGACCAAGTCGAAGAGAATTGGGGTTCTTCAAACCCCCCTCTTGCGGTTACAAGGATGGGAGATAATTCTTGAGCGTGTCGCCTTTCATTTTGTGCCTGTACCATGATGGCATGGAAAAAAAGAACCCAGCAAAGAAGATTTAGATAACGCATAATCACGCATCTAGGTTATTCAATAATCAAACAATTTTTTCAAGTAACTTTCCGAGAACCGAAAATACTTGAAATAAAAGTAGTATTTCCTACCAGGTGTATTGCCAGCCTATGGTCCAAACGGAATCGAGCTCTAATTGGACTCCGTTTACTTTTTGATCGATGGGAGTTTCCCATTCGGCTGCAACACGGTGTCCTTTCAGTCCACCGTCTTGGAAGTAGTAATTTAAACCGAGTCCAAAGGCGGTGATGTCGCGACCTTGAGAATTTGGATTAAGGGCAGGGGACATCATTTTCATCATTCTGGTATCTTCTCCTTCGACTTCACTCTGACTCGAGTAATCGAATTTTGCAGATGCACTCAAAGATTCGGTAATTTTGCGAGCTCCGCATAAGGAAGCCTCAAACTTGTTTCCCAAGGTATAATCCTTGTCGTTCTTGCTGATTCGCAGAATACCACCCACCTGGGCACCATAGGAATAGTTGTCGTTTTGTGCTAAGTAAGTGACAGCTGGATGGAAATCATAAGTTCCGGACCCTAGTTGCATACCATAGCCCAATGTATTTCCATTGGTATGTTTTTCATCAATTGATCCAGTTGGAAGGCTTAATCCCAAGTTCAAATGCATTCTTCGCCCACTATCCCATTGTGCAAGATCGTAGAGTCCTGCCACTTTCAAATCGCCAATCCCAGAACTTCCCATATTCATGTTCATATTCATTGGCATGATCATGGTCATATCATTGTCTAAATAATTAAGCATGGCCATTAGTGTCCATTTATCGGAGATGGCATACATGGTGCCAAACATATGCATGTCCATAGTCATCTTAGTAGGAACCATGGTAGTCATTCCCGTTAATTGTGAGGATGCGTTTACAGAATTAGGTCCTTTCAGTAACCCCTCCATATCCATAGTCATATATCGGTAGGATACCATCCATTCGCCCTTGGCGTGCATGTGATCTC
>DBVA01000079.1:0-20252 GCA_002308735.1 Opitutia bacterium UBA1276 | reverse complement strand
ATTCCCGTTAATTGTGAGGATGCGTTTACAGAATTAGGTCCTTTCAGTACCCCCTCCATATCCATAGTCATATATCGGTAGGATACCATCCATTCGCCCTTGGCGTGCATGTGATCTCCCATCACTGAGATTGGGGCGTGACCACCCGGTCGGGCTGCGGTCCATGGACCTTCGTGAGTGTAAGAAATGGAAGAAAACGAGTAAAAGAGAAGAGTAATCGCAGTAAAGAGTTTCATAGTAAAAAGTAAATTGCTCGAAGAAATCATTCTTCGAATTAAAACAAAGACCAACCGAATCGTGGTTGGATTAGTAGAAAGGAATGCTCTTTAGATCTGAGGAGGAGGCGTCTCTGCTGATACAAAACTCTTCAGGCACGAATCTTGCCGAACCAAAATATTCCCCGCAAAAGAAGGGCGGGTTACCACAATTTGAGAAATCAATGGATAAGAAAGATTATTTTCAGAAGAAGGGTTCGGTTGGCAAATAGCTTCTTTGGTGGCAGAACCCAGTTCAGAAACAAGTTCACAGCCGGAGCAGCGGTAGTCCCCGTCAAAGATCCTTTCGGCAGAAAGGAATATGGATTGTGTCTCTTGATAAAAATTCTCAAACATATTCGCCCAGACCCCAACTTGAAGAACACCGAGTGGAATACTGGTGGTGGCAAACATGGCGAGGAGTGCGATGGAAAGCTGAAAATTTTTAGGTAAAAATTTAGGCATCAAATAAATGGTTAAAAGAAAACTCGTTCGATAGTCCAATAAATTCCCATCATGGCAATCAACGAAGATCCAGGAATTACCACGAATTTTCGGTAAGAGAATTCATCTTTGAGCCAAAAAGTGCTGGCAAAAACAATCGAGATCACCGCTAACTGCCCAAGTTCAACCCCAACATTAAAGCCAAGTAGTCCTATTACCAGGGAAGTAGGCTCTAAATTAAATGCAGAAAGGGCCCCGGCGAAACCAAGTCCATGAATCAAACCAAAGAAAAATACAACGAATAGTCGGGTATGGCGGTATCCTGGAAAAATAATATTTTCGATGGCGACTACCGCGATGCTTGCTGCGATGATAGGCTCTACAATATGGGAAGGAGCCGAGACCAAGTCTAGAGTTGCCAGGCCTAAGGTAATGGTGTGGGCAATGGTGAAAACCGACACTTGGTATATGATCGGTTTCCACTTTCGGGATAAGAAAAAGAGTCCCAGCACGAATAAAATGTGATCCAATCCTAGTGGTAATACATGAACGAAGCCCTGTCTGCTGAAGGAGATGAAGGTGCTTCTGGCATCGGACCTTCTTTTTTCCATGCTTTCTGGCATCGGTTGGGTAGAACTATTCAAACTGGGCTCTTCTTTTAGCACTCGCTTTCCATCAATAAAAGAGAGATCGAGTTGGAAACTTTCTTCCCCTGGAAAGAGTACATTTACTCTTCTTTGAGGCTTGTCATTTATAATATTACTAAAAATTAGGTCATAAGCTGCTTCGTTTTTCGCACGAATTTGATAAAAAGCGGAATTGGGTGGAAGAAATTCTTGGTGGCTTGCTCGGATCGCCACGATGTTTTCTTCGCTCAATTCGGTTGCATTCTTCTCCGTGAAACTAAACACGAAATCTGGCAGGTGCCAGTCACGGTGTCCAAACTTGATCTCTAAGGCTTCCGAGATCATAAGCTTTCCTTTTTGAAGTAAATCTTTCTTTTGTTCAGAGGAAAGTTCGTCGAAGCTACTTTGGACTAAAAAAGGAACACTCTCCGGGTCTTCAGCAAAACTTCTGGTATCTATTTCCACGAGAATGCTAGCGTTACCATCGGTGTAAAAACTTCCTAAAACGGGAATATCAGGAATGGGGTGAGCACCCACTCTTAAGAAAGAGAGAACTAAAGCCGCCAATGGAAGCAAGCGTCTCAAAGTTCTTTAAATTGAAGGAAATCTGTCATAAATTTTTTACAATCTTTCATCGTTTAAACTTGTGAAAGAAAGAATTGACTATTGATTGGTATATTCATTTACAAACCCTAATAACAAATACTATGAAATTAATTATCACATCAGTTGTAGCTCTTCTCTTTGCAGGTTCCGTCTTTGCAGGTTGTCCTTCCAAAGCCATGAACGGTAAAGTTGTGAGTTTTGATGAAGAGTCCAAGACTCTTACGGTTTCTATCGGAAAGAAAGAGAAAAAAGTACAGGTCGGTAGCAAAACTCAAATGGTTGGATTTGATTGCCCAACTAAATTGACCAAAGATACTCGCGTATCCGTTGATGGTTGCAACTGCAGCAACAAAACAGCCTCCAAAGTAACCATCAAAACGGGCAAGAAAAAAACAAGCTAATCTAAGCTGCAAATTCTTAAATTTAAACCCTCGAAAGAGGGTTTTTTTTGGTCTACCTCACTAGGTTTTAAATTTTAAACGCCAAAGAATTCCGCCATTTGGCCCTAGTAAACAAGCGGGAATAAAAAGAAGAGTAGCAACCACAGCAATGGCAGCCGCAATCGAACAATCCAACCAATGAGCCAAATGAAATCCGCCCCATGTATAAATGATTCCAAGCGGAAAAGTTCCAATCAAGATTGCGGGTAATCGTTGCAGAAAAAAAGCAGCGGTCACTGGGGGAAATACAAACATTGCCACTACCAGAATAACCCCAACGGCTTCCAGGCTTGCAACCGTTGACAATGCGAGGGCAAGCATCAGGCCCATGTGGGTGGCTTTTACCGGGATGCCCATTGATTTTGCCAGAGTGGAATCAAAACTGGTGACGAGTAGCGGTCCATAAAATAAAACGGTTGCAATCAGGACTCCGCAAAACACTAAGCCAATAGCCCATAATGAACGGTTTCCAATTTCCACATCAAAAACCTTCCATTTTTCTGAAAGTGGGATCAGTCCAATTTCGCCATAGAGAAGGCAGCCTGGGTCGATATGAATATGGCTATTCATGCTGATTAGAGTGACGCCAAAAGCAAAAAAAGAGGTAAAAACCAGACCCATCGCAGCATCTTCTCGTAACGGGGTATGAGTGTGCAGCCATTCGATACAATAATTGCATGCAAGTCCGGCGACACAAGCCCCGAAGAACATACTTCCAAGACCCATGGAACCACCAATGATAAAAGCGATGGCTAATCCGGGAAGGATTCCATGACTAATGGCATCTCCCATCAATGCCATCCTTCGAATGACTATAAAAGATCCAATAATTCCACAGGTCCAGCAAACCATGAAACCCATAAGCATGATCTGCCCATTCCAGTCGATGAGAGCGGGAGAGCTCCAGGGTTCAAGGAAAACTTTTGAAAAATTAAATTCGGGAATCAATTTCATCCTTTTTATGCTGGATTCCCAGACCGAAAGCCCTTTTGTGTTGCATTCTTATTTTTTATCCACCCATGTTCCATATCATCAAGACTTGGGATTAATTTACCATGGGGGTCCTCTCTAGGATTCGAAAGGATTCGCTCTAACTGTCGAATGGTTTGATCCCCTAGTACATGCTCAATCTTTTCAGCATCCTCATGCACATGATCGGGGGCATATTCAGCTTCACTGGTGAGATATAATTCCCAGAGGCGGTGATTCCTTACTATTTTACAGGCATATTCCCAGCCTTCCGGAGTAAGGGTAATCAAGCTTTGTCCAGGAAGTTTTGAGGAATCTCTGGTTGATCTTTGGGTCGCAAGGTTCATTCGAACCAGAAGTCGAATTTCACGGTCACAATCCCCGCGGCCAAGTCCGATCCTTTGCATCAGATCTTGTGAAGTAATTGAAGTTCTCTCAAAATTTTGACTTTCCAAAATATGATATATTGTCTTCAGGGTATTTTCCGCCTTGATTCGCATGGAATGGGTACGCGAAAAGTTCCAGTGAGTGAAAATGCCGGTTTTCGGTCTGAAGCCCAGTACGAGTAAGAATAGAAAGGTGGAGACTAAAACAATCAGTGGCCCCGTGGGAAGTCCTTGACCCAGAAAAGATAAAAATGTCCCGCCTAAGCCTGCAATTCCTCCCATGACCGAGGCAAGAAAGAGATAAGTATTCATTCTTTTTACCAAAAGTGAAGCGGTGGCAGCAGGAATGATTAGAAGGGCGGAGGCAAGTATAACTCCGATTACTTGCAACGAGGTAATAATGCAGAATGCTAAGAGGATCCATAGTCCATATTGCAGTAGCATGGTGTGGATTCCAATGGAGCGGGCGAAGGAAGGATCAAAGCCTGATATCAGTAATTCTTTATGAGTTGCCAAAACGAACAATCCAATCCCGGCAAGGGTGATGCCAATGCCCCATATATCATTGATTGAGAGAGCAGATGCTTGGCCAAAAAGAAAAGAGTCCAACCCCGACTGATTACCGAATTCCATCTTTTGAATCCGAGTAAGCAAGCAGATTCCGATCGCATAAAAACCAGAAAGAACGATGCCTAACGCACTATCTTGCCGGATTGGAGTGTACTTTTGTAAGAGGGTTAGACAGGTAACCCCTAAAAAACCGGCGACGGTAGCCCCAATCAATAAAGCTAGGTTATCCTTGGACTGAGACCAGATAAAACCAATTGCAATCCCAGGAAGTACCGCATGGGAGAGGGTATCTCCAAATAAAGATAATCTTCTGGTGACCACATAACTTCCAACCAGACCGCAAGAGATACCGATAAGAATGGACCCGAGCACTACAATTTGAACGGACTGGTCTTGCATTTGCCAAAACCTTGAAGTCCGCTCCAAAAAAGATTCGGCTTCATTCCATTCGATCTGTTTTGCCTTCAGATTGGTTGAGAAAGCGAGGGAAGCTGCGAGCGTACTAAGAAAACGCGAAAATGGTAGAGTTTTTCTTAGCGTCGAGAACATGTCGCGAGTTTCCCTTTTTTACTTCCCGGTAATTTCATTATCAATTTAGGGTTGTTTTGCCGCCCGAGATGCCATTTCAGAGAATACGGTCAGCTTCCCTCCGTAGGTCTTCTGTAATAACTCATGAGTGAAGACTTCGTTGATTGGCCCATACGCTATTTTTCTCATATTAAGTAAAAGTAAGTGATCGAAATATTCTTTTGCCGTGGCCAGATCATGATGAACGATGACTAAAGTCTTTCCCTCTTTTTTCATATTTTTGAGAATTGAAATAATGGTCTTTTCCGTGACGGCATCTACTCCAGCAAAAGGCTCGTCCATGAGATAAATCGAACTATCTTGAGCCAGGGCACGGGCAAGAAAAACCCGTTGCTGTTGGCCCCCGGATAAGTTTCCAATTTGTCGATTTGCAAAGGCGACCATGTCCACTTGCTCCAAGCATGCTTGTGCAACCTGTCGGTCCGCCTTCCCGATTCTCCGAAACCAGCGGGCATGAGCATACCTTCCCATTAAAACGACATCCATAACCGTAACTGGAAAGTCCCAGTCTACCGATTCCCGCTGAGGGATATATCCGATTCTCTTAATTCCACGCTTTTGATTACCCCCGAAAATTTTCACATACCCACCATTCGGGGTAATCATATTCATAATGGTTTTAATCAAGGTTGACTTGCCCGCACCGTTGGGTCCGATGATACCGACAAGCGATCCTTCTTCCACTTCAAGATCAACCCCATAAAGAACCGGTTTTTGTTGATAAGAAACGGTTAGGTCGTGAATCTCGATCGGTTTAGCTCTCATTGTTCGCTCGGAACCAAACCTTCTACGATGGATTGAATGTTATATATCATCATACCTGACCAAGAGGCCAGAGAATGTTTCTTCCCATCAGCAGCGAAAACAAAAGCATCCTCGGCACCCAACGCATCTGAAAAAAGAGCTCTTCCCAATGCTACTTTTGCTTCCCTACCAATTTGCTGAAGTGCCTTGGGGTTTACGCTACTCTCAACAAAAATACAGGGAACTTTACTCTCTTTTAGATAATCTACCAAATTAGAGCGATCGGCGAGACCGGCTTCGGTGGCTGTCGAGATTCCTTGCAAGGCGATCACCTCAACTCCGAAGGATCTGCCGAAATATTGAAAGGCATCATGGCTTGTAATTAGAATTCTTTTCGAGGGTGGAATTCTCTGGATAGACTCTGCACCCCATTCGTGGACTGCCTGAAACTCCCGAGTCAATTGATCTACCTTTTCGTAAATAAGCACTTTTTGCTCCGGTAATAAGGAGCTTAGTCTTGCGGCCAAACCATGTAAACAGGTCGTCCAAATTGTTGGATCAAACCAGATGTGAGGGTCAGGAAATTTACCCTCATCTTCCTCCGCAAACAATAAGGCGCTAGGTTCGATTACAGAAGAAATAGAAAATATCTTATCCTTGGATAGACCCGCTGTTTCAAACGCAGTACCAAGTTTTCCTTCCAATTGCAGGCCATGAAAAACGATTAAATCCGCGGTGCTTAAAGACATTACATCACCGGCGGTAGGCTTGTACAGGTGGGGATCTACGCCCGGTCCCATCATCGGGTGTACTTTGCAATGTCCTCCGGTGAGTTGCTTGACCAGGTCGGTTATTTGAGTGGTGGTGGTAACAATCGAGACAGACGAAACGAAAGGTTCTTCTGCCTCCTGCTCATTCGGAGTATCGGTGCAGCTTGAAAAGAAGGACAGGCTGAGGATGGCCATCCAAAATAATTTGTAATTTGTAAAATTCATTGATTTAGCAAAGGAATGACTTTGACGACTCAAAATCATATCTTGGATTTATCTTGAGTCAACCTTGGACATCTCTAAAAGTTAGGGATGCCATCCCCAACTGTAGAAAACTACCTCAAGCAAATCCTTATGGTCACCTTGGATGAAAACTGTACCAAGGTCGCGATGGGGAAAGTGGCAAGTGAATTGTCGGTTACCTCAGGTACCGCCACCTCGATGGTAAAAAATATGGAAAGAGATGGTTGGCTTAGTTACTATCCCCGTCAAGGAGTTGCTCTGACCCGGAAGGGTAGAAAAGTTGCGATGAATATGCTCCGTCGCCATCGTTTGCTGGAAACTTTCCTGGTTGAGACCCTAGGTTTTGATTGGAGTGAGATCCATGTGGAAGCAGAAGAATTAGAACACGCAATTTCTGAAAAAGTAGTTGAAAAACTTGATTTATTTCTGGGCAGACCCAGATACGACCCTCATGGTCATCCGATTCCAAGTAAGGGTGGAGTCATCCAGCGACCAAGTTCCCGAACTTTACAAAGTTGTAAGGTGGGAATGAAGTTGAAGATCGATTCAATCTTGGACCAAGAGAGTGATTTCTTGAAGTTTGCCAGGGACAAAAAACTTCTTCCGGGAGAAGAGGTGGTGATTATGAGCAGCGAAAAAGTAGCCGATGCGATTACCTTGCGAGTTGGAAGAAACCCTCCATTTTCTCTTGGTTTTCGTTCGGCCGAAAAGATTCTCGTACTCGAGCAGGCTTAGCCAGAACTTACCCGTAACCAATAATAATTTGTTATTGCGGAAAAAGGATTGCTCTTATCTCTTTCTTTTACAAAAAAAGAAATTCAGCTTCCCACCCTTTACTTCAACTTTAAACCCCAAATAATTAAAGCTATGTCTCGTTTTGTTACCTTGTTCACCGGTCAATGGGCCGATTTATCTTTACCCGACCTGGCAGCCAAAGCCGCTGAAATGGGATATGATGGACTTGAGCTTGCCTGTTGGGGGGACCATTTCGATGTAGACAAGGCAGCGATCTCCAAAAAGTATTGCCAGGAAAGGTGGGAGATCCTCTCGGATCATGGCTTAACCGCATTTGCAATTTCCAGTCATTTAGTAGGACAGGCGGTTTGTGATTTAATCGATGAAAGACACGAGTCCATCCTTCCTCCGGATGTATGGGGAGAGGGGGACCCGGAAAAAGTTCGCAAACGGGCAGCCCGAAAATTGGCAAAGACTGCAAAAGCTTGCCGTAATTTTATTAATGCCAAACCGGGTCGAAAGAAAAAGGATGACTTTCCTGCAGTGGTCAATGGTTTTACCGGTTCCAGTATTTGGCATTCGATTTATGCATTTCCGCCAACAGACCAAGCATTCTGGGATAAGGGGTATGCGGACTTTGCCAAAAGGTTTGGTCCCATTCTTCAAGAGTTCGAAAAGCAAAATGTTAACTTTGCTTTGGAAGTGCACCCCACCGAAATTGCGTTTGACATTGCCAGTGCCGAGAGAGCACTTGCGGCGGTCAAGGGCCATAAGCGTTTTGGTTTCAACTACGATCCTTCTCACCTCGGGTATCAGGGTGTGGACTATGTAAAATTTATCCGTACTTTTCCAAACCGTATTTATCACGCTCACATGAAAGATGCATGGTGGGGACACGGGGATGGAACGGTTGGAGTTTTTGGAGGACATACCACCTTTGCGGACCCTCGACGCCAGTGGGACTTTAGATCGGTTGGTCGTGGAGATGTAGATTTTGAAGAAATCATCGTTGCCTTAAACGATGTCGGGTATGCCGGTCCTCTTTCCGTAGAATGGGAAGACAGTCGGATGGATCGTTTTCATGGAGCTGAGGAATCATGCGAGTTTGTAAAGGCTTTGGATTTTGAACCAAATCAAATGGCATTTGATTCTGCCTTTGATAAAGAGAGGCAATAAAGCGGAGCCATGAAAAGAAAATTACGCATGGGAATGGTCGGGGGAGGAAGAGGTGCCTTCATTGGAGGTGTCCACCGCAGGGCAGCAGCCCTGGATGGAAAAATTGAACTGGTTGCAGGTGCGTTTTCTTCCGATCCGAAGAAATCATCTCTTTCGGGAAAAGATTTTTTCTTAGACCCGTCCAGGGTCTATGGATCATTTCAGGAAATGGTTGAAAAGGAGAAGGCGTTGCCTGAAGGTGAAAAAATTGATTTTGTCACCATTGTCGTCCAAAATCATTTACATTTTAAAGTGGCCAAAACTTTTCTAGAGGCAGGGTTTAATGTGATTTGTGACAAACCGGTAACTTATGATCTCGCCCAAGCTAGAGAGTTAAAAAAGATCATAACAAAATCCAAAAAAGTTTTCGCTTTGACCCACAACTACACCGGATACCCGATGGTCAAACTGGCTCGCCAAATGATTCAAAAGAAGGAGCTTGGGGATCTGATCAAAGTAGTCTGCGAATATCCCCAAGGTTATGCGATTACCGCACTTACCGGGGAAGAAAAAGCAATCTCCAACTGGCGCGCTAACCCAGAAATTGCCGGTATTTCAAATTGCATGGGTGACATCGGAACCCATGCGGAAAATTTGGTTCACTACATTACGGGACTTGAGATTGATAAGCTTTGTGCGGATCTTTCGGTCAACATTCCAAACCGTAAGCTGGATGATGATGGAAATGTATTAGTTCGTTTCAAGGGTGGAGCCCGTGGAATCATTTATGCCTCTCAAGTCTCCAACGGGGATGAGAATGACTTATGCATTCGAGTCTATGGCACCAAAAAATCAATCGAGTGGCATCAAGAGGAACCCAACGACCTTATTGTAAAAGATGCTCGGAGTCCGAGGCAAGTGTATCGCCGGGGTAATGGATACATCACCGGTGTTGCGGCAGAGCATACCCGAATTCCTTTTGGACATCCGGAAGGTTTTATTGAAGCGTTTGCCAATGTTTATAATTGTGCATCGGTAGCGATTAAAGATGAAATTGCGGGTAAATTTCCAAGAAAATCAGGTTATGACTTTCCGGACATCCGGGATGGTATTATTGGGATGGCCTTTATTGAAACCGTTGTTAAAAGTTCAAAATCCAAGGAAAAATGGGTCAAGTTCCCATCCATTCCAAAATAATATTTTTTATGACTACAAAAATCGGAATTATCGGTGCTGGCGGAATGCTTCAATATCATGCTGCAGGCTTTAAAGCTGCAGGTGCGGAATTATTTGCAGTTTGTGACATGAACCAAGTCGCAGCCGCGAAGGCAGCGGATGAGTATGGAATTCCCCATATTTTTTCTGACTCGGAGAAAATGCTAGATGAATTGGCCGATTTGGATGCCGTAAGTATCATTACTCCAAATCGAACCCATAAACCACTTGCAATCCAGTGTTTAAATGCAGGAAAGCATGTTTTTTGCGAAAAACCTCCGGCCTTGAATGCCGAGGAAGTTTCTCAGATGAAAAGTGCTGCTGAACAGGCAGGAATGACTTTAATGTTTAATTTTAATAATCGAGCCCGTCCCGAATCTTATGCCCTTCGCAAGTATATCGAGGCTGGTGAAGTGGGAAGAATTAACTCAGCCCAAGCCAAGTGGATCCGTAGAACGGGGATTCCTGGTTTCGGTGGATGGTTTACCAACAAGGAACTTTCTGGTGGTGGCCCTTTAATTGATCTTTTACATATGGTGGATCTTGCCATGTTTTACATGGATTATCCTGCTCCTTCCTTTGTTCTCGCCCAAACCTTTAATGATTTCATCGAGAATAAAGACTTCAAGGGGCCTTGGGGAATTCCTGATGTCCAAGATGGAGTTACGGATGTTGAAAGTGCGGCCCATGGATTTGTTCGTTTTGAAACCGGGCAAGTCTTAAGTTTTCAAGTTTCATGGGCGGAAATGAACAAGCGGGAAGAAGTTTCTGTTACCTTTCAAGGGCAAAAGTCTGGTGGTATGATTCGCCGATTATTTGGGGCTGATGGTCTCGATGAGACCGCGATTGATGATTGCGAGCTCTATGTCCAAGAACATGGAAGGTCGGTGAACCGATCGATCATCACCGAAGAAAGTGAAGATATGGGAAGGATTCGATCTGCGGAAAATTTTGTTCGCTCGATCAATGGTGAGGAGAAACCCTTGAATACGCCAGATCAAGCATTGAACTTGATGAGAATTATCGATGCAACTTATGAATCTGCTCGAACGGGTCGTCCAGTAGAGATAGCTTGATGCTTGCCAGAAACAATTGTTTAAATCATTTTATCCCTTTTATCCTATGGGCAAACAATATAATAAATTAATTAAGAGAAGACGTCGCACGGCTTACCTTGCGCGTCGAAAAGCAGCTTTACTTACCGAGAAATCAACCGCTGGTAAAAAGAGCTCAAAAGCTACGGCAGCTAAGTCTGCCACACGCAAAAAAGCCGCAACCAAAGCCGTCAGTAAACCTGCTCCCAAAGTAGCCAAGAGGGAAGTTGCTGAAAAAGCAAAACCTGATGATGTTTTGGGACCTGAGGTAGCGGGTGAAGATATTCCTGCAGAAAAACCTGAAAAGGCACCCGAAAGCTAAAGGGTATTGGGATGAATCGATGATTTTTCCCAACGCTTTAAAATTCTTCAGTATTTTTGGGCTGGTTTTTACTGGCTGGGGAACTCCAAGCTTAAAGGTGTTATCCCATTCTTTTCGTGAGCACTACGACTTCGTGCGTATCAGTGAATATTTTTCTGGAAAAGAAAATACCAGTGGCCAAATTATTTTGAGATCTCAGCAGAATCAGCGGACTGGTCTTTATTTTCATGTTCTATTCCGAGATGGTGGAACGGTCATACCAGTGCAAAATCATAAGTTGATTTTAAAAATTTTAGACTCGGAATCCATTGATTTTAAAACCCACTCTTTTGATCTTTCTCCTGAAATATTACAAAATGGTAGAATTTTACTCGGTCTCAGTGGAGAGCATTGGACTTCCCCCCAAACAATCCCGATCGCCTGGTACTTAGAACTCCAGTCCAAGAACGGGAAAATCCTCGCCCATACTCAAAGTTATCTTTGGTCGCACAAAAGATAGGTGTAGACTCTTCATCTTCGAGTTGGAACTCGATAGAGAAACATGGCTTTACCGAACAAAGCCTTTCGGAGACTTTAATCGGAGGTCAGTCCTTTGTTTGGGATAAAAATCGGGCAGGGGAGTGGGAAGGAATCATTGCTGGTGCTAAGTTATCTCTTCGTTTGAAAGAGGAGCATTTACAGTGGCGGACCATAGGGCCCAAAGTTTTTTCAAAGCAGGAAGTGAGCGACTACCTCTGGCTTGATTCCTCCTACGAGGAAGCGATTGATTCTTTACCTTGGAGATCGGACCCGATTCTTCAGTGCTGCATGGAGCATCTGCCCGGTCTGAGAATCCTAAAACAACCCCTGGATGAGACCCTTTTTTATTTTTTGCTAAGCCCGGTTAAAAGCATTCCTCAAATCAAAGAAACGGGAAGGCTTGTAGCGCGGATGTATGGTCCAGAATTAGGAGGAGAAAAGTATGGCTTCCCGGGGTGGTCTGCTTTGGCGGAGGTACCCGAGGAAAAGTTTCGTGAGCTTAAGCTCGGATATCGTGCCAGAAATGTGGTTGCCACCGCTGCGTTTCTAAGGTCTAGACTAGGCTGGATTGATTCGCTATCTCAGCGGAGTTATTTGGATGCCAGAAATGAAATCATGAAATTACCCGGAGTGGGTGGGAAAATTGCCGATTGCGTTTTGCTATTTGGAGCCCGCAAACTCGAAGCATTTCCGATCGATACCTGGATTGAAAAAGTTCTGAGCCTCCGATACGGGTTGGAAAAGTGGAACCAAGATCAAAAACTCAAGTTCGCCCATCTACATTTTGGGAGCTTTGCTGGTTTGGCTCAGCAATTCTTTTTTTCAGCGGAGCGGTTAGGCTTTTTGAATAAAACCCAAGGGTTATAGCGAGCAAATTAATTCTTAGGTTATAGATGGCGCGTAAAATGCAATATCTTGTTTCATTCTTATGAAACCTGCCCCTTTTGAAAAATATAAGACTGAAAATTTCTTCGATGAAATGTTCGGAAATTCGCTTGGGGAACCCCTTTTACATTACCAAAAAATCTTTGACAGGATAAGTCGATTAACTCCTGTAGAAATCGCAGAAAAAAGAAGCCATGCGGATTCTTCTTTTCTTGAGCATGGAATCACTTTTACCGTTTATGGGGATGAAGAAGGGACAGAGAAAATATTTCCCTTTGATTTGATCCCCAGAATCATTCCTAGAGCAGAATGGGAAATTGTTGAACAGGGACTAACCCAGCGAATCCTTGCCCTCAATTTGTTTCTCAATGACATCTATCACGATGGGAAAATACTTTCTGATGGGGTAATTCCAAAAGAAATTGTTTATTCTTCTCCAAATTACAAAAAGGAAATGGTCGGGATCGATGTTCCGAAAGATATATATGTTCATGTTTGTGGTTCTGATCTTATTCGGGATGAAACTGGGGCTTACTATGTTTTGGAAGATAATGCACGCTGTCCATCCGGGGTATCTTATCTTCTGGAAAACCGGCAGATTATGAAAAGAACTTTCCCGCAGACTTTTCAAGGCATGTCGGTTCGATCCGTAGAATTGTATCCTGAAATCTTACTTTCAACTTTGGAATACCTTTCCCCTCGGAGATCCCAAAAACCGGTTTGCGTGGTTCTAACTCCCGGAATTTATAACAGTGCTTATTTTGAACATACTTTTCTTGCCAGGCAAATGGGTATAGAAATTGTAGAAGGTCGTGATCTGATTGCGATAGATGGGTATGTTTACATGCGAACGACCCATGGCTTGGTTCAAGTAGATGTCATCTACCGTCGTTTAGATGATGATTATTTGGACCCATTATTTTTTAACAAGGATTCAACGCTTGGCGTCGCAGGTTTGATGGATGCATACCTCAAAGGAAATGTGGCACTGGCAAATGGAATTGGTACCGGAGTTGCAGACGATAAGGTTACCTACGCCTATGTGCCCGAAATGATTCAGTATTACCTGGGGCAAGACCCCATCCTTCCCAATGTTCCAACTTATTTATGCTGGAGAGAAAGTGATCGAAATCATGTACTTGAAAACCTCGAGAATTTAGTGGTTAAACCAGCCAATGAATCTGGAGGTTACGGTTTATTAGTTGGAACGGATTCAACCAAGAAAGAGAGAGAAGAATATAAGGAGCGAATTAAATCGAACCCTAGAGATTTTATCGCCCAGCCCATTGTCTCGCTATCAAGGCACCCCACTATTTTTGAAGATACGATCGAAGGAAGGCATGTTGATCTCCGCCCTTTTATTTTGTATGGCAAAGATATCGATATTGTGCCTGGGGGCTTAACGCGTGTTGCCCTTCGCAAAGATTCTCTGGTGGTAAATTCCTCTCAAGGTGGTGGAAGTAAAGATACTTGGGTACTCGAGAATTAATGGATTATGTTGTCTAGAGTAGCAGATAATTTGTATTGGATGAACCGATATGTTGAAAGAGCCGAGAGCCTGGCTCGAATGGTCGAAGTCAACCAAGACAATTTACTAGAGTTGGATGATAATATAGAGGTGGATCGATTCTGGCTGTCTTCCATCCATGCTTTTCATGCCCATGAATATATAGATCATGAAAAGGAAAAGTCTGCAGAATGTTTTTTCTTGTTTTCAGATTCCTGGCCTAGTTCTATCCGCAATTGTATTTTTTCTGCCCGGGAAAATGCCCGTATGGTTAGAGATCAGTTGTCCGAAGAGATTTGGGTTGAATTAAATAGCATTTATCACTTTTTCCGAAGCAAGGATGCAGAAGTTTCCTTTGACCAAACCCCGCAGCAGTTTTTTCAGAAAGTAATCCGGTTTTCCTTAGTCTTCCAGGGTTTGTCCGATGCAACGGTCAATCATGATGAGGGCTGGCTTTTTATGTCGCTCGGAAAATACCTTGAAAGAGCGGATCAAACCAGCCGTGCATTGGATGCACTGACTCTTAAAGAAAAGAAACCTTCGCGGAAAGATTTAATTGCAGCTTTACGAATTTGTTCAGCGCTTTCTGCTTTTCGCAGGCAATACAGAGGAGAGCTTTCGTTGCGAAATGTTGCAGAATTTCTATTGTTTTCACAAGATTTTCCACGGTCTATGAGATTTGCCATACGAAGGATTGATTCGAATCTTCATGAGTTGTCCGGGGTTCCCAGTGGAAACTTCTCGAATGAGGCAGAGAGGCTTGCGGGTAGTGCTCTTGCCACAGTGAATTTCACAAATATTGATGCGGTACTTACTCGGGGCTTGCATCTTTCTCTGGACGAGCTGCAATTAAGTTTAATGGATGTTGGTCAAAAGATTTTCGAGACTTATGTAATGTCTCCTCTAGAGCTTCAAAATGTAAACGATGATCAATCGATGCAAGCACAGCAGTAATGACTTATTTGCTCTCACCTTTTTAAGTTAAAACTCCTCCAGCCATGCGCTTATATGTTTTTCATCAGACAAAGTATCGTTATCCATCTCCTGTCAAAGGTAGTTTTAATGAGTTAAGACTCTACCCAATTAGCAATGAATGGCAAAAGTGTGAAAGCTGTTTCATTCATGTCCTGCCTTCCACGCAACTTCGACAATATTTGGATTTAAATGGGAATATAGTAAACCATTTTGAAATACCCCAGGATCACTCCAAGTTAATTATTGAGAGTAGGTCTACAGTTACTACCCATTCCAGGGTCGATTTTAACGCCCTTCCTTACGGAAAGAAGATGAGTACCTTGAAAGAGATGCAAGGCCAGTCTGAAGCACGGCCATATTTACAAAGTTCATCATTCGTAGAAATCAATCCTGAATCTTGGCGTTTAGCAGTGGATGTACAAGCAGACTCTCAAGACATTTTTCAAACGGCATACATGATCATGGAATTCATTTTTCAAAACTTTGAATACTCTAATTCCATAACCTCGGTTGAAACCCATGGTAACCAAGCTTTGAAACTTCGAAAAGGAGTATGCCAGGATTTTGCTCATGCCGCTTTGGTGCTTTGTCGATGCTTGGGCATTCCTGCCCGGTATGTCAGTGGATATGTTTTCGATAGAACGCGGGATCAATCCATGAGAGGTGCAGAGGCTTCGCATGCATGGATAGAGGTGTTAGTAAACGGCTTTGGATGGTTCGGCTTGGATCCTACCAATAATCAAGTAGTGGACGAAAATTATATAGTTTTAGGCACGGGCCTGGACTATAAAGATGTTGCCCCTGTTACCGGCACTTATTTTGGTAAACCGCCAAAAAGTATGGAGGTGAATGTGACCGTGAAAAGAATGGATAGTTCTGACCGTTAAAAAATACCAGATTTGCTGGTTCTTGGAATAGAGTCCATCAGTTCTTGGGTATATGAAGTTTTGGGACGCAGGCAGATTTCCTCAACTTTTCCAAACTCTTCAATCCTTCCAGATCTCATGACCGCAATATCATCAGCCATATGCCTGACCACGCAAAGGTCATGGGATATGAAAAGATAGGTCAGGTTTCTGGAGATCTGAAGTTCATGCAATAGGTTCAGCACTTGTGCCTGAACCGATACATCCATGGCACTGACACACTCATCACAGACAACAAACTCAGGTTCGGTGGAAAGGGCCCGGGCAACACAAATTCTTTGTCTTTGCCCCCCTGAAAATTCATGGGGGTATCGTTTCAAGTGGTTCGATTCCAACCCGACTTCTTCAAGCAATTCAACTGCTAGATTGGAACGCTCAGATTGGTTCGCACCAATGCCATGGACCTTCATTGGCTCGGTCAAGGTTTGCTCCATTGTTAACCTGGGGTTGAGCGATGCATATGGATCCTGGAAAATAATTTGCATCTTTTTACGGAAGGAGAGCAGTTCAGAAATATTGATTTGTGCAATATCTTTACCGTCCCAAAGGATTTCTCCAGAGTTAATTTGGGCAAGTCTCAAAATCGCACGCCCCAAAGTCGTTTTTCCAGAACCCGATTCTCCCACGAGTCCCAAAGTTTTCCCTTTCGAAATCTGAAGGTCTACTCCATCCACTGCTTTGATGACCTTTCGACTTTCAGCCTGAACAAAGTGAACCGCTAAATTTTTTACCTGGATCCAAGTAGGTTGGCTGTTTAAATCTGAACTTTTGGAAATCGGGACTTCGGCAGTGGGGGTTGGCTTGGGCGATTGCCCCATGAAATCATCGACGGTGGGCAATTTCTCTACGGATGTTTCGAAGGTCGGCCTGCAGGCAATCAAAGCTTTGACATAGGGATGGGAAGGAGAGGTAAAAAGTTCTTTGGTTGAGTTTTCCTCGACCACTTTGCCCCGGTACATAACCACCACACGATCTGCGATTTCAGCGACTACCCCCAAGTCGTGGCTAACAAATAAAATACTGGTTCCCAGTTCCTGGCATAAGCTTTTGAGCAGGTTCAAAATCTTTGCTTGAACCGTAACATCAAGGGCGGTTGTGGGTTCATCTGCAAGCAGTAAGTCTGGCTTGGTTATGAGTGCCATGGCAATCATGGCTCTTTGTCGCATGCCACCAGAGAATTCATGGGGATAAGCATTTTCGCGATCTTTGATCTTATCCACACCAACCCGCTGAAGCATTTCCATGGCTTGTTCCCGGGCATCCTTGTGGGTTGGAACAAGGCGATGAATAATCAAGGGCTCAGCCACTTGTTCCAGAACGCTCATGTATGGATTTAGGCAGCTCATGGGATCTTGAAAAACCATTGAAATTGATTTGCCGCGCAAGGAGCGAACGTTTTTAGAGCTAGCTTGTAAAAGATTGTTTCCTCTGAAAAAGATTTCTCCACCTTCAATTTTTGCGGGAGGTATGGGAAGCAGGTTTAATAGGGAATGGCAAGTGACTGATTTCCCCGATCCCGATTCTCCAACCAAGCCTAATACTTCTCCTTTGGAAATGGAAAAACTAACGCCATCCACCGCTTTCACGATTCCCTCACGGGTGTGAAAAAAGGTCTGAAGGTTTTTGATATTCAAGTCATTCATTAGTCCTTGGAGCTTTTAGGATCCAATGCATCCCGCAAGCCATCTCCGATGAAATTCAAACAAAAAAGACAGAGGCAAAAGAAGAACCCCGGGAAGATCAGAAGCCAAGGGGCGACATCCATTTTTTCCGCCCCTTCTTTAATTAGGCTGCCCCAGGAAGCCATCGGAGCCTGTACGCCAAGTCCAAGAAAACTTAAAACGGCTTCCAACAACATGACTGCAGGAACGGTTAATGTCGCATAGACAATAATCGGGCCAAGAAGATTGGGTAGAATGTGATGAAAAAGAATGCGTGCATTCTTGAAGCCAAGGGCACGGGCTGCTTCAATGAATTCTGCACCTTTCAAATGAAGAGTTTGGGCACGGGTGATTCTCGCCATGGTCAACCACTCAACTGCCCCAATGGCTAGAAAAAGAAGATAAAAGTTACGGCCGAAGAGTACCATCAATAGAATTACGAAAATCGTGAAGGGCAAAGAGTATAATATATCAACAAACCTCATCATAAAGGCGTCGACCTTTCCGCCCGCATAACCTGAAATCATTCCATAGGTAACCCCAATTACAAGGGAAACCAAAGTAGCGAGCATTCCAACAGCCAATGAAATCCTCCCTCCATAACTTGTTCTAGCAAACAAGTCTCTCCCTAGGTTGTCGGTTCCAAACCAATGATTTTTATCGGGGGGCAAAAACTGACTTTCCAAGTCTTGTTCATCATACTGAAACTGGCAAAGTTCAGGTCCAAGAAAAGAAAAGAGTAAGATGAACCCAAGAATGAATAAGCTTAATAAAGCCATCCGGTTCGAGCGTAGCCGCATCCATGCGTCTTTTGCCAGCGAAAATCCTTGCTCGCTTTTCATCGTTGTTCCCTAGCTTTTGGGTCTAGCCATGCCTGAAGAAAATCAACAAGCAAATTGAGTATTATAATTAAGGTAGCGTAAAACAAAACGGTTCCTAAAACCATGGTGTAGTCCCGGTTAAAGGCAGCAGTAACAAAGAACTTGCCTAACCCTGGTATGAAAAAAATACTTTCAATGATAAAGGATCCACTCACAAGTCCGGCGAATGCTGGACCTAAAAAAGTTACCACCGGGAGTAAGCCCCCTCTTAGGGCATGCTTGATAACCACCCGGTTTGGCGAAGCTCCCTTAGCTCTTGCCGTCCTTACATAATCCTGCTTGAGGGTTTCGAGCATTCCAGCACGGGTGAGGCGAGCGATGTAAGCGGCGTAGAATAAACCAAGGGTAAGCGATGGCAAAATAAGGTCGGACCAAGAGTACCAACCCAAAGCTGGTAGAAGATTTAGCTTGGTGGAAAAAATCATGATTAAGATCGGCCCAAGCACAAAGGTGGGAAGACAAATGCCAACCATGGCAAGCCCCATAGGCAGGTAATCCCACAGGGTATTTTTTCGAAGGGCGGCAACCATGCCTGCGGGTAATCCTACGAGCAGGGCGATGAACAAGGCGGAAACTCCAAGGCCAAGAGATACCGGAAAAGCAACTCCAATGAGCTCGGAAACATCCCACCCAACATATTTAAAGGAGGGACCCAAGTCGCCCGCCAATAGGTTTTTCATGTAGAGAAGATATTGATCAAAAAGAGGGAGATTAAGGCCGAAATGGCTTTCTAACTTCACTTTGATTTCTTCTGGGATTGCTTTTTCAGAGTCAAAAGGACCGCCCGGTGCAAACCTCGTCATGAAGAAGGTCAAGGTAGCAATAATTAGCAGTGTGGGAATCGCTTGAAGTAATCTGGATATGAAAAAGGATTTCATTATTTTGCATCGTTTTCCAGATAGACATATTTATAGGGATGATGATCCAACAAGTTTGGATACCATCCCTGAACGCTTGGATGACGTAGGGAGACATGTACATAGAAATAAAGAGGAAGAATCGGAATTTCTTCTGCCAACAAGTCCTCACAATTTTGAAAATGAATAAACCTTTCAGCTGGTTTGAGCGATTGCTCTGCAAGGTTTAAAGCCCGGTCATATTCTTGGTTTGACCAACCCGTCAGGTTGTTGCCTTCACCGGTTCGCCAGAGGTGCAAAAAAGTATTAGCATCCACATAATCACCAATCCATCCCGCACGAGCCAGAGAATAATCTCCCTTGGTAATCGATGAAAGAAACACTTTCCATTCCATATTCGTCAATTGAATTTCCACCCCCAGGCTCTTTTTCCACATGGCCTGTAAAGCTTCGGCAACTTTTTTATGACCTTCTGAAGTGTTGTAGCTTAGTTCGAAAGGGGGAAGGGTTTGAAGCCCCTTCTCTTTCAGGTATGAGTCCAATAATATTTTCGCCTGTTCCGGGTCATAACCATATCCCTTCTTTGCAGTAAATCCGCCAGTATCTGGTGGAGTGAAGCAATAAGCTGGAAGTTGCCCGCCCTTCAATACTTTTTCGACCAAAAGCTTTCGATTCACCGAGAGGTTAAGGGCTTTACGAACCCTTAGATCATCAAACGGAGGAGCCTTGAGATTAAAGCGGTAATAATAAGTTCCGAGGTAAGGCTCGAAATGGATCCATTCTGGGTGTTTTTCCTTTAAGAAGTCAATCCGGTCAGATGATACCGTTTGAGTCACATGTAAAAACCCAGTCCGGAAACCTCGCTCCTCGGTATCAGCTG
>DBVA01000187.1:15202-16146 GCA_002308735.1 Opitutia bacterium UBA1276 | reverse complement strand
TTCGGTTCATGGATCGCTTCTTTTGAATTGATGGAGAAAGTCTTGGAATTCCCAACTTGTAGAGTCATTTCCTGATCCAACTTGTATCGGCAATGCCCGAAAACATAGAGCGGAAGCTGGGGGTAGACCGGAATATTCGTAGTCCAGGTATGGTTCGCTTTTTTTGCCTTGGCCAGATGCCAGAAACGGGTGCGGGAATTCGGGTCGTAGCTGTAGTAGATTTTGACTCCAGCCAGGCGGTCGATTGCTTTTGGAGATACAGAGAAGGTGGCCATTCCTTTGTCTATCGAGAACTTGGATGGTGGCGTTTCGGGGATTAAAACCTCTTCATCCCCCAAATATTTCTTGAACCACAGGTTAAGTAGGGCCCATTCTTCCGGTCCGACACCATGGTTATAGTGAACATTGGAGGATACTCTCCAGTCGTCATGGGGAAGCAAATCCATCGATCGGTAAATTCTTTCAAAGGTTGAATGGAAGTCGTTGGATGAAGTGATGAAAGCGACCGGACATTTTACACTAGGCCAATAAGCTTCCGGATCAATGGCATCTTTGTACATTTCAAGATTTTGAAATTGTAGACGTTTACTGCTTCCGACGATTCCACCCGGGAAATCCACATATTTAAATCCAGTTCCACCGACAAATGGTGCGACCGCCTTGAGCCGGGAGTCGGTTGCGGTCAGGGCTGTGATCATGCCCCCCATGGAAAAGCCGGTGAATCCGATTTTGTCAGGATTAACCTCGGGTTGCTTCTCCAAGAAAGTAATCGCCCGTCGGCCTGCCATCGAAAGAAGAATCCAATTGGAGTTTCGGGGGCTGGGAATCGGATCGATCGAAAATTCATCGGGTTGCAGGTTGACCTTCCAGCCTTTGCGTAACGCTTTGGAATAAAATCGTGGACCCTGGGTGGGATCCACTTTCCCCCAGTCGGTATTGGCTTC
>DBVA01000187.1:8930-14820 GCA_002308735.1 Opitutia bacterium UBA1276 | reverse complement strand
ACGCTTCGGTTGCGTTCGGCACGTTGACCGCCTCCGTGGGTCCATACAAAAGCGGGATGCTTCCCCGGTTTATTCGGAAATGAATAATAAGCGGCTACCCGAGAATCGGTTCCCTTGAACCGGCCAACCTTGTAGGTTAGGTAACGGGTAGTGACTTCTTCCGTTTTCCATTCCTGAATGATTTCCACTTCGAGATCTTCAGTCCGGGCATCATAGTCCTCCCAAAGAGCAATTGCATTCTTAGGGAGTTTTGCGGGATCAGTAATCGGCTTGAAGGTATCGTTGCCAAATAAAGAACTGGAAAGGCAAACAAGGAGAAATATTTTTTTCATGGGAGAAACTAAGAATTTTTCTTAAATTAGGAAGGGAGATAGGTCGACCGCAAAGGGAGGCTTTTTATTTTCGAGCAAAGGCTTGGCTGGAGGCAATTTTTATGATCAGGTCTCGAAAACCTAATTTTTCGGAGAGGATGGAATGGGCAATGGCTTCAGCTTCCTGCTTGTCTTGCAGAGTAATCATTCTACCCGTTGCGTAGATAATGAGTTTTTCAGCAATGTTTTGGGCCAATAAACTTTTTCGGGAAAGCAGGGCAGTTTTCAAGGTTCTAGGTCCGTAAATTTTTTCTCCAGAGCTCAGGGTTGAGGACCCATCAATGGGCTTGGCTGGATGACGTTGGGTGGTTTGAGTGCTATTTTTCCAAAGTCGTGAACGATAATAAGTGGGACGGTAACCACCGACTGGGTCAAAATACTCAAGGGGAAAGCCCAAGGGATCTATCTTTGCATGACAATCCGCACAGGCTTGAACGGAGCGGTGCATTTCGAGTAATTCTTTTACGGTTTTGGCTCCACGCACATCCGGATTAATCGGTTCAACATCGGGTGGTGGGGGAGAAGGGGGCGTTCCAAGTATACTTTCCAATACCCAAATCCCGCGAATCACCGGGGAGGTATCCACCCCGTTGGCGGTGAGGGTGAGGATGCTTGCCTGACCAATAAGTCCACCCCGCATGCTGTTCTCCGGAAAAGATACTTTTCGGAAATGAACCCCTTCGACTCCTTCGATTCCATAGTGTCGGGCCAGATCCTGATTAATAAATCCATAATCTGATTGAATGAAGTCTGTTAAGGGCACATTTTTCTCAACAGCATGTACTAAGAACTGGTGGGTTTCTTCAAGCATGGCATCTTTTAAACCATAACGATAATACTCGTGGAATTTTTGAGAGGCTGGAGGCATGGTACCAAGTTTATCCAGACGAAGCCAAGACTCGGCAAATCCATGGACAAAGGATTCACTTTTAGGATCATCCAAAAGTCTCACAATTTCCTGCTTCATTGCCTTTGGGTCGGCAAGCTCATTTTCTTTGGCCTTCTGAAATAAGGTGTGGTCGGGCAATGATGACCAAAGGAAATGGGAAAGCCGGTTGGCAATTTCGAAAGGAGCCAATTTATCAGATTCTGATTTTTCTTCTTTCAGGTAGAGAAAGTCCGGTGAAACCAACATGGCTTTAAGTGCGATGAAGAAAGCCTCCTGACGGTTACGGCTTAAAGTTTCCCGGGCATTTTTTTCGATTTCCAAATAAGGTTCGATCTCAGGTCTGGTGACTGGACGCCGGAAAGCCGCCCTGGCAAATCGAGAGAAAGCAATGCCCAAATCCACTTTGGATAGGTCATATTCTCCGTCAAGATAAAGATTTTGAGCCTTAGTTTTGTAGGTAATAGGGAGGGGGCCATTGATGCGGAGCTCATGTAACCTGACTACAGGGCCTTTCCATACATCGGAAACGACCCGCCCGGGCACTAGGTCTTTACCAATAATATGCCAGGCATGAAATCCTTGCTTCCCACGAAACTCAATGTCGGTGTGATACTGTTCACAAATGTCACGCATCCAATAATCGGAGGGCCCTGGTCCGTTATCCCAATTGAGAAAGGGAGCATCTGATTTGTCTAACCATACGGTCACTTCAAATTTTTTGGGCTGATGATCTGCCAAATCCCAGAGACCAATTTTGGAGCGTGATTTTTCTGAATCTGAAGCTAAACCTTTCTTTCCCCTTGAAATAAATAGGGCCAACTGCATGGGAGGTTTTAGGTTAGTAGGGATCATCCTCGGATCGTATGGATGGGTTAGGCGGTTTACTGCCTCAGCAGTTACTATGACCTTATAATAACCCGGAGTTTGAATTCCCTCGGTTCTCCTGTACCAGTCATGGGGAAAGGTACCCAAATCGAAATGATCAGATATCTGTTTTTTGCCGGCGGCAAAATCAAGGTATTGGTTGGGTTTATATACTCGGTACATCCATGGGGTTTTGTCCTGTCTGCTGGGATATCCCCATTCATTTGGCTTGATAACTTCGCTCTTAAAAGGAGTTCTTTCTTCGAAGCGAAACGCCATTCTAAGGTAGCGGTCAGCCGCTTCGAGGTAAGCATTCAGATGTTGATCTGAAAGACTGAGTGCATCCCCCACATTGGTAAAACCATGATTTTTTTCATCGGTCGGGAAATTTTCGGTGAAGTCAAAAGCTAAGTCCTTCAAGCCGAGTAGGTCTCGCATCGTATTATGGTATTCCCTGCGATTTAATCTACGAAGAACGGTTTGTTTTGGCCCCTTTTGCTTCTCCAGTTCGAGCAGTGTTTTTGTCAACCACTCAATAACTCGTTTAGTCTCATCAGGTTTCGGTTGAGCTACTCCCTCTTTCTTGGGCGGCATCTCACCTAGGTTGAGTTGATCGAGGAGATCGTGCAGAAGATAAACGGTTTCATCATTTGCGAGGTCAACCACTTGTTTTCCGGAGACAAGCTTGGAAATTTGATGGAAGGCACGATCCCCTTTTTGTTCTTCTGGACCATGGCATTTTATGCAATAGTTTTGGGTGAATTGATAGACCGAGTTATCCAGCTCGACAAACTTCTCCATCGCATTGCAGGTGCCTGCAATGAAAAACAGGGCAATGGTAATTATGGCTGGAGGCATGTCCTGTGACATGGATCGGAATCAGGTGATCTTCTCAAGCCCGGTTAGCGTGCCAGATGATGTGTTATATTGATCCACTTCCAACCCAAAATTCTGCAACATGGAAAGGTATAGGTTGCAAAGCGGGGTGGATTGCTTGCCGGAACGGGCAAAATGCATGTGCTGCCCATGTTTGAAGCCGCCACCTGCAAGGAGAATGGGTAAGTCACGATTACTGTGAGAATTGGCATTGCTCATTCCACTTCCCAGAAGTGCCATGGTGTTGTCCAGTAAAGTGGCTCCGTTGGGTTCTTTAATATCCTTCAATTTACCGAGGAAGCGTGAGAATTGAGATACATGAAAGGACTCAATCAGTGAAAGCTCATCAATGGCATCAGGTACCTGACCATGATGGGAAAGAGTATGATATCCTTGAGTGACTCCTGGAATACCTCCGTTTTCTTTTCCCAAATTTGTGAATGCCAAGCTAATCACCCGGGTTGAATCCGTTTGAAGAGCAAGGGTAATTAAATCATAAAAGAGGGGGGTGCGGTCATGCAGGGTAAGGGAGTCGGCACCCGTGGGTAAAGTGTAGTCAGTGTCGGGTTTTTCTTGATCCAACCAGAGGCTTGACTGATCGATCCGTTTTTCAAATTCACGAACGGAAGTGAAATATTGCTCGAGTTTCTGGGTATCCTCGGCTCCTAGGCTCTTTCTGAAGTCATCGGCTTGGAGCTTGGCAAGGTCGAGGATGGATTTTTTATCGGCGAGGGAACGAGCGGTTTGATTTCGGTCGGATGAATTATCCTTTCGAAAAAGCAGGCGGTATAATTTTTCAAGACTTCGGATAGGTTGGATAGTGTTTCCATTCCGAGTCCAAGAAAGAGAGTGCTCATTGCCCCGATCGGTATCCAAGGTCAAGGCTGAATACCTCGTTTGTTTTCCCACAAAGTCGGCCGCTTTCTGATCCATGGAGATATTGGCCTCGGCGAAACCTTTGGATTGATTGGTGGGAATCCCAGAAAGAAAAAACTTAGTTGCATTATGTCCGCCGCTGAGGTTGTGATCCAAGCCGGAAAATACAGTGTAATCTTGCCGTAGAGACTCCAGGGGCTTGAGCAGTTCAGGCGTAGTGTAGTGGGAGCCCGTTTCAATAGGATGAAAATTTTCTGGTACAAAACCATAAAAAATTCCAGTGGCGGTTATTCGCTTGGGTGGAGTTAAGGATGGACTGGATGCATTTATTTCAAGCAGGGGTAGGGCAAGCATAGAACCACCCAGACCATGCAAAAATTTTCGCCGTTCCATTTTCTTTTTCAACAACATATCCTCAGATTCTATGCTAAAAGAGGATGAAAACCAAGGTCACATTACCTTTTATCAGTAGAAATCGAAAGAAAGTATGGGCTCCTGAACTTACTTAAAAAGCGGATTTACCATATTGCCATTAATTTTTTCCCATCCATCAAGGAGTAAATTGAATTGTTTTGGCCGTTCTTTGATTAAGTCCTTGGTTTCAGAGGAGTCCGTGGCAAGATCATAAAGTTCCCATTTTTTCGGTGATTGCCTAAGAATTTTCATGTCGCCCATGCGGAAGGCAGTTTTATGGCCCTGTCTCCAAAAAAGACATTCGTGAGGATCTTCCTTAAATTTTCCTGTGAGGTGTGGAATAAGGTTACAAGATTCTAGGTTTTCACCTTTTGCTATCCCAGCAGCTACATGAATGGTGGCAAAAATATCCGTACTCAGAACCGGACGATCATAAGTTTTTCCTGCCGGTACCTTACTGGGCCACTGGAATAAAAAAGGAACCCGAATGCCGCCCTCATACATTTGTCCTTTCCCGCCTCGCAGAGGAAGGTTGCTGCTAGTCAATTCTTTGGTCGGGCCCCCATTGTCACTCAGAAAGAATACAAGAGTGTTGTTTTCTAAATCTTCCTTTGCTAATTTTTTCATGATATCACCGACACTGTCGTCCAGGTTTGCGAGCATAGCTGCAAAGATTCGCCTTTGTATATCCTCAATATGTTTGAACTTTTTCATATACTTGTCGGCAGCCTGGAGTGGACTATGCACCGCATTGTAGGAAACGAATAAGAAAAAAGGTTTGTCCGAATGCCGGTCAATAAAGTCAACGGATTCCCGGGTGATGGCATCCGTGAAGTATTCTCTCTCCAGTACAGGCTGACTTCCCCGAACGATTGGGTTGTTGGCATCGTAGTCCGGCTCGTTGCCCAAGTTGGTGGAGTAGATCACCTTGCCAAAAGTTCTGATACCTTTTCCACCCCCGGGGAGGACTTTCCGCCTTAACCAGGTGGTCGTTCCCTTCCATGGCTCGGGGACGAAATAATGTCCTTCATGGGTAAACCCAAAAAACTCATCAAATCCACGACGGAAGGGATGATAGGGAGCGGTCCCACCGAGGTGCCATTTTCCAATTATTCCGTTTACATAGCCGGCGAGGGCGAGTGAGTCAGCCATTGTTTTTTGAGAAAGTGGAAGTCCGAAACCAGCTTCTTCGTTTTTGGCACCTGTGGGGTTGAATTCATGACCGAAGCGGGTTCCATACTTACCCGTAAGAAGGCCCGCTCGAGAAGGGCTACAATTCGGGGCGGTGACATAGCCCTGAGTAAACCGGACCCCTTTTTCTCCAATGGCATCAATATGCGGGGTGGGAATTTCCTGGTTTCCCTGGCATCCAAGTTTTCCATATCCCAAGTCATCGGCGAGCAGGATAACAAGGTTAGGCATTGAGGAGATTCTTTGGGCATCCACCGAGATTGAAAATAGAAGGAAAATTAAAAGAGGAAAAATACACTCACATTTTAGTTTCATGATCATTGTATGTTTATAAAGGCATCCTCCTTACGATTGATTTAAAAAAGAAGATATTATTTTCAATCTTCTTCAAGCAAGGTCCACTCTCTCT
>DBVA01000187.1:0-8565 GCA_002308735.1 Opitutia bacterium UBA1276 | reverse complement strand
GTGAAAGGTCCGGGTGGATCTGCAAGAAATGTTTGTTTGATACAATCAAAAATCAAACTTTTCTCTGCCTTGGCTACGAACTTGTCCCCTATTTTGGGCCCTGCTGAATGTTCAATGGTGAGGACATGAGAATTGGCTTTGTAACCGATGGTTATATTTGAAATGAACTGGCTATTTTGATCATTCTTCAATTGGTGATGATTCCAGAATTTTTTCCATTCCCGAAAATTCAGGGCGATTCTTTTTTCGCTTTGCAGAAAGGAGGAGGGCATCTTTTTTAATTTTAAATCTTTTAGAATCCTACTTCTGAATGCTTCACTGGACCAGGGCGTGGGTTGATCACTAAGGGCATTGATCACAAAATTGCGTTCCTTCATCTCGACACCGTAAAGGTTGTGATCGAATTTTTGTGGGCCACTTCTAAATGCGGGATAGTTCACCTCGATATTCGGGGAATTACCTATAATTAAGTTGTTAAAAAACGAATGCTTTTGGCTCCTGGTTCTTTTGGATACTTGCTTAATCTGAATGGCACTGTTTGTTGAATCCTGGATCGGGTTGGAAGCTAATATATTGTTGGCAAAAGTGGCTCCGGATGCGTCGTGAATATAGACCGCACTTTCTGCATTGGAGAAAATAAGGTTTTGATCAATTAGAATACTGTCGAAATCATAATCACTCATTTCCAGGAAAAGGCCTTGGGTCCCGTTATCATGAATGACATTTTGGGAAATTCGGCTCTTGGGAAACTCGTTATCAAGCCAAATCCCAGGAGAATGGTGATTGTAAGCAATGTAGTTTCCCTCAATTAGTCCATTTTCCATTTTGTGGCATTTAATCCCCCCCTGTTCCCATCGTTTAACCCCCGAGAATTTCAGGTAATTATTTCGAAGGATTACATTTCCCTTAAGGGTGAGATCGCGTGATCCGTAGCTCAGGATCCCGGCAGATCCGTTATCGATAATGTAATTTTTTTCTATCAGGTTGTCGAATGAGGTCGATCGAGTGGGTGAGTGTTGATCTACCCGACCGCAATCAATGGCAAATGTTTTACAATATCGAATGACATTTCGTCTAATAATCCAGTGGTGCCCCGCTTCGGTACCCACCGCTCCTTTCTGGGCGTTTTCGTCTTGGATCCAAAAGTCGGTGGGGTATTGGTTTCCACAGTGTTCAAAAATAAATCCTTCTACGGTGATGTACCCCAAACCCCTTCGAATCGGAGCAAAGAGACGTCTTCTGGTGGTAATCTCAACCTTGAGATTACTGGGATCAAGCTTGTCAAAATGAATGTAGACTCGGTTTTGATCTTTACGGTACCACCATGACCCCGGAATTAATTCCTCTTGGAGGGGAACTTCTTGAAAAGGTTTACCCTCAACGAAGATCTGTCCGCAGGTGAATGTGATCCGCTTGTCGGCACGAAGAATTCTTTGATCCCCTGCCTGGCGACGACGCTCTTCTTTTCTTCCCTCCCTTTGATAGGGGGTGGAGGCGAGTTCGACCATGAAGGGGTTGTGACCATCCAAATATTCCTCACTTCGGTCGTTGAACAGATCATCTGCTGGTTCTGCAGAATAAATGCCATCCCCTTCCTTTTTCCATGTAGGCTTCCAAATTTCCGAACCTTTTATGTAGACTCTTTTTCCGGGTTCCGCTCGGTAAATTACCGGCTTCCCTTTTTCCCCGCCTCGCATCGGGGTAACACGCTCCCGATAGGTTCCCTCGAGAACCATGACAATATCTCCGGGATTCGCCCGTCTGGCACCCGATGATATGGTCCGAAGGGGTTCCTCCAAGGTTCCCTTGTGGGCATCATTTCCCTTTGGGGAGACCACAAAAGTCCGGGCACTTGAAAGAAAAGGCAAGGGGGAGATGGTACCAAGCACAAAGAAAGCCAGAAGTTTTGGTATTAAGATTTTCACACAGCAAAATGAAACTTGTATACCCTGCTTATTTGGTTGAATACTGTCAATAATTGAAGCCTTTCTCTTTATGGATGAGGCACCTTTGAGAATTTTGAATTCTTTACTGCTTGACTTTATGACGTCAATATATAATGTTTTCTTTATGCCTTCTAAACCCCATAATAAGAAGTCAAAACGCAAGAACACATCTTTGCGTCTTGAGGAGTCGGTTTTAAAAAAACTGAAGATTTATGCGGTGAAAAAGGATACAAGCGTTCAGCAAATTATCGAGGATCTCGTGGTGGGACTTCTCAAAAACAAAAAATAATTATGCTTAAAATACAGAAAAATCAGCAAAGATTGGTACTCGAAGAGAACAAAGACTATCAAGTCGGAGTTTTTGCCTACACAGAAACTGGTAAAGTTGTCCTTGTTACAAGCCGTAAAGGAGAGTCCTGGATATTGCCGAAGGGAAATCGGGCGAAAAAACGTTCCGATCGAATCCAGGCAAAAAGAGAAGCTTTTGAAGAAGCAGGTTTACAGGGCTCGTTAAACTATAAGCACTACGACTTCAAATCCTCTGAAAATGGAAAGAGAATTAGGATCTATTCGATGAGAGTAAAAAAGATCCTAAATAGTTTTCCCGAAAAAAAGGAACGGAAAAGGGTAGTCATCCCCTTTGACCAGGCGGAGAAGATGGTAAAAAAAGAATACTTAACGATTCTTTGTGAACTGCGTAAGAGAATAATCTAAAAGAGCTTACGGTCTCGCCGGTGTTCTTTGATTGATCAAACCGGCAAGTTCACGAACTGAGTCATGCAATCCGGATCGTTTGGTGAATTTTTCCCCGAAAAAGCCCTGTTTTATTCCAGTTTTTCCAAATCCTCGCCCAGAGTCCAAGGGGTTACACCAAAATGAACCAACAATATAACCCGTATCGAATGCCTGCTTGATGTACTGGGCATAAGCTTTTCCTGCGGCAATTGAATTGGGTTCCGGTTTCCATCCGCTGATATTTTTATCTCCGTCTAAAAAGCGCACGGCAAAGTCACAAATCAGGATGGGTTTATTACTAAGCTTGTAAATTTCCTCGAACTTTTCCTTGGGGAAATCGGACTGAAAAGGGGGTTGGATGGCAATGGCATCGACATAAGGAAGCATTTCCTCAAAGACTTCGGGTACGAGGGTATTAAAGGCAAAACGTTCCCCAAAGACCAAGTGATCTGGAGTGAATTTTCGCTGGGTTGTACCTACGATTCGAAAATATTCCTTGGCGATCAATCGAAGGAAAGCGAGATCTTGAATTTTACCGGTTTTTCCTTTCCAGGAAGAAAGAAACTTACGATATGCTTGCTGGCCATGTGAATCTTCAGGAAGCTTTCGGATGTAGTCGACCCAGTTTTTACCCGAAGGATTTTCCAACGGCCACGAACCCAAATCGGTCCAACAGTATCCTATGGTGTTTGGATTATTCCGACTGCGGAGACAAAAAAACTTAATGCCACTAATGAGTTTGGCTTGTTCCTCGGGATCGAAGATGTCGACAAATTGAACGGCCCCTTTTTCGCGGTAATAGGACATAGGAACCAAGTGATTCCAGCTTTCCACGAAAGGCATGTCGTTGCGCAAACCTTCCGGGCAACCGTATCCATAAGCATTAAACCCAATCTCTTTGCAGGCTTTAGAGAATTTATTTAATTCCTGTTGGCCATGTAGGTTACGGGCATGCGTAATTCCGTGGGCGAAAAATAATTTGCCATCGGGCTTGGCCAGCCAATACCTCCCTTTTACATGTTTGATGGTGATTGGGCTGGATTCTTGCCCCACTAATTTCAAGCAAAGTAAGCCAACAAAAAAAAGAAGGGTAATTTTAATATGCATTTGAATTTTCTAATTCTTTCTTGGAGCACAGGGTTTTCCATCCAGATATTCTTGAAGGAGAGCCTTCATTTTTTGAACGCGATCGGGATACTTGTTGTACAAATTTTCAGACTGACGCGGATCTTTCTTAAGGTTGAATAAAAGACCTTCATGACCTTGTCCGTAAGGATCCAAACCAAAATGGTTCAGGTAGGCTGATTTTTCTTTTCTAGCAGCTCCGGTCCGGGCATCAATAAGCACCCAATCTCCTTGCCGGAGGGCGAACTTTTTAGGAGAGGTGTTTTGGACGGTGGCAACTCGTAGAGGCTTTGCGTATTTCTTCCCTTCGAGGACTGGGAGAAGGTTGTAACTGTCGATCGCCTCTTTTTTGCCAAGAGGATAATTAATGATTTGGGCAAAGCTCGCCGCCAGGTCGACCTGACTCACCACTTCGTCGGAAAACGAGCCTGGCTTGATTTTGCCGGGCCATTTGACGATGAAAGGCACACGGTGTCCTCCCTCGTAGACATCGCGCTTGACGCCACGATACTTGCCTGAGCTCCATTGTTTGAATTCCTCCAGTCTTTCGAATGCATGGGTCTCGGGTCCATTGTCGGCGGAGAAGACGACCAAGGTGTTGTCGGCAAAGCCGTGTTTTTTCAAGGCGTTCATCACCTTGCCCACCATGGCGTCGGTCTCGATGACGAAGTCCCCATAGTAACCAGCTTTCGATTTTGCGTGATAAGGCTTGTTCGGGACGATCGGATAGTGAGGCGAATTGAAGGCGAGATAAGCAAAGAATGGTTGCTCTTTACTCGGATTCAAAATCCATGCAATGGTCTTTTGGGTGATGGTGGGCAGGATGTCGTAGGGGTTCCAGCTTTCGGCCATTGGTCCCGGCCGGAAGCTGCCGCCCCCCGCGAGGGGCCTGGACTTGATGACGGGCTTGGTTGGAATGGTAACGAAGCGGTCCCCTTCGATCCAACAGTAGGGAGGGAAGTTGATAGTGCCGTCCCCGAAATAATAATCAAAGCCCTGATCAAGCGGACCATCCGGAAATCGCTTGGTCCAGTCATAAGACTCGGCACGCGGATCTCCTTTTTTTGCACTCGGTTTACGAATCGCATCAAAGTCCCAACCTAGGTGCCACTTCCCAAAACAACCGGTGCGGTAGCCCTTTTTCTTGAACATCTTTGCAATGGTGAAGTCCTCGGGCTCGAAGACCGTTCCGCCAAAGGCACCCACGATGCCGTGGAAGCGACGCCAGTGGTGTTGCCCGGTCAGAAGTGCAAATCGACTGGGAGTGCAGATACCAGAAGAGCTGTGCCCATCGGTAAAGGTCATACCCTGCGATGCCAACTTGTCCAGATTTGGTGTCTGAATCTTGGCCTTCGGATCACCGTAGGAAACATCGGCCACTCCCATATCATCCGCATAGAGGATTACAATATTTGGTTTTTCAAATGCGGAAAAAAGATTGGAAGAGAAGGCGAGCAGAAGGATGAAGTATTTAAGTTTCATATCTTTTTTATTTAGGTCTTTTTTTGCATTCTTCGTTCCAGTCTTCCCAAATTTTAGAAAGTTCAGCCGTTTTCTCCGGCATCTCTTCAGCTAAGTTATTTACTTCAGTAGGATCAGCCTGCAGGTCATAAAGTTCCCATACTTTTCCTGCACGAACAACTTTCAAATCACCCTGACGAACAGCATTAGCACGGTTGAAACGCCAAAAGATTTCTTTGTGTGGCTCCCGTTCATCACCTTTAAAGATAGGAAGCAGAGACTTTCCCGCGGGAGGCTTGGTTTTCCCCCCCAATATTTTCTTAGGGTATTTCGCTCCGGTGATATCCCTAAAGGTTGAGGATACATCGATGATGTGGCCGACCTGATGGGTAATGCCCGGCTTGATTATACGCGGCCAATGAGCGATGAAAGGAGTACGAATGCCACCTTCGTAATCAGTTGACTTAAATTTGCGGTAGGGAGTATTGCTGGCGTTGGCCCAGCCTACGGAAACGGTACGATAACTCTCCACCGGACCGGGAGGAATATCGGGAGTGGTGTTGGGCTGTTCGGGGCAGGCTCCGTTATCGGTCAGGAGCATGATCAGGGTATTTTCCCACTCGTCCAACTCCTTCACTTTTGCAAAGAGCCGTCCGAGGTTCTGGTCGACCCGATCGATCATGGCGGCATAGACCGCCATCTTTAAGTCTTCGGCATCCTGTTGTTCCTCGGAAAGATCTTCCCATGCCTTGGAGGCCCGCGGAGTGAGCTCGTGATTCGGACCGATGATCCCCATCTCGTTCATCCGTTTGAATCGTTGTTCCCGAATTTTATCCCATCCGATTTTGTATTTTCCTCGGTACTTGGCAATATCCTCGGGCCATGCATGGAGAGGGTAGTGGGGTGCGGTGTAAGGTAGATAGAGGACGAAAGGCTTGTTCTCATTCTTGTACTCGTCGAGCCGGTCGATGGCGTAATCAGTGAAGGCGTCCGTGTGGTAGAACTTCTTGTCCGGGCTGGTGTAGCCCATAATCACTTTGTCCTCGATGGCCCAACGGCGGACGCGAGTCTTACCTTTTCTGCCCGGAGGGCCTTCCCCGGGGCGGGCCTTGAGCCCGGGATTGAAGAAGTTACTGCATCCATCGGCCAGTCCGTAGTAGCGATCAAAGCCACGGGTGGTGGGGAGAGGCACCTGATGCCACTTGCCGGCGATGAGCGTGCGGTATCCAATGGGCCGTAGCACCTCCCCGAAGGTGGCTCCGTGTTCCATGTGATTGTCCCCAATCGAATAAGCGTAATTGCCGGTGAGAAGTTCGGCCCGGGTGGTGTGACACTTGGCGGTGTTGTAAAACTGAGTAAACCTCAGGCCATTTTTGGCCAGCTTATCAATGTTTGGAGTTTTGACTTCACCACCATAGCAGCCAAGGTCTGAGTAGCCCATGTCATCCACCATAATGAGGATAAAGTTGGGACGGGTGGGGTCCGTTTCCGACCATCCTAAATTTAGAGTAAATAAAAGCAGGCTAAGGAGAGGAAAAGTCTTCATTGGCAATGAAAGCCTACCGGTTGGATTTATTTTTTAGCCCCATTTCTCTGCCTTGCTTGCTGGCAGTGGAAAGTCGAGTCTTAGCCATCTTAGCTAGAATCCCTTCAAATTTCTCTTTGATTGTGCGTTCAGCTTTATTCATTTTTTGATTGGTCAATTCTTTCCCATTGAACTGACCTTTGTACCGGGTGAGCTTGGCATTGCTTCCATCTTGCTTGGTCAGAAGAGAATACTTTTTATTACGGACCAAGACCTGATCCCGGTACCAGATGTAGATCCAATCTTTTTTTCGAACATTCTTCATGTTATTGAGGACGGGGACGATACTTGCACCATCGGCAGGGTGATTCTTTGGCAGACTGGCACCGGAAATTTCACAAAGGGTGGGCATCATATCCGTGAACTCAACAAGTTCGTCAGTTATCCGGCCGGGCTTTTTGATACCAGCAGGCCAGTTAACAATTAGGGGAACACGCGTACCCGTATCAGTCATGGAACCTTTACCTCCGACAACTTCCGTACCTTTCCAAGGCGTTACGATGGGTTTGTCGGTTCCATTATCTCCAGTGAAGATGAGGATGGTGTTTTCACGAACCCCTGATGTTTCGAGTTGCTTGATGATTTGCCCAACCATTTTGTCGGCGAAATTTACCATGTCGATGAAGTGGCGTTGTGGATCATTTTTATCCCCTTTGTAAGTTGTCGAACCAAGTCTCTTCGGATCCCAATCGGTGGAATCGGGTGTGGGATCAAACGGACAATGGGTAAGGATCATCGGATAGTAGACAAGGAAGGGCTTTTTCTTATTTTCGTCGATAAAGTCACAAACGAAATCGGTACAGACCTGGGGCCCGTATTCCCCTGATGTGAAATCTTTTTCTTTTCCGTTGAATTCAAGCATCGGGTTGACGAAGCGTCGGTCGATTCGTTTTCCGTTTTCATTGGAACGACCACCTCGTGTATGCTGCCAGAGGCAGGATCTTTCGAAGCCGAAATGCTGCGGCGAGTCCGGTTGATTTCCAAGTTGCCACTTACCGGCGATTGCAGTTGCATATCCGGCTTCCTTGAGTTGATGAGCAAAGGTGATCTGCCCACGGTCCAGTATCCCGAATTTGACATAATTTCGAACATTGTATTGTCCGGTCATGATCTTGGCCCGGGACGGGGTGCAGATCGGATTGGAGAAACAGTTGGTGAAGCGCACACCCTGCTCGGCTAATTTGTCGAGGTTGGGAGAATTGCAGGATTCGCTGCCGTTGGAGGACAAGGCTTCATAGCCCATATCGTCGGCCATGATTAGGATTATGTTGGGACGTTTTTCTTCGGCAAAAACCTGGGCGTGAAGAAAAAAACAGCCAACGAGGAATAGATTGAATCGGTAATTCATAGGTAAAACAACCATGTTCAAAAACAATGAAACCGAAAGCAAAGCGATTCTTTGAATCTGAATTTATTTTTTATCGGATGTGTGCTTGGCCAGCCAGTATCGAGCAACCTCGCGTGTAAGGCTATTACGATTTCCCCACTGGTCGGTGCGGCGATGAATGACCGGACCATCAGGGATATCGAAGATTTCATTCACGGAGACGGGGAGAAAAGTGAAAGTGCCGAGCTTGGGATGTTCCTTGAGATAATCATTTTTGTTTCCGCATACAAGAACCGGGCGTCCTTGCAATCGAGCCAGGCGCTTGAGTACTGAGTTCCTATCACTTTCAGCATACTCCATTTATTTTGACCATCGAAATGATCATG
>DBVA01000136.1:0-6210 GCA_002308735.1 Opitutia bacterium UBA1276 | reverse complement strand
TCCATAATTTTAATAGTCCTACATGAAACTTGTGAAGTTATCCGTATAAAAATAATATTATAAAAATTGGAAGAGCTAGGAAAACTCCGAGTCAAAAATAAAATTTATGTTCTTTTTCACTTAGTTTTCTCACTTTTCTAATACCTTTTGCCAACTACCCATGCCAATCAAGACCATAAGAAAAATAATAACCGATCCGCTGATCGTCGTATTTATTGTAAGGAGTCAAAATCTCATTAAAATATTTTACCTAGCGTTATTCATCATTCATTCTACCCTTACGTTCGCCGAGTCATGGCCGAATTGGTTGGGGCCAAATTATTCTGGAGCACTTGAAGATGTCCTTCTATCCATACCATCCGGAAATAAAGAATATGCTCAAGTCTGGTCAGAGAAAGTCGGAGATGGATGGTCTGCTCCCGTGGTTGCGGATGGACGAGTCATTTTGCATGACCGAAGCGAGGAAAGCGAGAGAGTTCATTGCATGGAAGTAAATTCTGGTAGACAATTATGGACCTATTCTTTCCCTAGTAATTATAGAGATGACTTCGGCATGAGTGCGGGTCCTCGCTCCACCCCTGCGGTTGGACGAGGAGTTGTGGTAACCCATAGCCCGAGCGGGGTTGTTTGCGGGATTAAACTTTTAGATGGTAAACTTATTTGGAAGAGAGATTTGGTTCAGGACTTCCAGTCCCCCAAAGGTTTTTTTGGTAGATGTTCATCTCCGTTGATCATCAAAGATAAGGTAATTTTTGCTGTTGGTGGTTCGAAAGCTGGCTTAGTTTCATTATCTTTAAAGAATGGGGCGACCTATTGGAAATCCAAACCGCGTGAAGCAGATTATGCATCCTGTATTCCGTATGAGGGGGAGGGAGGTACCCTGGTTTTGTCTTTTCTACGAGATGGATTTTTGGTGGTGGATGCCAAAACGGGGGAGGAAAAGTTTTTTTCCCAAATCAGGTCTCCAATAAATGCATCTGTAAACGCTGCATCTCCGCTCGTAATCGGACGGCAGGTATTTGTTAGTGCATGTTATGAGGTGGGGGCATCTCTTTGGAAATTAGACTCGAATCTGGCTATGAAAAGTGCAGTAAATTTAGATCTGGTATGGAAGGACCAGGGGATAATGGATTGTCATTATTCTACGCCCGTTGAATACAAAGGATATCTATTTGGCTTTCATGGTAGACAGGAGAGGGGTTCATGGTTGAGATGTATAGAGGTGGCGAGCGGAGAAATTAAATGGGAATATAGAGGGCTAGGGTGTGGAAATCTTCTCCGTTTAGGGGATAAATTGGTCGTGTTAAGTGAATCGGGAGAATTACTGATTTTACCAGCAAGTCCTGAATCATTTGAGGTACTTTTCCGCCAACAGGTACTTGGGACCTGCCGAGCCCATTTTGCTTATTATAAAGGTTTTATTTTACTTCGGGATAGTCGAAGGATTTCTTGTCTCAGGGTAATAAACTAAATTTTCTAGTGTCTGAGCCGCGATCGCAAAGGCCTCAAAGGTAAAACACTGAAAACCCTTTAATCTGAAATGACGGGTAGGATCTTATTTCCTACAATCCTGTATAATCCGGATCCAAATTTCGCGAAGATCGTACATACGTAAATCAGATTCATGGAGGTATTTAGAGAAAATCTTGGGACTGTGATGAGAAAAAAGACGGTTTAACCGCATCGATTCGTTCAATGCGGAATGTGCTTTCTTAAGGTGACATACCGCCAAAAGAAAATCGCCCAGATCCAAGCAATTTGCAGCAAGCAAGCAGTGCCTTTCCGCATCCGCCAAACTACCGCAGTAACTCCAAGACAGACAAGGTTCAGGTTGCTTGCGATTATGACGCATCAAATGTTCCCATGAAGCTCTTAGGTAGGAAAAGAATGCAGATGAAGAGATATAAACGGGGTGACGGTGAATGGTGTAGGGATCCATTTTTTTAACCTCATCGATATCCAGAGGGCGAAGTTGTTGGATTTCATCAACATCCATATCAATTTCATCCGTAGATGACCAATCATCTCGATGCCAACCCATGAGTGAAGCAGCCGCATCCAGACGATCCGGATTCTTTTTTACTTTGTTGTATACCGTAATAAAGCGGGCTACTTCCTTATCCGACTTTCGGAGGAAGTCTTGCCAATCAGCCTCATTCCACGCAACCTCTTCGTTATCGTCCCAGTCTCCGTCGTGGTTGCTTTCAAATTCGTATTGGCTCATCCTGAAAAAAACTTAATGATTAGGTAATATGTATTTTCTCTTACTAGAATTGAATTAGGTCAATTAATTTTTTACAATTTTTTTGAATGTTAAGCTAATGAATGATGAAAAATGAGAACCAGGATTCTGTATTTTGGTCGGGTTCAAGGAGTTGGATTTCGATGGAATGTTGCGGAAATAGTTAAAAGTTTTCAACTTACTGGGTTGGTTCAAAATTTACCGAATGGTTCGGTTGAAGTTGTTTTAGAGGGTACAGATTCAGAAATTAAAAAGGCAAGCGTTGCGATTGATCGAAAGATGAAGGGGTACTGGACGAATAAGGAAATGGAAAACAAGGAAGGAGAAGCTCACTTTTCAGACTTTTCAATTGAAAGAAGAAACAGGTAAGCATCTCTGAAGGCTTAAGATTGCCATAGATGTACCATATTGCTTGTGGTAATTGTACAATGGGAAATCCCACCAGGAACCATCTTTTTCCTGAAGAGGTACAAGGATTTTAGCCATCTTTTTTTGGTACTTTTCTTTTTCAGGCACGGGTAGTGTATCCACACATAAGGAAGCGTATAGGTGTCCATAGTAAAAAAAATAGCCAGCAACTGCGAACCATGATTCATGAGGTATCGGCCTTTTTCTGGCTACATCCAACCAGCCATTTCGAGCAAACAACCGATCCAGGCAAAGCATGTGAACCTGATCGTCGATTTGGTCATTGCCCCAGATCTGTAAGGCATAATTACAAGCATGGGAACGCCCTAAGCTACCCGCTGGTCGATTAATTCCGGCGCGGGGACGATTTTTCAAGTACTCCCCATACAGATAACTATGATCTGATAGCCTTTGCCTAAGAATTGCTGCGATTGCTCGGGATACCAGCCTTTCTGGAACTTCTACACCAGTTTCTTGCGCTTTTTTTAGGGCAATTAGGCCAGTAGCATTCACAAAAGAAATGGAAGATCCGGAGGGCTTTTGAGTCTGTGCCCTGAAGTCATAATAACCCCATCCGCCATCGATCGATTCGTATTTTTCAAGCATGGAAACTTGATGCTCGATTACTGCTTGAATTTGTTTTTTTCTTTTCTTGCTTGAAGCCCTTTCATAAAGTTTGGCTAAGGCTTGTAAACCGAAGGAGTGGGACCAAACATTGTAAATTGCCATGGGAGTTGCACGCCGAAGATTGGGTAGCTCTTGAAGGAGAAAATCTTCCCCTCTCTTAATAGTTTTATCAAATTTTAAATCCTGTCCTTTTGCTTCAATAAGTGCAGATGTGCTCAATGCGGTAACGGCAAGCCTAAAGGCTCGATGAGATCCAGGTATCGGTGCGAAGATATTGAGTCCCTTGGTCTGAGTAGCAGAACCCCAAGAACCATTGTCATTCTGATTTTCTAAAAGGAAGGCACAACCGCGGTCGATTGCATTAAAAATTTGACAAGTGGAGGAATTATAATCTTGGGCTAATATGTTTTGGCATAGAAAGAACCAACCTAAAACAATGAGAGTTAAACGCCTCAATTCTTTGGTTTTTCTTTGAGAACTTTATCCCTGATTGTGATCCCGCTAAGAATCTCAAGGGTGTCACCCGCCTGCTTTCCCACATCGATCCTTTTTTTCCTGCTCTTCCCCGATTTGTTCAAAACATAAACATGCTTGATTTCGGGATCATAGTCATCTTTGAAAACAAACTTGGCAGGAAGGGTGACTGCAGATTTTTTTTCATATGCTACAAAAGTGAAGGAACATGCAGTTCCGGGGGCAGGATTATTGAATCCTTTTGGCAGAGTGAATGCTAGAATTGCATAATATTTGTTTGGCGAGTGGGGGCTGTCACTTACAGATTCTACTTTGGCATTTATTTTTTCTTCCGGCAATGAAGAGAAAATAAGTTTTCCAGGAAGATTTTTTTTCACGAGAGAAAGATCTTTTTCTGGGATCTCGACAATAGCCCTGAACCTCTTACTTGGGCATATGGTTAAGATTTCTTCATAGGCTTTTAAGTTTCCACCTTCTTGTAATTTGTTTTTGAAGGGCACGGTACCTGACCATTTTCCTCGCTCAAAGGTTCCCCAATATACTTTTCCATCTACTGGACACTTTAAAGTCATATTTTTCAAGTCCTGCTCTAAATCTCTCTTCTTTTTAACTAAGATTTTTTTTTCCTGTTCCATCTTGACGAGCCTGAGCTTTTTTAATTTTACTTCAGCGGGGGTTGTTTTCCTTTGTGCTGAGAACATTAATTTTTCACGATCAAAAGAATCTTGCATGGCCTTTTGGCTGCGAGGTGCCTGAATCGTGTTGAAATCTTCGAAATTCTTTTGAGCAGATACCACGCTGAATTTAGCATAATCTACCTGGTTCTTTGCCCGCTGCAGGATGATTTCTTCAGTTTCTTCGGTGAGATCATCCTCATGATACATTTTCTCTAACTGGTTTAATTCCTCTTGCGAGTAGAGTAAATAATCTTGGACACGCTTGAGATTCATCTGCAGAGATTTTTTTTGAAATGGGAGGTCCTGACTTTTGAATCTTTCCAGGTCTTCTTTAACATATTGTTCATTGAGCTCAATCGCTTCCATTTCTATTGGAACCAAGCTTTCTGCAAGTTTGAGCTCAACCTCAAGGATCTGGAAATCAATCTCTAATAGCCTTAATTCATGGGAAAGGTTATGGATTTGCTGACGAATTTTTTCATGGTCAAGTTGAACAAGGATTTCATCTTTTTTTACCTTTTTACCTTGTTTAGTAGATTGTACTACTCTGAGATCACTCCAGTAATTTGTTTTGATAGCCAGGGTTTGGGCATCTATATCTTCAATGAAGCCTTTGAGCGTGAGATTGATTTTAAAAGGTTTTATTTCTGCCCGTATAGTTTCAGTTTCCGTGTGATCCTTGGTTTCTTTTTTCCCCTGAATCGGAACTTGAAGGCTAGCATTTTTATCAAGCGATGGGCTCTTTTCTTTTTTATCCTTTGAAAAGATAATTTTTTCAGCTGAAAAAACCAGTAATATTAGAATAGGTAAGAAAAAAATTCGTTTAAATAGAAATGTCATAATGAACAGAATTAGAATCCGTTTAACAAAAAATGAATCTTCACAGCCTCCTAGGTTTCTTTGGATAGGCTGAATGCAAAATTTTTGTGAATTGGGACATGGTTGTGTTTAGCCACGACCAGAGGTAAGCACCCAAAAGCTTAATCGATTTGCTCGACTTCAAGAGGGAAACTGAGCTTTCCCCCATTTCGGGCAATCATTCTGAGTACAGACTGGGTGGCTTTCTCAACTAAGAAATCACTCTCAACTCCTAACGCTAAAGCAGTTTCTTCAAGATTACTAACGGCAATCGGTTTCAAAGTTTTGGTATTTTGTGGTTGAACCACTTCTTCTTCAGCTTCGGGTAGCCTAGAACCATCTTCTAGGGTGGTTTCAACTTCATTCTGCTGAATTCGGCTTTGGGTTGATTTCATGGTTTCTGTCTGGGTGGATGTTTGGACTCCCGATTGTTGAAAGGATATTGGAGAAGTTGGAGTCATATCAACAGTGGGTGGATCATTTGCTAAAAGCGGTGTGGCAAAGTCCGACAATGTTGGAAGCTCGGTGGAATCTTCAGATAGTGCGTTAATATCTGTTTCAATTGGGAGTTCTTTTAAAGTTTCCTGCTTTCCAGTTAATTTTCTTCCCAGTTCCTCAAAGTATTCTTCTTGCTCGAGGTTTTCTAATCTTTCTTGGGCAATTTCTAATTTTTCTGAGATTTCAGTCTTTTCATTTTCCAGTTCTGCAACCGGAGCTTGCACCAAGTCAGAAGACACCTTGAGACCATCCTCAAGAGCAGAAATTCTTTTGTGTAATGCGTCCTTTTGAGCAAGGACCTCTTTAATTAGTTCACTAGTATCGTCCCTTTTTCGAGCCACTGAAATTTTGCTTTCAATTTCATCTTTTTGCTTGGAAAGTTCTTCGATCGCCCACCTGATTGAAGCTGTCTGGTCATTTGACATA
>DBVA01000010.1:0-10243 GCA_002308735.1 Opitutia bacterium UBA1276 | reverse complement strand
TTTTTTCCAACTTTTAAAGGATAGAAACATGGAAGAGCTTTCCTTTGATTGATTCTGCTCATCAAATCCGGGCTCGAGGTCAACCTCCTTCAGATCCAAAATTAGATTAGATCGATCCTGACTCCGGGAAACAATGGCTTCTCCGGCATGAAAGACTGAAAGAATGACTCCATGCTTATCAGTCATTACAAGTCTTGCGTTTTTCCATACCCCAGTTTGGGTTTCCGAGACCGAAATAGAAACTTTGGAAAGCTGTCCATTAGAAACGGAAGCAAATTCAGAAAAGGAAGAGTCTTGTTTCGTTGAATTTACATTGAATTCAATCTGACCTCTTTTTTGTAACAAAGCATTCAAATTACCCCATACAATTTCCTTTTTAAGATCGTCAAACTTTGCTCGGTTTAAGGGACCCCAATCAACACTTGCATAAACACTGAGCAGAGAAAGTAGAAAAGATAAAAGAAAAACCGGTACTGACCATTGCAAAATACTTAGTCCATGGGAACGAAGGGATAAAATTTCCCGGTCTGAACTCCATCGTCCAACACAAAATAAAATGGCTAAGGCAAAACCAAAGGGTAAACCCATGGACAGGGAATAGGGAATGAGATGGACTGCCAGTTCCAATACCGTCCAAAGCGAAAAACTGAGGGACTGGATGAGGATTTCCCCATGTTTCTGGAGGTTGCCATACAATAAGATAAGGGTCAGGATAAAAGTATTTAAAAGGGTTGAAAGCAGTAATTGCTTAAAGATGTGTTTATGCAGGATTAAGTTGGATGAAATCATCGATTTTCGAGCAGCCTTTCAAATCGAGCTAAATCTTCGGGCGTATCAATCCCATGAGTCTCAGTTTCGACCACAGAAACTGAAATCTTTTCTCCAAGTTCTAATACTCTTAATTGTTCCAATTTTTCAATTTTCTCCAATTTCCCTTCCGGACACATTGAAAAGCGTTTTAAGAATTCTGACTTGTATCCATACAAGCCAAGATGCTTGAGCGGGCGATCCCCGTCGACCTCCCTCCACTGCCAATCGCTACCTCTGCTGTACGGAATGGAAGACCTCGTGAAATAAAGGGCGTTTCCATGCTGATCGCATACTACCTTAACTTGATTCGGATCATGGAAATCCTCTTCGCTGGAGAATTTTACCGCCAAGGTAGACATTAATGTTCCTTCCGGTTTTAAACTTTCAGACAGAGCAAGAAGATGAGAACGATCGATTCTTGGTTCATCCGCCTGAACATTGATGATGGCATCAGCCAGAATTTCAAGATTCGCGGCCGCAATTCGGTCCGTACCTGAAGCTAGAGATGGATCGGTTTTAACCACAGAAAAACCAGATGCTTCAAGTACATCCCCAATTTCATCCCCATCAGCGGCAAAGAATAAATTGAATTCGGGAGCAACCTCGGAAATTCTTTGCGCGGTCCATAGAATGAGTGGTTTTCCTTGTACCATGGAAAGTAATTTCCCCGGAAAACGAGTGGATGCAAGACGAGCAGGAACAATAATGGTTGGTAATTTGGAATCTTCGATCATGAATTCATCTAATTCTACTTCTTGGGTTGTCCCTAACATGAGTGATCCGTATAATAAAATCGAATTAAATCTTTATGACACTTCAATCTACTGCCCCTGTCCAAGAAGCAACTCACTTTGACCGCTTCTCTATTCCTGATAAAAATGGTCGTTTTGGCCCCTATGGAGGTTCCTATGTGCCCGAGACTCTTTGTCATCCACTGAGGGAGTTAACCAATGCCTACGAAGAGGCAAAACAAGACCCGGAATTTAAAAACACCCTTAACTCCATGCTCAAGTCATTTGCGGGCCGACCCACAGAATTGTACTACGCCGAGAGATTGAGTGAAAAATTAGGAGGTGCAAAAATCTACCTCAAGAGAGAAGATTTACTCCATACTGGTGCTCACAAGATTAATAATGCTTTGGGCCAAGCCTTACTGGCAAAAAGAATGGGTAAGCAAAGAATCATCGCGGAAACGGGTGCGGGGCAGCATGGAATTGCTACCGCTTCCGTATGTGCCCGCTTTGGCTTTGATTGCGTCATTTATATGGGTGCAGAAGATATGCGCCGACAAGCCCTGAATGTTTTCAAAATGAAATTGAGCGGTGCAGAAGTTAGAGGGGTGGAAGCCGGAAGTAAAACCCTGAAGGAGGCGATTAATGAAGCAATGCGGGACTGGGTTACAAATGTAAGAAATACTCATTATATCCTTGGGTCTGCTTTAGGAGCCCATCCCTACCCTGGCATGGTTCGAGATTTCCACCGGATTATTGGCGAGGAAACCAAAAGACAATTCTACGAAAAGGAGGGCAAACTACCGAATGAGATGATAGCTTGTGTTGGAGGAGGGAGTAACGCCATTGGGTTCTTCTTCGATTTTCTTGAAGATTTAAAGGTTAGACTCGTAGGTGTGGAAGCCGGCGGAAAATCACTTTCGGAAGGGGAGCATGCGGCCAGATTTGAAGGTGGGAAACTTGGGATTTTACAAGGTTGCAAAACTTGGATCCTGCAAAATCCCGATGGCCAAATCAACCAGACCCACTCCGTCTCTGCCGGCCTTGATTACGCCGCCATTGGACCTGAGCATGCTTTTTATAAAGATAGAGGAAGGATTGATTATGCGAATGCGAGTGATGAAAAGGCCTTGGAAGCTTTTAAGATGCTCTCTTCCGAAGAAGGGATTTTGCCGGCATTAGAAACTTCGCATGGACTAGCCTACGCCTTCGAGAGAGCAAGTGAGCTTTCAAAAGATCAAATTATTTGTGTCAATTTAAGCGGGCGTGGGGATAAGGATGCCATGGAAGCGGCAAGAGTAATGGGCGTAGAAGGCCTGCCAAGTATGTCGAGCATGGTGCATGAATAGCATGACTGGATATGGGCAGGCTTCAGCAAACCTGTCTGATTATAAAGTTTCGATTGAGGTTTCTTCAGTAAATAAGAAAAACCTGGAAGTCGTAGTCAATACTCCAAAGGAATGGCAATTTTTTGAATACACAGCCACCTCTTTCCTAAAGAAAAAAATCGACCGAGGCAGAGTACGAGTCTTACTTACCGTTGAGCAGCAGGAAAACTCGCAAGTTTTTTCAAAAATCCTTCACGGGGAAGATTTCAATAGATTGATCGAAGAAATCAAGAGTTTCATGGAAGCAAAGGGTGAAGATTTTAAACTTACTTCGGAACTAGTCATCGAACTCCTTCAGGTTTCCAATAAAGGATCTGGTTCATCCGATACCAACCAGTATAATGACGACCTGCTTAGGGTTCTCCTTCAAGCAACGGACTCCATGGTTGAGATGAGACAAACCGAGGGGAAAGAGATCGCATCCGATTTTGGACATCGTTTAGCAAGACTAAGTGAAATGATTATTCAAATCGAATCTGCATCCAAAGATTTACCGGGGATAATGAGGCAGAAACTCCTTGAAAAGTTACAAAATGCAAACCTTGAAATCGATCCATCCGATGAGCGCGTGCTCAAGGAATTGGCACTCTACGCGGAAAAATGCGACATTTCTGAAGAAATCACCAGATTGAGTAGCCACCTATTGCAATTTGAGCAAACTTCAAAATTGGATGGTTCAATCGGGAGAAAGCTTGAATTTATTCTGCAGGAAATAAGCCGTGAACTGAACACTTTCTGTTCCAAATCAGCTCGTAGTCAAAGTACTGCCATTGCACTTGAAGCTAGAGTGGAAGTTGAAAAAATCAGGGAACAGGTGATGAATATAGAATAAAAACCTAAGTTACCCCTTGCAGTGCCTTCTCGTTCTTGGCCTCTACGATGCCAATGATAATATAAGAGAAGGCACCCACAAAAATTGCCGAGTCAGCGATGTTGAAAATGGGATAGTCGTAGTTAATTACAGGCAAAAAGAAATCAATAAAGTCGACCACTTCCGCGGGCTCACGAAACAAACGGTCTCCAAGGTTCCCCGCAATTCCTCCAGCAATTAATCCAAATACATATTGGTGTGGAATTTTATTGAGCTCCAGAGCTTTTCGGAAAAAAAAGATCGATATTAATGCGCTGAGTGCCAATAGAGTCAGAGCCTCTGGATAGTCAGAGAACATGCTCCAAGCCGCCCCGGGGTTAGTGATGTAAGTGAACTCTAAGAGATTCTCTCTTCCATTGATCAATTCTAAAATCACAATCGGATTTTCCTGAAGCTCCTTCGAGTTCTCTACGACTAGACTCTTGGACCATTGATCCGAAGTGACCACAAGTGCAAATAACACCCAGAAGGGAATATATTTGTTCATTTCAAGATCACTCGATGCACTTAAAAAATAAAAGAGGTTTAATTTACTCTTCTACTCCCATGGTGGAATCGGCAATGGTCGCGAAAGTTCCACCCCCAGAATCTACATCCTTACGCTTACGTTTTTCGTACAAGGTTTGACCTTCCAGAGAAAAGCGAGTGAAAGGTACCACTTTCAACCTTGTCTTTTTGATCGGTTTTTGAGTCTCCTGACAGATTCCAAATGAACCATCAAAGATTCGGTCGATTGCGTCTTCGATTTCCTCCAATGCTTCCTGTTCATTGGCAACCATCGACAAGGCTACATCTCGATTAAAGGTTTCACTACCAGCATCCGAGGAATTTAAAGACAGTTCTCCAGACGACTCCCGAGCGGATGCTCCGAGTGTATCTTGGGAACGCTCTCCTAACGCACCCTTCAAGCTTGCCCTTAAATCCATTAAGTTTTTGAAATAAGTTAGCCATTCCTTGGGAACTTTCTTCTCATCTCTTATCGGACGAACAGACTGAGTGAAAGTACCGAAACCAAGAATATCATCAATGGATGCAGTTTGGACTTTTTTTACCTTCGCAACTTTTCTTTTGGTTGAAACTACCGATTTCTTTTCTGGTTTTGAAGCGGTTGCTTTGCTCGAAGATGCCTTAGGTTTTTCCGCCGTTTTTTTGGTCTTCACCTGAAGGATCTGGCGGACATCATCAAGGCTAAACCCTTTGGTTTCTCTCTTTTCTTCAACTATTTTCGACTTAGTTTTAGAAGCAATTTCTTTTACCTTACTTTCTCCCCCTTTGTTACTCCTTGAAACAGCTTCTTTTTTGGCACCTGTTGGGTCTTTTGGTTTGCGACCTCTCTTTTTAGGGGCTGGTTGGGGTGAAGCCTTAGCAGTCCTAGTTGTGGTTTTTTTTTCTGCCTTAGGTTTCGTTATCTCTTTTTGAGCAGAAGAAGTTTTTGCTTTTGCTGCCACTTTTTCTTTTGGGGCTGCAGCTTTAGTCTTCTTGGTAGTTTTGGTAGAAGGGGTGGTCTTTTTCTTAGTCATGATAAGATATATTTAGGATAAGTGGATTCAAATTTTTTGGGATAATACCTTGGCACAACGAGGGGAAACTTCTCCCCACGGTTCAATGGAAACAAGTTCGGGAACCCATCGCCAACTTCGAGGACAACGAAAACCTGAAGCATGTTGGGCAAGAACAACTAGATGATTCTCATTATCGTCTTCGACCAGTGTTACTTTCGAAACAATAAAAAATTCAGCAAGGTCATCGGCTCTCTTTTGTAGCACTGAAGAAATGGGATCATTCTTGGGATAACGAAGTTCAATCTCTGCGTCAAGGGATTGGCCAATCTTCTTCTCTTCCCTAAGTTTTTCTAGGGATTCATTGATATGAGAATCCCGGAGGCTCAGCAGAGCTTGGGCATCAGAGATGGCAGATTCATCACCACAAGCACTCTCTAGCTCAGGCCAAGCTTCCAACAACAAAGGGGTAGCTGTATGTTCCTTTCCGGAGATAAAAAAGGACCAAGCTTCATCGGCAGTGAATGGAGTAAGGGGGCCAATAAGCTTAACCAGCGATTGAAAGATATGGTGAATAGAATTTTGAGTAGATCGCCTCTTTGGATCATTTTCATCTAGGGTGTATAATCGATCCTTAATAATATCATGATAAGTGGAGGAGAGAACTCCTGAACAGTACCGATTGATCAGTTGGACAGTTTTATGAATCTCATAGGATTCAAAACATTCCGTGGCTTCTTTAACAAGCTCATTGGTCTTGAATAGGGCCCAACGATCAATGAGATCTAAGTTTTCAAGAGGCATTCCATTTTGATCGATGTTAAAGTCATGCAAAGTTCCCAGCTGAAACTTTAAGGTATTTCTTAGGGTCCGATAGGCTCGAACTATTTGGCCAAGAATTTCTTCCGACAAAGGGATATCACGCCTAAAATCCTCGGAGCAAACCCAGAGTCTGAGTACATCGGCACCATACTTTTGGACATATGAATCAGCGGTTTGAGGTTTACCATCACTTTTGGAAATTTTTCGGCCATCACCATCGACCACAAATCCATGAGTCAAAATTCGTTGATAAGGAGCTTTTTGATAGGAAATCATCCCAGTCCATAACGAACTTTGAAACCAACCACGGTGTTGATCACTTCCTTCAAGATACAAATCTGCTGGCCAAGCCAAATCACTCATGTTTTTCAAAACCGCACGATGACTACAGCCGGAATCAATCCAGACATCTAGTGTATCAGTACCTTTATTGAGCTCCTTCCCTCTCCATTCTACAGGAAGAGAAAATCCTTCGAGAAGTTTATCTGATGGAAGTTTAAACCATAAGTCCGTCCCCTCCTTTTCAATCTTATCTGCAAGAAAGAGAATCAGGTCAGAATTGAGTAATGGCTCGCCATCTTGATCATAAAATACCGGGATGGGTACACCCCAAGATCTCTGCCGTGAGATGCACCAGTCGGGACGGGATTCGAGAAAGCCACGAATACGGTTCCTTCCCCACTCCGGAGTAAAAGAAACATCCTCAATCGATTCAATACATCGATCACGTAAACCGTCTTGGTCCAAGGATATGAACCATTGATCCATAGCTCGGAATACTACCGGTGTTTTACTCCTCCAACAATGAGGGTATTGGTGGTGATGACTTTGTTTGGCAAGCAATGCATTCTTGGATTCTAAAATCTCCAGAACGCTATCATTAGCCGGACATCCCGTACTCTTCTCAAGGACTGAAACGCCCACCAAAGCAGAGGGAATCATTCCGTCGTCCACATAGGTTCCGTAATCAGTCAAGGGACAATAAACCTCTAAGCCGTTTTCGATTCCAGTCAAATAATCATCCAATCCATGACCTGGTGCGATATGAACGCACCCGGTTCCAGATTCCATAGTTACATAGTCTGCGGTTAAAATCGGGGTTTCTCGATCTATGAAGGGATGTTGGGTTTTCCAACCACTAATTTCTTCCCCCGTTTTCGACTTTCCAAAAACCGGTTTTTTAAAATCGAAGTTTGAAGAAAGAGATTCCGACAACTCCTCTGCTACCCAATAACCGATGTCACCATCCTTAACTTCGACATACTTTTCTCGAGGGTGTACAGCTATTGCCAAGTTTGCTGGTAAAGTCCAAGGAGTTGTGGTCCAAATCACAACATAGGATTCATGATCTTGATCCAAAAGCTTAAATTTTACAAATACGGAAGGGCTAACATGATCTTGATATTCGATTTCAGCCTCCGCCAAGGCTGTCTTACAGGGAATCGACCAATACACTGGTTTTTTACTTCGGTAGACCAGACCTTGATCGACAAATTTTGCAAAAGTTCTCAAAATTTCAGACTCATACCCTGGATTCATCGTCCGGTACTCCCGCTTCCAATCGGCCAAAATTCCTAGCCTTTGGAATTGGGCTCTTTGAGTCTCAATAAAGGAAGCTGAAAATTCGGAGCATGCTTTACGGATAGAAACTGGGTCAAGATCTGTCTTTTCTTTTTTGAGTTCTTTGGAAACTTTGTGCTCGATCGGTAAACCATGACAATCCCAACCTGGAACATAGGGAGTTCTATACCCTCTTACACTTTTGTAGCGTAAAATTGTATCCTTCAGAATTTTGTTGAGAGCAGTCCCAACATGTACATCACCATTGGTAAATGGGGGACCATCATGCAAAGTGAAGGAATCTCCATTTGCATTTTTTTCTTGGACAAGCTGATAAACCCCAATTTCATCCCAATGTTTAAGCCTCTCGGGTTCCCGCTGCACCGCATTCGCCCGCATCGGAAAATCAGTTTGCGGTAAATTCAATGTATCCTTGAGCTCGTTTGCCTTGTTCATTCGAAACTTTACTGAGGTGTAGGGGAAAACGTAGGAAAGATGTTTAGATAATCAGTCAAGTCAAGGGTCTAAATTTAAACCCTAGAATCTACTTGCCTTATAATAACTTCAAACCACCCTCATAAACTCTAATTTATGTACCACTTGCTGACCACCCTTTGCGATTCCTTGCAGTCGGACTCCAACCCGATCTATATTGGAGTTCTAATCCTTTCTATGCTGATTGGATTTTATCTGCTTACAAAGGGAGGGGACTTACTCAGCGATCATAGCTCAAACCTCGCACAGGCAGTTGGAATACCTAGTGTTGTAGTTGGTTTAACCGTCGTTTCAATTGCAACTTCCGCACCTGAGCTTTTCACTTCCATTGCTGCGGTTACAAGTGGAGCACAGGGATTGATCTTAGGGAATATAATCGGCTCCAATATTGCAAATATTGGACTGATTTTAGGCATTTCACTTTTAATTTCACCGATTGATACCACACGGGCAGTTCCCCGGTCACAAAGTATTGTTCTTCTTTTTCTTAGCTTTTCATTCACCGGCTATCTTTTCTTTTACCCTTCTCATTCTCTGAGTACATTTCCCGGAATTATTTTACTTCTTTTTATCGGGAGTTATTTATTTTTTCTTACTCGAAACGCTCTTCAAAACCGAGGCACAAAGATAGTGGAGAATGAGAAAAAGGATAAAGAAAAATCACCTTCGGTTTACTTTTCCTGTATAATGATCTTGCTTGCAACCGCTCTACTCTGGGCAGGATCAGACTCTCTTGTATTCGGTGCAAAAAACTTAGCTACTTTGGCTGGTATTCCTGAAGAATTGATCGGGTTTACTTTAGTCGCAATCGGAACAAGTCTACCCGAATTGGCCGCGTCCTTATCTCTTGCCAAGAAGGGTGAATTCGGAATGCTTCTAGGTAATATAGTTGGATCAAACATCTTTAATATTGCCTTGGTAGGTGGGGCAGCTGGTATTCTTGGGCCTGTCTTTGTGAACACAAGATTTCCATGGATAAACTACATTTCCCTTCTGGGCTTAACCATGATTTTGGCGTTTTGGCTAAAGGGCATGAAGCTCAATAAAGCACATGGAATTCTGTTGTTAATACTTTACATTGTGGCCTCAACCACAACTTGGGTATTTAATAGTTAGCCGAAAAAGATACTCTTCCGTGGCAAAGAAGATTTAAAAACAAGAGTCAAACTTCTTCCCCGACTTGAAAGCGGATGAACTTTTCAACCCTTAATTTCAAGCCTGCCTCTTTCGAGACAAGTTCTACAAGCTGACTAATCGTTTGATCCGGATTCTTCACGAATGGTTGCTCTAAGAGGCAGGAGGTCGAAAAGTACTTATCAAGCTTACCTTGGACAATTTTCTCAATAGCCTGAGGGGGTTTTCCCTCTGCCTGTGCTAAGGCAATATCTTTTTCTTTTTCAACGAGTTCTGTGGGCACATCTTCGCGTGAAACACACAGTGGGGAGGTCGCAGCAATATGCATACAAAGATCTCTTGCCATTTCTACGACTGAGTTGGCATTGATATTATCCTCGGAATCTGAAGACAGAGAAATTAACACAGCGACTTTGCTACCGGTATGAACATAAGACTCAACCAGTCCGTTACCTGCAGGCTCCAATACTTCAAAGCGCGAAATTCGTATATTCTCTCCAATTTTCGCAACCTGCTCTGTCCTTTTTTCCTCTAGGTCAACCCTTGGATCGCTGAGCAATTCAGCAGCAACCTCCAAGGAAAAACTAATAAAGTCTTCATTCTTCGCCACAAAATCAGTTTCACAATTAACTTCTACAAGTACACCTTTTTTACGATCATCGGAGATACTTTGTGATATAATTCCTTCACCGGCATCTCTTCCGGCTTTTTTTGCAGCAGATGCAACTCCTTTTTTGCGGAGAATAGAAATTGCTTCCTCCATGTCTCCACCACTATCAACAAGTGCTCGTTTGCAATCAATCAGACCAGCGCCGGTCTTTTCGCGTAGGTTCAAAACATCTTCTTTAGAAATTGTGGACATTTTTTAAGTGGTAATAGGTTTTAAATTAAGAATCTTTGGAATTTTTGTCTTCAGGGGCTGGCTCTTCAGGG
>DBVA01000104.1:0-4652 GCA_002308735.1 Opitutia bacterium UBA1276 | reverse complement strand
AAGGACTTGGCCACCCTCCAAGCCCTTGAGGGAACCGAGGCCCTTACCAATCCCTTCTTCGTTGAAGTCTCCACCCTTTATGACACCCTCCTGCTCGATCAAATTGACGGGGGGAGCAACCCCGCAGTGGTAGGCGGTTCCACCCTTACCCTCGGGGCTGAAACCTATGACCTGTCCGCCCTTCTAGGGGACAAATCCTCCCTTCTACTTGGAGCAAGTGAATCCCTGATCCTCGGTGGGCAGATCATATTCAATACCGGCTCTGCTACTGCTCCCCGTATTCTCGCGGTTAGTGGGGGCACCATTCAAGTCGGGGCGGATACCAGTATCCAATCCGTGGTGGGTGACCTCGTCCTCTCCGCCCGCCAGGATATCCTCCTGCAAAATGCCAGCCTTGAAAGTGCCCGGGAGGTTGCGGTCCGTAGTTTGCGCGACCTGCAACTTAATCAGGTTGCGATCCAGGCCAGTTCTTTGGTCCGGCTTAAGGCATCCGGTAACCTTGATGTGAATGGCCTTCAACTGAGCCAGTCCCTGCCCAGTTTGATTATGGAAGCCACCACCATCCGCCTCAGCAATGTTGACTTCCCCAGTGCCACCTCAGTTCAGTTAAACAGCTTAAAGGGACCCATTGATGGAAGCTATCCCAACTTTGGCACCTCGATTCCTCTGAGCGAGCAATTGGGCCGGGTTAATTTTCTGCAAAATGTCAGCTCCGGGCGAAATTCCTTGATTGACCGTCCCAGTTTTGACCAATTCGGGAGTAATATTACGATTGGTAAGTCTACTCCTTAATCCATTTTTGGGTTCAAGGTACCGGTGCTTTTTTTAGTTTTTGGACCCTACACTTCGGGTTTAAATTTGCCTATTGGAGTGGGCATAATAAGGGACTATATTACTGTTTTAACGGCAAAAGTTAGCTTCTTTCCCGAAAGATGGACTTAATTAAGTCAATGCCAAGGGTGATTCCCACCTGGATCAATCTTCATCCTTTCAGGCCGTGGATACCGGAGGTTCAATCAACTTGAATTTTAGCTTTTGAGAAACAAAAATTTCTTTCTTTTTGAACCAGGCCAGTGGAAGAAAGTAGTTTTTTTGTGCAGGATAGGGAAATAAAAAGATGTATTTATTCTTCAGTTACTGCTAATCACCTATGTTCAATTTAATTAAACTATAATCCTACAAATATAATCATAATGAAAACAAGACTTCTCCTATTGTCGATGATCTGTAGCTTTGCTTCGTTTGCAAATGCAGCCCCACCGGTGGTTTCCGGGGTAACTGCAAGCCAAAGAGCGGGTTCCAAAATCGTGGACATATCCTATAATGTCTCCATGGATGCCGGACAAACTGCATTCGTGGAACTCTGGTTCAGCCCGGATAATGGATTGAATTTCCCCATCCGTTGCTTGGATATAACCGGGGATGTGGATGCCAATGTATCCGCCGGTGTTGGTAAATCGGTGGAATGGAATGCGGAATCCGATTGGGATCAACAATTTACCGCCAATGGAAAAATCCGGGTAATTGCGACCTACGGGGATCAAGCTTCGGGATTTACCGGTTCCGGAGAAGGAGGAAATGCCGGACAAGCCGGTGGCCAAGCCGATACTTCTCTTATGACTGCTGTCTTAGACTCATTGATCACAAGCTCTGGAGATCAAACCTCTGAAATGAAAGCCGAAGCTGGAGTTGATGTAGTAAAAGTCGATGCAACTGAAGTAACCAATGAAAAATGGAATCAAGTTGTCAATTGGTCTTTGTCAAACGGATATTCTGGACTTCCACTCGGACCCGATGTTAATGCAACTCATCCACGAACTGATGTATCTTTTTGGGAAGCGATCAAGTGGTGTAATGCTAGATCTGAAATGGATGGACTTGAACCTGCTTATCGGACTGCTGAAGTCGAGCCATTTTATGGTGATTTTAATAATGATGGAATTATTCAAATGAGTCACAATCACCTCAATGGCTCCGACAATTGGAATTCATATTCTCAGGATACCAACCAAAACGGTAGGTACGATCCTGGTGAGCCCTATGATGACAATAACAACAATGGAATCGTAGAACTCGATGAGTACCAAGACTTAAATGGGAATGATGCATATGATCCTCCTGCCACTCCATTCAGAACTGGACTTAGTTTCATGAACCAATATTCACAAAGAGTGGGTCAATATATTGATTTCAATGCGACAGGTTATCGGTTAATACCCTTGTCAGTAATGAAGAAGCTAGCTTCGGGTGGAAATTCCGGGAAAATGTGGCCATGGGGTGATTCCAACCCTGATCAATACGCAAATTTTGCTACGGAGTATCGAGTTTATCTAGCAGGGGGTATGGCTCCTCCATTCCAAAGTCCAAGTCCAGCAACTGAGCGATCTGCCAACGGCTATGGTCTATTTGACATGATAGGAAATGTTGGGGAGCATACTGAGAACCAGATGTTTGATGGCCAAAATACAGTTCAGATTTATGGGGGTTCATACCTTGGCTTTGATCTCTATCACCCTGACCCAAACATTGGCATTATGGGTGGCGGGAATGATATCTATAATTTGGATACTTTCATGGAATATACCCAAAAATCCCCTGCGATTGGTTTTCGTTGCATGATCAAGGCAAACTAAAAAGACATTTTTGCTTACTTTTAAACAGCCTTGCTAGGTTTGATTGAAAACATGCTCAGACTTGTTGATCTACTCGCATCACACTTTGGGAGAAGTTGTGTGATGCTAGGCAGGTTGCTGCTCCTCTTGCTTGTTTCCTCCTCTTTCCTTCAAGGAGATCAGAATCGGAGTGGATTTTCCGATTCCAATGTTTTTGCACTGGATACTTACGATCCGGATCCGATGGAAAATATTGGATTTTCGGATTCCGGGGGTTTTGAGCTTAATACCATAAGATCGACAGCTTCTTTTCCGATTGGAATGCAGGACAGTGCTTCCTTTGCACTGGATACCCAAGACTCTATTGGACCGGTAAATCTGGAAAATTCTGGGTTTTCGGATTCCGGTGGATTTCAGCTCGATACCCAGGATTTTACCCAGCCGGTAGATTTGGGAAATTCAGGATTTTCCGACTCCGGTGGATTTCAGCTCGATACTTCCGGTGGGACTGCCAGTAGCACCGAGAACAACCAGTCCGGATTTTCGGATTCCGGTGGTTTTGTACTGGATACCCGAGATGCAAACCCGATGGAAGGAATTGGATATGCTGACTCCGGTGGTTTTGAACTGGATACCCGTGGCCCAGATCCGATGGAAGCCATTGGATATTCGGACTCGGGTGGTTTTGAACTCAATACCCTAGATGGACCAAGCGATTCCGAAATGGGATTCTCTGATTCCACAAGTTTCATGCTGGATACAAGGGATGCAAATTCAGAGGGGGTGGATACGGATAACACCGGCTTTGCGGATACTCCAGGATTTAGCCTGGATACCACTGATGAGAATGCCACCGATTCCAATGCCAGTGGGGAGCAACTGGTTACCATAACGGGTACCGTTTATTACGACGGGATCGTGCCCGGGGCCGCTTACGTCTGCGCCTTGGAAGCCAATGGAAGCAATGCGGCGGAGCATATTCTACCGGCAGGGGAGGGGAATTTCACCCTTAGCGTTGCCAAGGGCAAAGCCTATGATTTTAAGGCCTTTATTGACGGTACCGGCAATGGACATCCCAATAACGGCGAGGTCTGGAAACATTTTGCAGACTGGAATAATACTCTGGGTGCTTACAACCTGACCCAAGTCGATGGTAACCTGACCGGGATCGATTTTTACCTGAGTGATAAGGATGCGGACTTTGACGGCTTTCTTGACTGGGAGGAATATCAGGCGGGTACCGGGATCAATGACGCGAATTCCACCCCTGGGCTGGATTTTGGTTTGGTTGCCTGGTATCCCTTTGATGGAAATGCATCCGATATGTCCGGCAATGGAAACCATGGAACCGTACATGGGGCAACCCTAGGCATTGATCGCCATGGGGAGGTAGATAAAGCTTTTAACTTTGATGGTCTCGATGATTACATAATTCTTCCACCTGAAACAATGGATAGTGCCTATTTGAACGGGGCTGTCTCAATCTGGTTCAAAACAGATAATCCAAAGTGGTATCTGTTTTCAGCAACTGCAAATGACATAAGATATTACGTGAAAATTGAACCTACAGGCTTTTTCGTATCATTTGGCAATCCTAGCGTGAGTTCATCTAAATATCCTACCAATAGTGAATGGAATCATGGTATAGTAAATTGGAAAAAATCAACTAATATTGCGACTCTCTATCTAAATGGTATCTTTTTGGAAGAAATTAGTGCTATCCAATTTTCAGGTAAACCTAATGATGTCACTCTTGGCTCGCATAGCCCAAATCACGAGCCATATGAAGGTTCCATCGATGAAGTTAGGATCTACAATCGGACATTGTCCGCCTCTGAGGTTCTTGCCCTTTACGAACTGGAGAAGCCAATTCCGCTGCAACCCCTTACGGATGCAAACTTTCAGGATGCGATCAACCTCTGGTTTAGTGCTGAGGCAAATGCCACCGCCTTGTATGGTCACATCAAGGACTGGAATGTATCCGCCGTGACCAGTATGAGCCAGGCATTTAAGGGGCGCACTAATTTTAATGAAGATATT
>DBVA01000094.1:2193-3131 GCA_002308735.1 Opitutia bacterium UBA1276 | reverse complement strand
CGTGCCAAGATTTTAGATTCCGATGAAAAATCGATCACTTTTACCCAAACCAGGGACTCTCCCGATGCATTCCATTCATCAATCTCATAATCAAGTTCACGATTATTTTCGTTAAAGAAACGAAGATCTCCACCATTCGCTGGGTCAGAAAAGGTATCAAGAGAAAAGTCAGGGTGGTGAGAAAACCCGAGCTTTACCAGAAGGGGGAAATTCTGAACTCTGCCACCTAACCATTTGACTTTGAGGGAATCGGAGAGATCGCGTACCTCAGTTTCAGAAAGGGCACGGTTATATAATATAACTTCTGCAACTTCTGAAAGGGAGAAATTGGTATTTGCTTGAGAACCACCTAGGGCAAGCCTGCGAGGTTTGGAGTCTTCAATGAGAGAGACAGTTTCTTGAAAGACGGAATATCCATCTTTGATCAGTTCAAGTTCTCCATTTGATTTCAGGGTACCAGCATAGATATGCCACTGATCGTCAGAAACTGACCCCGTAAATTCGAAAGTTGGACCCAGTTTCCAGTATGTTGAATATTGATTCCCCAATCCGAAAACCCAATCTGATCCTACGGAAGAAAGGACAGCCTGGTCTAACAGACCTGTATGTCGGGCAACGGCAAATATGGAGTATTCTCCAAGTATGGTACCAAAATCAAAGGATGAAAAAAGTTGTGAGAAACCATCGAACCGGATGACTTTTTTATCATCAAGTTCTGGGCTCAAGATTAAGGTAGGTGCCCCCCTTGACTGGTCGAGGTCTCTACTGTTTCCAGAGGAATCCGCCCAGAGTGAAATTTTGGTGCCATTAGCCTCATTGAATTTGCTGGCATCGAATTGGGAAACCAATCCCTGAAAGCTATCTGCATTGGAACGGAAAGTATTTTCGTCGATCGATATCTCCATCTCGGAGGAAAATTGATTAGGATCCATTACCCG
>DBVA01000094.1:0-1764 GCA_002308735.1 Opitutia bacterium UBA1276 | reverse complement strand
AATTCCAGACCAGCGGGAAGATTGTTTACCGTAAGAGAGGTTGCATCGTAGGCTAAAACTTGGAAACGGCTGAACTTCCCAACCGTCCAATAGGACTCACTTGCTGAGGAAAAAGCAGGAATTTGCGGGTTGTAAGGAATATTGACCGATGCATCCTGAAAAGATTCTCCAAAAATGGAAGTGGTTACATCCGAACCGGTAATTTGGATTCCAATGGTAGCACTGCTCGTGTTGTCATCCGGAATTAATTCAAATTGCCATATACCATTTTGTAATTTGGTCAGGCCAGAACCTGATCCGTTGGTAACCTGAAAATCATTGATTACTAAAGATCCAGGTGCACTTGAATTTAACTCAACCGGGTAACCATCTTCTAAAAAGCTGGCCGTTACAAGAATCGGTAGTTCAAGATTTTCGGAATAGTTGAAGTTTATGGTTCTGGAATAAAAATCACCCTTTTCCTGACCATAAATACCAGCAACCTCAGCAGGGGATAGTGCCCGATCATAAATGCGAAAGTCATCCAAGGTTCCAAGAGTCTTGGACGCTTCTTGTCCATCTTTTGGACCAACACGAAAGCCAGAGGCCAGAGGCAGGGCCAAGTTTCCGGCAAAAACGATTTCTTCATCTAACTGACCATCGAGGAAAAATTGAGCCCTTTTAGTATTCAAATCATAAGTTAATACCAAGTGTGTCCATTGATTGAGGGGGAGATATCCTCTACCCCAGAAGGTTTCGTTATCGGTCCCTGGTAAGCTTTGTTGGTTCATTCCTAACAAATGAAAGACCGGCCTTTGCTGTTCTAGATAGATTGATAAATCAGACGAATTGTTATGGCTCAGAATATGGAAGTCACTACTGGAAGGTTTGATCCAGACACTGATAGTTGCACTGGGTAAGGCACTGGATAAGCCAGTAGCGTGTACGACGGCTCCACCATTGCTGCCGTTTAAATCGAGCATGGAATTGCCAAAAAGACCGGGGATTGCCCAGTTTCTGCCCATGATCCCCAGGTTTTGACCGATGGGAAGGCCCCATTTTCGGGCCAAATAGTTTTGAACCCTTAGTCTATCCTCCTCCAAAACGGAAGAAATGCCCAACACCTCTGCAACCGAGCCCGCGGTCGGTTGATTCCTGCCGCGGTTCCCCATGACCGAGAATCTTCTGTTTGAGCGGACCGCGACTGGGTCGTCCAGTTTATAATCATTAAGGTTTCCATCCAACCAGTTGGATAAAGATTGATTGGATCGATCTAACTCCACGCAAAACAAATGATAATCGCCACTTAGATCTTGGGTCGAAAAGTTAGTGGTACCCACCCAAGAACCGGTAATATTTTTCATGACCCGACCCCGGAATTGAGAACCGTTACTTGCTTGGATTTGCCAATTTCCATCAAACCATTGGTCATATGCGATGATTCCGTCTCCTCCAACACTGACTCCTCCAACATCGACCTTTGCCACGATGAACCAAGTTTGATCAAAATCCCCAATATTATTGCTTGCATCGATAGTGAGGATATCATCCCCATCAAAGGTGATTACATTCAGTCCGTTTTGAGAATTTACCCCAGTAAGCGGGTTTGAATTGTTACTGTTATGTGGTATGAGGTTATTGCCATTACTACTCTTATCATTCCATGTATCAACCACACCGGTAGTTTGATTAATGCTTGATGTGTCATTCGCGTCCAACCATAGGAGATTATCACTGGGAGCAGAACTTGGAGTCCAGGTGGGATCAAAATCAATCGAGGAATCA
>DBVA01000213.1:9708-14103 GCA_002308735.1 Opitutia bacterium UBA1276 | reverse complement strand
GTTCATGATTTGCTCGGAGTCGTACGGACTTCGCTTATTTTTGTGGTATTGCTTTAAGAGGAGAAAGGCTACGAAAAAACCAAGCAGATAGGATATTCCATACCACCTGATGCCACCCGGACCCCAATCCCCCCAAGATGACGGGAACTGCCAGAGAAAAGGACTTAAGTCATGAACCCAGTAGGCAAGTAGGTTCATTTTTCCTGATTGGACTTTTCGTTGTCCTCAAAATGATTTTGTGTGGAATTAATTTGGTCGGCATGTTTCCTTTTTGCCAATTCCCTCATATCCACGGCTATATCATCGTATTCGAATATTTCCTGACCAAGGATGCTTTCGATGATGTCTTCCATGGCCAAAACGCCTACGACTGAACCGAACTCATCCACAACCACGCTCAACTGACTGTGCTTGGCCAAAAGCAATCGCAACGCTTTGTCGGCTGAAGCATTCTCGGGAATAAAAATCACTTCTTTGGATAATTGCTTAATAGGCAAATGGGATTTTCCCTCTACCATTGCGCTATGAAGGTCACGCCTTCTTATGATTGCCGTAATGTGATCAATGGCATCTGCAAAAAGAGGGATTCTTGCAAAAGGGACATTGGGATGCTTTTGGAAGACTTCTTTCACGGTCATGGTTTCATCCAGGGCAAGCATCACTGTTCGTGGCGTCATAATCTCGGAAATTTGTACCTCGTCAAGTTTAAGGGCGTTAGTGACCCAGTCGCTTTCTTCATTGGTCAAGGTCCCTGCCTTGGCTCCCTTTTGAGCGAGCAGAATGATTTCCTCTTCATCGCTGTCTTCATTTTTTTCCTTTTCAGGAACTACGGCTTTGACTGTGACTTTGCAGATCTTCGAAAAAGGAGACATTAAAATACGAATAAAGGAAAGTGGGATCACTAATTTTCCCAGCATTTCTGCACGATAAGAAACGGTCAGGTTCTTGGGTAAGATTTCTGCAAAAAAAAGAATGCCGACGGTCAGACCGCAGGCAAAGATAAATAAATTATTACCATCCCCGCCCAAGGACTTCTCGGCCAAACCTCCAACCAAGGTTGCTCCAAGTGTGTTTGCAATCGTATTCAGGCTTAGGATTGCCGAGCTTGTCTCCTCAATTTCAGACCGAAACTTCTCTAGCATAATTCCCCTTTTAGGCGAAGTTTTCTTAAGGTTTTCGATTTCTGCAGAGGTTACACTCAGGATCATCGCCTCAAGGGTTGAGCAAAGCGCAGAGATTCCGATTGTTAGGCTAATTGCAATAACTAAATCGACAGTCATTGCACTATATTAGGTTGGTCTTTGACAGAGCCAGATTGCATTGATAGGGACTAACAAATCCATTGTGCCTCACCAAGGCAAGCAAGTAACATAATGAATAGTCTGAGAAAATTGCCACTTCATGAATACCATGTTAGCAAATCTGCTAAAATGTCTCCTTTTGCAGGTTGGCAAATGCCAATCGCTTATGGAAGTTCTCTTGAGGAAAATAAGCATACCCGCTCAGGTTCTTCCCTTTTTGATGTTAGCCATATGGGGGAAATCAAAGTTGGCGGCAAAGATGCACTTAGCTTTTTGAATTATGTTTTCACCAACGAAATCAGTGCCTGTAAGGTAGGTCAGGCCATCTACTCACCTCTTTGTCTCGACAATGGGGGTACAGTGGATGATGTCATCCTTTATCGAAAGTCGGAGGACGATTTCCTTTTATGTGTAAATGCGTCAAACATTAGCAAAGATTTCAATCATCTTCAAAACCATGGCGCGAAATTCGATTGTCAGGTTTCTGATCATTCGGATTCTTATGGACAAATTGCAATTCAAGGACCAAAGAGCAGGGCTATCCTTAAGGGCATTTTCTCAGACGAGGTTTTGGCGTTGACCAAGATGAGATTCATGGAAGTTCAAATGATTGGCACCGAGGTGTTGATAGCGACCACTGGATATACGGGAGAAGATGGCTTTGAGATTTATCTGCCTGCCCAGTCAATGATGGATTTCGTTACGCTCTTAGAACCTTCATTAAATTCTGGGGAGTTGGGGTGGGCCGGTTTGGCAGCCAGGGACAGCCTGCGCTTGGAAGCAGGTTATCCTTTGTATGGAAATGAATTAACTGCTGGAATTTCTCCGGTGCAGGCTGGGTTGTCTTGGTCAGTTGATTTGAACAAAACATCCTTTGTGGGCAAAGATAGCCTTCGTGCGGAAAAAGAGGGAATGATTCCAGGTAAAGTCTTTTATTATCAAGTGGATGATCGTAAGATTCCCAGATCTGGAGCGATTGTGTATGTTAAAGACCAAATTGCCGGGGAAGTGCTTTCGGGAGGATTTTCTCCACTGATTCAGTGCCCCATAGGCAGTGCTTTTGTGAAATCGAAATTCCTACCGGAGATTAACAAGCAAGAATGCTTTGCAGATGTAAGAGGGCATAAAGTTTCTATAAAGTTTGGTAAGCCCGCACTAAAGAGGAGTAAGTAGTTTACTTAGCTCTCTTGAAAGCCTTTGATCACGATATCAACGCCACCGAAGTTCGCGAAATTCAGATTTTCCACCATAATTTTTTCGATGTTGTTTCGCAATAACGAGCGAATTTCCTTAATATCTCCCTGAGGGTTGACGCTCAACCGGACATACAGCCTGATCGCTCCTCTCTTCATTTTGATCTTAGTTGTCGGGGCGTCAATCCCCTCAATACCTTGGCATGATTTTTTGACCAATTCCTGCAGTGCTTGTGTGGTGATCTGAACGCCTCCCTCATCATCATGGAAAACGGGAACCAGATCATTACGAAGTTTGCGGATGGACCAAAGTACTAAGAAAAGAAAAAGCAATAGGATCAAAGCATACCAATAGACGGGCTGCTGTATTGCTTCTTGAAAGGAAAGATTAAGGTAAGACTTTAGTTGCTCGAAAGGCATGCGAACCAGAAATTTTTGAATCAAGAAGTCGCGGAACTGGCCCACTGGTCATCATCGCTATCCTTCTCATTACTTTCCATTTTAATATCATCAATGACAACATCTATGACTTTGGCATGATTGCCAGTCATTGAAAGGATTTGATCCCTAATCGACTCTTGTATGGACAAACCTATTTTGGCAAGATCAACTCCAAACTCTAGGACAACTCGGACTTCGATGTCATATCCTCCTTCTCCGGATTCGGATACTTTGACTCCTCGCTCCGACTCTTTCTTGGAAAAGAAATCTGTAAGACCCTCCACGACTCCACCGCCTCCAACATTCACGACACCTTGAACGGATTGAGTCGCAAGACGAACTATTCCGGCAACCACGCTATAATTGATTCGAATGGTACCAAGTTCGCTGGACTCTTCTGATATGGTGGGAATCGTTTCTTCCGCTGGTTCTTCTTTTTTCTTTCTAGTCATGTTGAATTAATCAGAGTTATGTTTTTCGAAAAGATCTTTTGGAGCTCGTGCAAGAAACTCCTCAACATATGATGTAGTGGCTTCCCCTTGTCGAAAAGCGGGATCTAGAATGACCGCTTTGAGGAATTCAATGTTGGTGTCAATTCCTCGAATGATATACTCGCTCAATGCCCTATACATGCGATCCAAGGCTATTTTCCTCGTCCTTCCATAGGAAATGAGTTTACAGATCATACTATCATAATAAGGAGAAACCGTGTAACCGCCATAGACATGAGAATCGACGCGAACACCGTGTCCTCCAGGGGCATAGTACAAGTCTATGGTCCCGGGAGAGGGTATAAATCCACGGGATGGGTTTTCAGCACAAATTCTGCATTCGATCGCATGCTTGGCTAAAACTACATCTTTTTGAGCAAGGCTTAGTCGGTTCCCTGATGCGATTTGGATTTGCTCCTTGATAAGGTCAACACCAGTCGCCTCTTCGGTAACACCATGTTCAACCTGAATCCTGGTATTCATCTCAATGAAGTAGAAGTTGCCTTTCGCGTCTACGAGAAACTCAATCGTTCCTGCATTTACGTAATTGGAGGCAGTTGCGGCTTTGATGGCAGCTTTGCCCATACGGTTTCTAAGACTCTTATCCAGGAAAGGGGAGGGGGCCTCTTCGATCACTTTTTGGTGCCGTCTTTGTACGGAGCAATCTCGCTCCCCTAAGTGAATTACATTCCCATGGCGATCTGCGAGGATTTGAAATTCCACATGCCTTGGGTTTTCCAAATACTTTTCAATGTACATTTCTCCATTCCCAAATGCTTTTTCAGCTTCAAGCCTTGCCGACTGAAATTCCTTAACGAAGCTTACCGCATTATGAGCGACTCGCATACCTCGCCCACCACCGCCGGCGACTGCTTTGATGATGACTGGAAAGCCGATTTTCTGGGCAACTTTAGTGGCTGCTGTTTCATTTGCCAAGGCACCTTCGCTCCCTGGAATAATGGGGACACC
>DBVA01000213.1:0-9332 GCA_002308735.1 Opitutia bacterium UBA1276 | reverse complement strand
CCAATGAAGGTTATGTTGCAAGACTCGCATTGCTCGGCAAACTCTGCATTTTCAGATAAAAAGCCATATCCGGGATGGATGGCATCCACATCTGCAATTTCAGCTGCACTGAGGATGCGATCGGCTCTTAGGTAGCTTTCACTTCCTGGAGCAGGGCCAATGCAAATTGCTTCGTCGGCAAGTTGTACATGTAAGGATTGCTCATCCGCTTCTGAGTAGACTGCGAGGGTGCGAATTCCCAATTCCCTACAGGCACGAACTATTCGAAGTGCAATTTCTCCGCGATTGGCAATAAGGATTTTTCGAATCATTAGCAGTTAATTCTTTCGGATTTTAAACAAGGGTTGTCCGTACTCGACGCTGCTACCGTCTTCCTCGAGAATATCAATGATTTCGCCTGCAAAATCAGCTTGAATTTCATTCATAACCTTCATGGCCTCGATGATGCATAGGGCATCCCCCTTTTTGACATGATCACCAACTTGTACAAACGCGGCGTCGTCCGGAGAAGGTTTACGATAAAAAGTGCCAACCATCGGTGAGTCGAATGAATCGCCGATAGGATCCTCTTTCGAGCTGGGGCGAACCGGTTCGGGGGAAGCCGATTCGGCAACTCGGCTAGGAACGACTTCTCGATAGGCAGGAACTTCTTGGATACTTTGAGCTTTTCCCGGTCGAGCTAATTTTAGTTTTAAGTCTTGTATTTCAATTTCTATTTCGGTCAAATCCGATTTTTGCATTAAGGATATGATTCCTTTGAGTTCGCTTAAGTCCAAGGTAATGTTCCTCCCTTTATTGGTTTAAAATTAATACTTAGCAAAGATTATTTTAGTAATCATGCAATCATCGAATTTTTCGACTTTCTCCACTCCGGTTGGAACTTAAGGGGTCGGGTTGACTTCTAATTTCCATTTTGGTTCATCAAGAGTTCCCGTGATTTTAATTTCGGCGATTTTGGATAGTGGGTCGGCGAAACCTATGATCTGCTTGATCACTGGGATAGGAAGGTTTCCGATGAGCTTGAGGCGAGCCAAGAAGTCGAGATTACCATTATCCAAATTGAAATTACCTTTCGATTCCAAAATGGATAATGGGCCGGAAATTATCATTTTGTCGAAAAAAACGGATTCGTGTTCTACCCGAAATGGAGAAGTTAATGTATCAAAAGTAAAGGCTCCGCTAGGAATTGGTAAGCGAAAATCCGAAAGCTCACGTGAGAGGTTTCCTAATAGATTAATTTGACCGAGTCCTTTTTCGCGTATTCCAATCATACCGGTACCCACAAATTGCAGATAATCTTCGATAGGACCTTTTGCTTGTAGGGAAAGATCCATCTTCCCAACTGCTTGATCGCCCGAATCATTCGAATCTTCAAAGATACCGGGTGCATTCTGGGCGAGATTACTTATATTTTTCAATTCATTGATAAGCGCTTTTCTGTTGGCGTCCTTCAGTTCTAGGCTAAAATCAAAGAGACTTGATTGTCCAAGGTCAGTCTTTTTGAAATTGAGACTGCACTTACCCTCTGCAATTTTGATTTCCGCAAAACTGCCCTTGGTTATTCCAAGCATGTAGTCAATCTCGCCTTTTATCTCCTTGGAGGAGATTCCATGAAAAGAAACAGGCAGTCTCGATGCAAGGGATAGGTTGTAATTCGTAGGGTTTTCCGCAGATGCCGAATTTTCGTTTTTGGCTATTTCGCCGTAACCCCGAATATTTATCAGGGATGCGTCAATGTTGGTTAACTGCTTTTCGACTGTGGGTCCGAATACTTTTCTGCAATCATTAAAAGGTAGTTCCCCATCCATCGAGAAATTTAATAAGTAAGGAGAGGCTTGATGGGCTCTTGGGAAGTTTAGATTCCCGGAGAGCGAACCCAGGTGATGGATGATCTGATCGCTTCTGATACTGGTTGCTTGATCATTAACCTGAACTTCGATTTCGGCTGATTGGATGGGCATTTCCCTGTAGTGAAAATCCTTAGCCCAAACTTTTCCGTAAGTAAAAGAATGTACCGGGTTCCCTCCCCATTCCCCGGATATTGAAAAGTCACCATATGGAATGGATTGACTGAATTGGAAATCTGGCCAAATGCGGTCCCACCATTCCCTGAACCAATTGTTTACATCCTGTGGGAAGCAGGTTCCTTTTACTAGAAAACGAAACTGGTGAGGGTTCCATTTTTGCACATAACTTCCTCTGACTTCGCTTTTGCCTAATAGGCCATGTATTGTACCAATCTCAATTGAAAAGTCATTAAGTAGTTTTCCTGACAGATCGAAGTTTCCGAAGGGAGAACCAAGGACGGATAACGTTTTTCCAATCAAATGAAAGTGATTAGCATTCGGGTCAATTGGATCAATGAAGTTGTTGTTGAATGTGAGGGAAACCTTCTCCCCATCTAGCATTTTGACAGGAGAGGTTGGGTGTGATCTTAACAGATTAAAATTCTTTGGGATGAGATGAAGAAATCCGTTGAGTGAATTACCCTCTTCATTGATAACGGATTCGATTGATGCTGACGAACTGTTGGAGTCGGTGAAAAAAATCATTTTGGAGGCTGTTTCTCCGAGTTTGAACCGAAAGCTGAATGGGGGAAGTGAACCACTAATATTATTCTTTAATGTGGACTGATTGACAGTAAAAAATAAGTCCGAAAACGGTGTTTTGAAAGAGGTTTTATCCAGGTTTTTGTTCGCAGCAAGAACTGCAACATCATTAATTTCAATCACTTGCGAATCCATTGAAATAAGTAAATGGGCGCAATGCATCTTTAATTCGGTAATCTCTAGAGTACTATCTCTTACAGATGATAGCACATACCCATTGAGTTGATCCGTAGATATCTTTATATTTTGAGAGAACCCTTGAACTCTTTTTGGTTGATAGAAGGAAAATTTGGAATCTTTTGAGATGCTTGCAAGGCAGTTCAATTGCGTTGGGTGAATCTCTCCAGTGTAGGTTATTATTTGTTCAATGACCTGCTCAAGTTTCTTGGTGCGAGATGTAGGCTTGGAAACCAAATTTCTTGCTGTCTCATTAAGGAATTCTCGATTGATTGTGCCTGCTAAGTTTAAGGACATATCGCCAATCATTACCCTTGATGAAAAAAAGATCTCCAAGGCCTCATAGTTGTGAAGATTGATTTCTCTAAAACTCACCTTGTTTGCATGTTCGCTGGAATCGAAGAATTTCGTTTCTCGTAACCGAATATTATGTATGCGCTCCAAGAGTCCTTTCCTTTTGGATAATAGATGGAAAGTAATTTTCAGAGACTCCGATGAAAATACTTTTCTGTTGTGGCTGAATACCTTCACGTCCTTGAACTCGAGTAAATTAGGTAAGTTGAGCCTACAGTTTTTGTATGCTATTCGTGTCGTGCTTTCATTGAATTGAAGCAACTGATTGGCCAGAGTTTCTGGGACGGGTATGCGAGCAGTCCCAAGAAGGATTACCAAAAGTTGAAAAAAAGCTAAAAATGAAAGAAGGAAAAGAAGCTTTTTTTTCCGCTTAAATAAGGAGTCGTAGGTTTTGTACGGTTTCAGATTATGCTCTTTTTGTTCTTTTGACCTATTCCAAGTCAAAGTGTTTAACCAATTTACTCATTTCATCAATGAGCTGAATTTGTAGATTAAAGGTTAAACCGAGAAGTTCGCTACCCCCATACCAAGATGTTGCTCCGGTCTTTTCACTCAAATGAAACTCAATGTCTTCATCCCCGTTGGGGTGCTTGAATACCAATAAGTATTTCCAGGGCACCCAATCACCAGATACCCATGCACCTTCATTGTTGAATTTGTCTTGAATGAATTCCGAGGCAGTGAACTTTCGAATCACTTCGAAACTTTGATTGGAGTCAGATAAGGTCAGGGTCTTTGTATTGTTGCCATCAATTTTAGTGAGGTTTGCCAAAGTATAATTCTTAAAGTTTTTCATTAACTCTTTTTTGTGATAATGAAGGCCTTTTCTGTTGAGAGTTTCCGACCACGGATACTCTATGATGCAAATAAGAGATTGGTCCGACAAAAAGGTCTTCCATAGCGATGACTGATCAACGGAATCACAGATAAGAATTGTCTGTTGAGATGTGTCTGAATTTGTGATCTGAATCTCATATTTTGGAACATTCACTCCATATTCTTCCATTTCCTCCTCGGAGGGATTAAAGGAAAGGAAACTTTTGACTTCAACGGTATTAAGAGTTCTCATTAATTCCGCAATCGATTCATAGTCAGCCTCAAATTCATTGCTTTGAGTGGAGTTGCTTTCGGCCACCAACCAGTTGTCCTCCGAGTTTTTTTTCAGTTCGATGGACTGTGAACCAGAACTTATTTTGATGGCTTGAATCTCATTAGGTTGGAGGTTGAAAATTTGAGTTTCGCGAAGTTTGGTTGTCCATTGATTGAGGGATTCCTTGAAGGTATCTTCTATTTGAAAGGGAGTGACCGTGCCAAAAATATTAGTTTGGGCTTCTATGGTCGTGGCATCGTTTTTGGACTTTAAATAATAGTCCTTGGATTCCCCCATTCCTATAATTGAAAGCTTAATATTCCAGGAGTCATTGAGATCTAGGTCATCAATTGGTGCGTCAAAGGATAAAACCTTTTGAGAAACTAATTGGTTTAGGGTGAATAATACCTTTTCTTTGTTTGCATCCGCAGAGAATGGATGGGTGAAAGCCCATTTTTCATCCTTCTTCCTGATATTGATTTGTCTTGATTGATTTGCATCCGTTCGGAATGTCAAAGCAAGCTCATCAATCGCGTACAGAGGCATATTGATGAAAGTGGGTACGGCCCACGCTGATGTTGATGATCTCGCAACTTGATTGATCTCATTTGAAATTTTCCATATGGCCCCGTTTTTCTCTGCACTGGTTTTTATAAGGGAATATATTGAATCAGAGTCACGCGTTGATTTGCCAATTTCAATCGAAATTGTTTCTTGGTTTGCGTGAAGGATCATCCGTGTGGAATTTTCTTCAATACCATAGTCAGAAAGAATTTCTCCACGTGATTCAAGCTTTTCAATATCGTGTAGTTTTTCACATTTAAGATGTGCGATCTTGGCTGAAAAGTTAGAAAAAACCAACTTGTCAACCGGCCAACTTATAGGCTCTGCAATGTGCCAATTTTGCTCATCCCTAGACAAAATAAGACTTTCACGGTCTTTCGCGTTTACAATCTCGATTTTATTTAAATTGGAGACAGCATAAACAAGTTCAGTGTTAAGATCACGAATGTCTTCATCATCTTTTTCCAAGTTGAAATAGATAATAAATCCCAATATGACATTGGCTATAACTAGAATTAACTTTGGGTTTTTCATTACTACAATTCTTTTCTAAGCCATCCGACAAAAATGCCTAGCAGGGCAATGGACGCAGGTACGATAGCAAGAGAATAGAGCCATTGCTCAAATTCGCTCGTTGTCATTGATATATTGAATTCGTTAAGCGTCTTAGGAGGTATGTCAAGTAGCTCTTCGGAACCTTTGAGCCAATTAATCAAGTTCTGCCCCAGCAATTGGTTGCTGCTATATTTTTTCAGGAATTGATTCGCTAGGATCCCGGAGCAACCAATGACCGCAAGCTTTCCTTCATTTGTGTCGAACCTTTGATAATTAGGGCGTTTTCTTTTTTGAGAGATTGCAATTACGGGAACTGGTCCATCCAAATCCAATAAAGCGTTTTTCTTGAGGGGCTTTTCTCGCTCTCTCCATTTTGAAAGGGCCCAGGAAGTCTTGGATGAGTAAATCAATTCATTTAATAGGAAATCTCCGTCCTGTTTCCTTTCGATTTCAACAGGTCGAGACTGATCCGTTTGGATGGACATTTCTTGTGCCATCAATTGCTTCACCACAGGGTGAGATTGATCTTTAGAGTATGTTCTGAGCGAATAAGAACCGGAGAAAATGTCAAAGTTCTCTCTCGTTGGGTCATGGATAATCATATCATGGCATCGGATTCCCCATTCTTTGAGAAGTGGTCTAAGTCCGAATGCTGGTCGATCAAGCATAGAAATTTCTTCCACGGGATCGATCGCGACGAGAATTCGTCCGTTCTCGTGGTTGAGGAATTTTCTTAGCATAGAGATTTCCTTATCTTGAAAAGTACCTTTAGGATCTGCAATGATTACGAATTTAGCGTCTTCAGGTAAGGTATTCATCAGGCTGAGGTCGATTGTAGACACATCGAGATTTCGATCTTCGAGCATGGTTCTGAATTCCGAGTAACCTTTTTCAACACTAACATCCGCTGGACTTTTTTCCCCATGCCCCCTTGTGAAATAGGCAACCCTTCTTTGGTCGGGTTTGCTCGTGAGCTCCAAGATCGCTTTCATAATGGTTGCTTCACCCCTGAATTTAGTCGGTTCCAAAAGGCCTCTTCCCGATTCCTTCCATTCAGCATAAAACCCTGATTCGAAGATAGCTTGTCTAGCCTGAGCATCTCTCGACCTGAAGGATTGGGAAAGGTCATAAGGGTTTGTGCCATCGAATTCATCGTACCTAAAAATAGTTTTTTTCCCTCCTTTGGGCGTAGCAACCACAATGAGATTAGGTTCGGAGATCTTGTATCTCTCCAAAAGGCCGAAAGGCGCTTTTGGAGAATCTACATCCACGCGATAAACTCGGATGGGCCGCGAACTTTGGGCATACTCGAAGCTATCGAGGAGAAGATTAAGGTCATGAAGTAGTTTTTGGATGATTTTGGGTAACCGGTTCTCATCTTTGAGTGTGATGACAATATCAATTGGATTTTGCATCTTATCCAACAGAGCGAGGCTTTCCTTGGACAGCGAGTATTTTGAGTCCGGAGTCAGGTCAACTTGCATTTCAACCTTTGAAACAAGAAAATTCAGACCTAATACTAAGCTACAAAGCAAGCTTATGATAATCCAATGATCGAATTTCCGATTTCTTTTTGCCTGCTTGAAGTCCATTAATGTTTAATTCTTTCGATTTGAATGGTGGCAAGGCTTAGAAAGAAAATAAGTATGATGATTTGGTGAAGGATGGTACCGATATCAATGACTCCAACCGCGAAATGCTGAAGTTTGTCCAAACCATCATCCAGGGAACCTAGGCAACTGCGAAATAAGTCCGTCGGACTTTCAATTAAGTGAGATGAACTTGATTCACCGTATGAAAATGCCATTACAGCAATGTACAGGGTGAGCAGAGTGAAGGTTAGCATTCCTGCCACCATCTGGTTTTTTGTGACCGAACTGGCGAAAATTCCAACTGAAGTAAAGCTTGCTCCAAAAATCAAAAGAAAGAGCCCGCCCCCTAACCAATGTTCAAAATGATCAAACCCCAAAGACTGGGCTTGGTCGGGGAACCAAGTCCAAAGAAGCAGAGGGAAGCAGAAAGCACCACAAGCAATCAAAACAAAGAACAGAAAGCTTGCACTCCATTTCCCCCAGACCAAAGCAGTAGTATTAACCGGTGCAGATAAAAGAGTCTCCAGGGTGCCCAAGCGCCTTTCCTCGGCGAAGGATCGCATAGTAAGAAATGGAATGAGGGCAGGAGCTCCAAAGATGAGCCCTAATACCAAGGAGGAAAGGGGAGGGAGGATCCAATTCGAAGACATGAAGCTTTCGATGAAAAAACGGAATCCGATCCCAAGTAGGGCAAGGAAATAAAAACTCGCCACATAGGTTGATGGCGAAATGAACAAACCAAATAATTCAGTTCTTAGAATAACCCAATAGCCTCGCATTATGTTTTAACTTCTATGCCTTTAGTAAGTGACTCCATCCTGATGCGCCGGTTTCTTCTGCCAATGAAATCCTGATCTTCCCAGTTTTTTTTCGTGGCACGCAAAAAAATTGTTTCCAAGTCAGGTCTTGAAATTTGAAATTCCGACAAACTGAAGGCTTCATTGGAGAGCAGGGTTTTAAGAATTTTTTCGGCATGTGATTCACCTTTCTGAGTTGAAAAAACAAACCTTCTTTTTCCAGAGACTTCAACCGGGTCGTCTTGAATCAGTTCGCAAGAGGGATCAACCAAGCGAACCACCTTTTGAAGATCTATCCGATTACCAACGGCAACAATTTCAAAGATAGTCTTATTGACGAATTTCCTCTGCAGTTCCAATAAGGTGCCTTCAGCTACAATTTGACCGTGGCTTAAGATGATCATACGGTCGCAACATGCTTCTACTTCAGACAGAATATGGCTTGAAAGCAAAAAGGAAACCTCTCCTCGGAGCCTTTCCATCATTTTACGGGTAATCGCCGATTGCCTAGGGTCCAAGCCTATGGTGGGTTCATCCAGGATAACGAGTCGCGGTTCGGCAAGCAGGGCATCGGCTATACCGACTCGTTGCCTGAAGCCCTTAGACAGATTCCCAATTTTCCTTTCAGAAACTTTTCGTTCCAAATCGCAAATATCCAGAGCAATTCTTATTCGCTCTCGCTTTCGACTACCTTGAAGACCTTTAAGCCGGGCTCTGAATTTCAGGTACTCGATGACGCGAAGATCTTCAGGCAAAGGGTTATTCTCTGCCAAATAGCCTATGTGGTGCCTAACCTCACCTTCCTCTTCAGCCAGATCAACTCCGCAGACCTTTGCTTCTCCCGAGTCAGCGGGAATAAGACCAGAGAGGATTCGCAAGGTGGTACTTTTCCCCGCCCCGTTTGGCCCAAGAAATCCAACGATTTCGCCCTTCCCAATGGAAAAACTAATTCCTTTGAGAGCTTCTATCAAACCATACTTTTTTCTTAGGTTGATCACTTCGATAATGGGCAAAGGTTTGCTTTCAGCACTCATGGTTTCAATCCTTCACCATGATTTTTTTGGAAGGCCAAGGCAAGTCCTTCTAGAGTCAGATTTGGGCTGACCTTGGCATTTGGGATGCCAACACCTTTGACAGCTCCACCAGCCAAAATAATTTCCGGGGTATTATAGCTATCTTCAAAGAATTCGAATAATTCATCCAAAATACCCATTATCATACTTCTATATCCGAACCGTACCCCAAGTTCCATGGCCTCTACCGTTGATTTGCCGATGGTATTTGATCTTGGCTTGTTGAAATCAATGTTAACCAAGGGGAGAAGAGAGGTGTTCTGATGCAAAAAGTCAAGATAGCCTTGAGGACCTGGTACGATCACTCCTCCTTCGTAGCCTCCATCTTGGGTAACTATGTCAAAGGTGGTGGCCGTTCCGAAATCAATGACTATGGATGGGGTCTTAAAAAAAGTATGGGCGGCTAATGAATTTGCCAGTCTATCGGCTCCAATCTCTTCAGGGAAAGGATAGGAGACAGGTAAGTCCCTGCAAGTTTTGGAAGTAAGCATGAACAGAGAGCAGTCAAGAGCGGTGGTGAG
>DBVA01000052.1:57424-59341 GCA_002308735.1 Opitutia bacterium UBA1276 | reverse complement strand
ATAAATCAATATTTAATAAATAAAAACAAAAAAGATATACAATAAAAATTATCATTAGTGGAAATGCAAATGGAACAAGAATTATATTAGATATTATAGAGATAGGTACAATTTGACCAAATGATCCAAGTAGAATAAAGAAACTTCCGCAAAATGCAGCAAGGGAACATGTTACGAAACCTAAAAAATAAGCGAAAAATGATTTGCTTTCACTAAGAATAATGGTGCCTCTTGAGAACCAAATGATTAATAAAACGATGGTGAAAGAAAGTTGAAAACCCGGCTCGTGAAGAGATTCTGGTTGAATGAGGCTTGTTATTACGAAAGAAAAAGATAGTGCAGTGACGGCACACTTTCTTTTTAAAAATAAATTTGATATTTCCCAAATCAAAATCATGAGAAATGCTCTTTGTGCAGAATATGCGAAACCAATAAAAACCAAATAAAAAAATAAAATAGATATTACAGAAAAAGTAATAAATAATTTATTCTTTAAAAGAAGACATATAGTAAATTTTAGTATAAGATACAAAATCCCAAAATGTAAACCACTTACAGCGAATAAATGCATAACACCAGTATTTATGTAAGTTTTTTTTAAGTCATTAGTAATGTAAAACTTTGTCCCAGTAGTGAATGCAATAAGGAATGATTTTGTATGAAAAGACGCTTTTGAATCATCCCAGAAATTTTCTATTAATATATTTTTTCTATCACTAATCTTTTTAAGGACACCCTGTTTTTTATCTTTGATAATTTTACTTATTGCAAATGTAGGTAATTGAAGGTGGTTAGAGTAGATGATCCCTTTGACGGTGAGAGTTTCACTCATAAAGCGTACATTATTGAGTAAGCCGTATTGATCCACAAGGATCGCATTTTTTCCTTGCCAATATATTTTACTATCTTGGATTTGTTTGATCTTTACAGTCTTGTGTATGTTACCGGTTTTTGTTTGGTAAAATCCGTTTAAGTCAATGGACGCAATTATCTCAGAATGACAATTTAAGGGTGCTAAAAAATCTTGTTCTGTTCTGAAAAATGACGTGAAGATACCAAGTAATATCAAAAACAATTTCGTTCTCCTAAGTCTGCATTTTAGGATTTCTATGCTAGAATAGTAAATCCCAGCAAAAATAATAATTGAAAATATGATTTTACCTCGGTTGTCCCAAAAGATATTGTTAGGAATTGGGAAAAGAATCAAAAAGGGTATAACAAAATTGATTAAAGGAACTCTGCTTGTCATATTTTCTTAAATCAATTGTATAAATCTTGCTCCAATTTGTTTTGTTTGAGAATATACAAATAAACCCCATCAACTAATGCTTTACGATAGACAATACATGAAGTTTCCCTCCATGAAGCAGGGATTTTCATTGAACGAAAAATTTATACTTATTCTGATTATTGTCTTTGTTGTACAAAAGGCCTTCCATTTATTTACCCAAAGTAATTTTATAGAAGATGTTTTTGCACTTTCCGTGCCTTCTTTCTCAAATGGGTTCATATGGAATACAATTACCTACGCTTTTCTCCACCATGGTCCGTTTCACCTCATCTTCAATCTTCTCTTGATATATTTCATGGGTAGAGTCATAGAAAGAGAATTACCTTCTGGTGATTTTATTGCTTTGAGTATAGCGTCCGCATTTACGGGAGGCTTTTTTTGGCTGTCTGTTAATTTTTTTATTGTCCCCAAACCCGTGCAACTCATAGGTGCATCTGCAATAGCTTCTGCATTTTTGGCTTTTTTCTGTTTAACTAGACCTAACGAACCTATTCGTTTTTTACTTTTTTTTATTTTGCCGGTTACGCTTAAACCAAAGATAATTCTATATGCATATCTTGGTATGGAATTGTATTTCTTTATTTTTGAAGAACTTGCACTGCCTGTTGCAAATCAAAGTGTAACAA
>DBVA01000052.1:31376-57049 GCA_002308735.1 Opitutia bacterium UBA1276 | reverse complement strand
TATCTGCTTTATCAAAAGGGTTATCAACTCCCAACTCTTAGATTAAAACCTTCCAGATCCAAATCAAAATTCAATGCCCAAAACCATACTCCCAGTGATTTCAAGGTAAACATTTCGGGTCGTGATAACATGCAAAACGAAATTGATCGCATACTGGACAAGATCAATGATAAGGGATTTGGTTCACTTACCCATGATGAAAAACTCTCATTGGATAAAGCTAAATCTTTCTTAAATAAAAATAACTAGTAAATATTTTAACAATTGTCTTAAATGAAGAAATTTACCTCACTCTTAATCAACTTTTTCATCCTCACATCTTTTACCGCGTATGGAGATGAATTTTCCATTCTTGAACCTACCGCATTGATGAAACATGAGACAAAATGGTTGGTACAAGCTTTAGAACAAGCCCATTATAACAAGGTAAGAATCCAAGATTTAAACGCATCGAAATTTTTAAATGCATACCTAAAAAAACTAGACCCTCAGAAAATATATTTTACAAACTCTGAAGTTGAATCTTTTCACAAAAATATTTCCCCGACAATTATTACTTATTTCAAGCAGGGAAATCTATTTCCAGCCTTTGAAATTTTTAGAAAATATCAATCCAATGCCGTTAACCGGCTGGACTCTGCATTAGAAATGATCTCAAAATTTAGTTTACTCGAAAGTAACGAGACATACTTACATGACAGAACTAAAGCGGTTTGGTCTGCAAACAAAGAAAAACTTGATCTACTTTGGGATAAACTTATCAGGCACGGGGTTCTTAACGAACTTGTGAATACTATAGACTCGAACAATTCTAATCCAAATCAGGGAATTCTAAATGATTTGGTGACAGATGCTCGAAAGGTTTTGAACGAAAGATATACTCGCTGGCGAAAAAATATTCTAGAATTCGAATCAGAAGATGTGCAGGAAATTTATCTCAGCTCGCTTACTCAATGCTTTGATCCCCATACGACATTTATGAATTTAAAGGAGAAGGAAAAGTTTGACCAAGCTATGAATAATGAATTTGTAGGGATTGGTGCTGTGCTTACCGATGTCGATGGATTTTGTACTATTAAAGAATTGCTACCAGGAGGTCCTGCAGAGGCGTGCCGTGAATTGGAACCAGAGGATATTATTATCAAGGTAGCCCAAGCAGAGGGTCCATTTGTCGATGTAGTCGATATGAAGCTCTCCAAAATTGTTGATCTTATCAAAGGCCCCAAAGATACCATTGTAAGGATGGAAATTAAGCCAATTAAAAGTCCCACTACGACCAAGAGCATAAGCATTGTGCGCGACAAGATCAAGCTTACCGACAAACTTGCAAATGCTAGCATTCACATGGTGGAGCACGAAAACAAAAATCATAAATTTGGGGTAATTGAATTGCCATCGTTTTATGGCTCAGCTGGTAAAGGTCCGAAGGCTACAGATGATGTTGAAGAACTTATTAATGTGCTTAAAAAAGAAAATATTGAGGGGTTGATTCTAGACCTACGTAGAAATGGTGGAGGTTATCTTAGTGAAGCTATTGATTTAGCAGGCCTTTTCATTTCTCGTGGTCCTGTTGTCCAAGTAAAAAATACAGATGGGAAGATTCGCAAAAAATTTGATTTTGACCCAAAACTAGTTTGGAATATGCCCCTTATCATTTTGGTTTCTCGACAAAGTGCCTCTGCTTCCGAAATCGTGACTGGAGCATTGAAAAATCATAAACGGGCAATAGTTGTTGGAGACAAATCAACTCATGGAAAAGGAACGGTTCAATCATTGCTTCAAATGAATTTGCCTTTCAATTTTATGCAGTCTTCCAAAAAAGGTAGTGCAGCCAAAATAACTATTCAAAAATACTATCTCCCGTCTGGAGAAAGTACCCAAATATATGGTGTTAAAAGTGATATAGTTTTACCTTCTGTTAACGAATTTCTTCCGATTGGTGAATCAGACTTAGACAATGCTTTAGAGTGGGATTCTATTCCCCCGGTTAATCACCGGAGGACCGAGAACGAATTTGTGTACGACATTGATAATGTCGAAGAAATCCAGAAAAGAAGTCTTGAAAGACAAAAAATGGCACCTGAATTTAATTACATCCATCAAAACATAGAAATTTTCAAGGAAAGAAAAAATAAGAAAGATGCGATATTAGATCTAGCTGTAAGATTGCAGGAGAAAATCAAGGATACCAACTCTACAGACCAGTTAAATGAATTGTATGATTCTTTCGACGAATTATCTTTTCCAAAGAAAGAAATAAAACTTAGAATAGTTGAAGATCAACTTGCCAAATCTCGAATTGCAAGAGGTGAAAATGATCTTGAAACTAATTCATCCATCGAAAAAGAGTATGCAAAACCCGATTCTTTAGACATAAGGTTACACGAATCTCTCCGTATCATGTCAGATTGGTTATCAATTCGAGAGAAATCCCAGATTTCAGGAACTACCCTATCTGAAACAAAAGAAATTTAACAAAACCGAGCGAAGACATATCTCCTAACTCCGCAAAAATCTTTTCGATTTTGAATATCGTAAAAGATATCCTCCATCATTTCCATAACTTTCTCTGCTTGTCCCATGCCAACTTCAAGAAATATTTGGCCATCTTTCTTTAAAGCACTTTTTGATAGATCCAATAATTTTCTTAAGTGAGCTATCCCACCTTCTGCAGATACAAGAGCATCTTTTGGGTCATATTTATTAACTTCAGGCTCGGCAGAATTCCATTCCTCAAGACTAAGGTAAGGTGGGTTCGATATCAGTAAATCAACTTTTTCTTGTTTGTATTCCTCCAGCATCCAGTCAAACTTTTGAAATGAAATGCGTTCGGAAAGACCCAAAAGGCATAAGTTTTCCCTTGAAAGAGCGATAGCCTCACTGGACTTATCCATACCCAAACCTCTGGCTTCTTTTAATTGGTTACAAATAGCCAATATAATTGCACCGGTTCCTGAGCCCAAATCAAGAATATTACCGTTAAATGCTTCTCCGACAGATTCAATAATAATTTCCACAAGTCTTTCCGTTTCAGGCCTTGGAATTAAAGCCCGCCCATCACACTTTAATCTTAAGTCACAAAATTGAACGGATTCAAGGATATGCTGGAGAGGAATGCGCCTTCCTCTTTGAACGATCATGTTCCGAATCTCAGAAATTTTTTCCTGTGGTACCAAGTCATCAAAATTCAAATATAGTTCCATTCTGGAGGTTTTAACTAAATGGGACACGATCCATTCAGAATCGCATTTAGCCGAACTTACACCCTTATTCAAAAGAAATTCAGTGGATTTCCGAATGATTTCCCCGTAGGTTAAATGTTCATTTTGCATCTGATTTGGATAAAGCCTCTAGTCGAAGGTTTTGATCAAAGTTATGTAAACTATCCAATAAATGGTCCAAGTCGCCCATTAAAGACTCGTTCAATGCATGAGAACTATAATTTATTCGGTGGTCCGTTATCCTACTTTGCGGAAAGTTATATGTTCTTATTCTTTCGCTCCTATCTCCGGTTCCAACTTGGTCCTTTCTTTCTTTTGCATATTTTTCTCTTTCTTCATTTTGTTTCACCTTTAAAAGCCTTGATCGTAATACTGTCATAGCTTTATTCTTATTTTTGAGCTGTGATCTTTCATCTGCACAATAAACGGTGATACCACTGGGTTTGTGCAGCAGTTGCACTGCAGAATCTGTGGTATTAACTCCCTGCCCACCTGGACCGCTTGCTCTACAAACGCTGATCTCCAGTTCTGAAGGATCAATATCCACCTCTACCTCTTGAGCTTCCGGCAAAACTGCAACTGTTGCGGTTGAAGTATGTATTCTTCCGCTTGCTTCTGTTACTGGAACCCGTTGAACCCGGTGTACGCCGCTTTCGAACTTGAGCTTAGCCCAGGCTTCTTCTCCCTTTATCATAAAAATCACTTCTTTTAAGCCACCCGACTCTGAAATACTCTGTGAAAGGCAATCAACAGCCCAACTTTTATTTTCACAATATTTGCAATACATTCTATATAAATCCAGTGCAAAAAGAGAAGCCTCGTTCCCTCCAGCTCCAGCCCTTATTTCAAGAATGGTATTTCTTCCGGCATCAGGATCTTCCGGCAACATGGAAATCATCAGCCTACTTGTGAGTTCAATAATTTTAGACTCAATAAGATTAATGTCTTCTTTCGCGGTATCCGCAAATTCTTGGTCATCAAGCAGTTCTTGACTCTGTTGAAGTTGATTTTCTAAGTTTCGGAGTTGGTCAGAGACCAAAAGAATACTTTTGAGTGTATTGTGTTCCTTTGAGAGTGCAGTGGCTAGATGAGAATCCTTAAAAACTTCAGGGTCCGATAATTGGAGTTCTAATTCATTGTAGCGTTGCCGAAAAGGCTCAACATCTGGTAGGTTATTCATGTTTCAAATTTATCACAAGATACAGACTTTCAAAATCTGGAAGTTCCTGATACTATCACCACATGCTCCAAATACACGGACAAAATATAATCGCTTGCGTTTGGGATTTTGACAAAACCCTGATCCCCGGTTATATGCAATCCCCTTTATTCGAGCATTATTCCATTGATGAACAAAAATTTTGGAAAGAGGTAAATGAACTTCCTGCTCTATATACAAAGCGAGGGCTTACTGTTTCCTCTGATACGATTTACCTTAACCACCTGCTGAGTTATGTAAAAAATGGTCCGCTTCGGGGCTTGACCAACCAAAAGCTTTTAGAATTTGGCTCTGAATTGAAATTTTGTGTAGGACTGCCAACCCTATTTCAAAAATTGATGGAGATTTCACAGGATGAAGAATTTAAAAGTTACGACTTTAAAGTAGAGCATTATGTTATAAGTACTGGTCTGGCTCAAATGATACGTGGCAGTAAAATTTATCCTCTGGTTGAAGATGTTTTCGCATGTGAATTTATAGAATCTCCTGTCCCCCCGAATTTTATGAATCAAAGTGAGCTTTCCCTACCTTTGGAGCCTGAAATTTCACAAGTCGGAATGACGGTAGACAACACCACCAAAACCAGATTTATTTTTGAAATAAACAAGGGGTCCAACAAAAATTCTGCAATCGATGTTAATACCTCCATCCCACACCAAGACAGAAGGGTTCCTATTGATCAAATGATTTATGTTGCAGATGGGCCCAGTGATGTGCCGGTATTTGCAGTCGTAAAACAAATGGGCGGAAAGACTTATGCTGTATATGATCCAAATAATGAAAGGGAATTTGTTCAAACATGTGAACTAGTAGAAAGATCAAGGGTGCATAATAATGGACCTGCAGATTACAGCGAAGGTTCTCCCACCTCAATATGGATGAAACAAAAGGTTAAGGAAATCATGCGAAAAATGATCAAGCAAAGACAAAACCAATTAGATGCTAGGTCAAGTAATCCCCCTAAGCACCTTTCTTCTACAGACAATTCTCAAAATCCAGACAATTCCAAGCAAGAAACATTATGGAAGTAACTTGGAATAGGAATTCATTGCTCGGACTTGAGGAACTGGATGTAAATGAAATCAAACTTATCCTAGAATTGTCTAAAGAATTTAAAGAAAACCTTTCGAAAAAGCAGAAGCCATCAAAAAACTTGGAAGGAAAACGAATCGTAAATCTTTTTATGGAGCCAAGCACAAGGACTAGAGTTGCTTTTGAAATTGCAGCCAAGTCGCTTTCGGCAGATGTAATATCCATAGCAAGTAAAAGCAGTAGCCTGACCAAGGGAGAGTCTCTTAAAGATACTGCCTTAAATATTCAGGCTCTAGGGGCTGATGCAATAGTGATCCGTCATTCATCACCAGGTTCGCCACTATTTTTATCAAAGACGATACCTGTTCCCATCATTAATGCAGGAGATGGCTCACATGAGCATCCGAGCCAAGCCCTTTTAGACATTTTCACACTGCAAGAGAAACTAGGCACATTGCATAACAAAAACATTACTATTTTAGGTGATATTTTATTTAGCAGAGTAGCTAGATCGAACCTTTGGGGTCTTCAAAAAATGGGAGCGAATGTAACCTTAGTCGGTCCGTCCACACTGGTTCCTAAGGGATTTGAAAAAATGGGAGCAACAGTTTCACACGACATTGAAAAATCTCTTTCGAAAGCAGATGCAGTAATGTTATTAAGAATACAACACGAAAGGCAAAGCTCTAGCCATTTTCCATCCCTAGAAGAATATACCCGCATTTTTGGTTTGAGTATAGAAAGATCCGCTCTTTTAAAGAAAGAAGCGATCATTCTTCATCCCGGACCTATCAATCGAGGGGTTGAAATAGATTCGACCTTAGCTGATTCCAAGAATTCAGTTATTCTTGAACAAGTAACCAATGGAATCGCAGTCCGCATGGCGATCCTATATCTCTGCACGACTAATTCCATAAGGTAGTGAAAAATTTATATTTAAAAAATGCATATGTCGTGGATCCAGCAAGCAAGACTGATGGGGTAAAGGATTTGTGGGTTGAAGATTCAAAGTTTGTACGCATAAAATCTAAAAAAGTAGATACCGAATATGAGGTTTTAGACCTAACTGGAAAAACCATTTTACCGGGATTAGTTGATTTAAGGTGCCATGTTAGGAATGCAGTTGGGGGGAGCCAAGAAAATATTAAAAGCGTTTCTCAAGCAGCATGTGCTGGTGGTTTCACTACACTTTTGGTAATGCCTAATATTTCTCCTTTTGCTGATAATCCAGGATCTATAAGGTATATAAATGAGTGTGCATCCAAAAATGCCGCGGTAAATTTCTACTTAGCTGGAGCACTGACGGACAATATGGAAGGACGAAGTTTGTCGCCCATTGGTTCGCTTAAGGAATCTGGAGTATTGGCAATCACAGACTGTCCACTCTCCACTCAAAATAATGAAATTTTTGTGAAAGGCGTAGAGTATGCTTCTATGTTTGATCTTCCTGTAATTGATCTTCCAAGAGAATTGTCGTTGTCAAAAAACGGAAGCGCTCATGATAGCGTAGTAGCTCTGAGTATGGGTTTGGGGGGTTATCCTCGAATGGCAGAGGAAATTTTTGTACAACGCTCAATTACCGTATCTAAATATTTAGATGCCCATATTCACTTATCCTCGATTTCCTCGAAAGGTTCTGTAGAACTTATCAATGATGCAAAGAATAAAGGTATAAAAATAACTGCGGACACTACCCCTCATCATTTATGTCTAACGGACGAGAAGATTAGAGGATATCATACGAACTTCAAGACTCACCCTCCGTTGCGAGAGGAAGAGGATAGAGAGTCATTGGTTTCAGCCCTTTTGGATGGCACAATCGACAATATTTGTACTGGACACGAACCACATCAAGATCATTTGAAAAAAGCTGAGTACGATTTGGCACCCGCCGGAGTAACTTCTTTAGATACTTGTTTTTCAGCAATTTATACGCAGCTTTATGGGAAAGTCGAAAACCTACCTTACAAACTTGCCGAATGGCTTTCGTATAATCCGTCCAAAATAATAAAAAAAGAAAGTGCAAATATACAGCCCGGTTCTTTTGCAGACTTCATCGTCATTGACTTGACTGAAGAATGGATTTATTCAGCACCTGATAGTCTTTCGTTATCTTCAAATAATCCATTTGATGGATGCAAATTAAGATCGATAATTGAAAGAACCTATGTGGGCGGTGAGCTAGTTTACAAAAAGCCCTAAATATTAAGTGTATAATGGTAGGACTCACGCTATCGGTACTTTTAACTATTTTCGGAGCTTTTTTTTTACTGATTAAACCACCCAGTCGGTTGGTGCCCAAAATTGTTTCAAAACAAAAGGAGAGAAACATAGGGCTATGGATCTCACTTATTGGAATTTCTGCTATCCTACAGGTTAATATTTTCTTTCTTCTCTTCTTAATAATGATGTTTTTTCTACTGGGGAAATATAAATCTCCTGAAAGCTTTGCATTAATGGAGGAAAAAAATCTCTCTATTGTTTGCTTTCAGGCCATATTATTAAGCTTTATCAAGTTTTGGCCGGTTGTATTTATTTTTTCTGTACTCTCGTTCTTATTTTTTTCTGAATATTCGAGTCAAGAGGTTGTACAGGTATTAAAGGACTCAAGTTTTGACAAGCAATGGATCATCGTTTTATCTGCTTTGGTTGCAGCTCCAATTGTAGAGGAATTTTTCTTTCGTAAATTTCTCTACAACGTCTTAAAATTTAACTTCGGAATTCTACTAGCAGCACTAATTAGCTCTACAGTATTTGCACTCATTCACTTTACGGTAAGCTCTTTTTTTGTTCTTTTGCTACTCGGGCTTTTTCTTTGTTATAGCTATGAGAAATATGGAATCTTAGCAGCTCCCATACTTTCACATTCTCTCTTCAATTTCTTGATGATTCTCTCAATATTGTCTGGATGAAAAAAGAAATTCTAAACTTCAGCAAGTTCAGTAGTTTCTCTTTAAATTGCACTAGGAAATTTGCATTTAATTTGGCAGAATCATTGAATCCACCTTATGTGCTTTATCTCAACGGTATCTTAGGTTCGGGAAAAACCTTTTTCTGTAAATGTATTGGAGAATATTATGGCATTAAAAGTATTAATAGTGCGTCCTTTTCTAGGGTTGCACATAATTTTGGAGAAATAAATCTAGTCCACTGTGACTTTTATCGAGGTTTACCGGAACCTTCTTTCTTTGAGGAAGAAATCGAACCCCTTCTAATCAGTCCGTGGATTATTCTTATTGAATGGGGAAAACTTACCTCTTGGGATTTTAACTGCCCAGAGTATGAGTTGGATTTTAAATATATTGATCTGAAAAGAAGAGATATATTGTTCTCCAACCGATCAGTTTAATTCAAGGGATGAATCACTGTACTCATTGACATACCCTTCTTTGACCAGCCACTTCAGTTCTAATACAAGCTCTTTCAAATCGAACTCTTTTTGTTGTAATTTGGTTAATAAACTTTTTTTCGTGATCTTCGAATCAGAAGAAATTACTGCTATAATTTCAGAGGTTAATTTCTTTGTTTTAAAATGCTCGATACTTTTTCGATTTGCTTGGCGAACATAAATAATTTCGCCCTTTTTAAATATGCAATATTTACTTCTCTTTAGGCTTACCAAGCATGAGGTAAAGAGTTCTTTTGACCATTTATGTTTGTCGGAAATGAAAGATTCAATCTGTGCCCGAAGGGGTGATTCGATAATACTTAAGTTATGAGCTGCAATCGTTAGGCTATTTTTGGATATAAAAAAATTGGAGAAAAAGTCTTTTTCGATGGCAAGTTTCAAGGCTTCAATACTTTGAAACTCTTTATTTTCTTCGATCTTTAAAAGGTAGGAATATCTTTTAATCGGGGATTTCGCCCATAAATCAATCTTCTCTTTGTCCTCAATTTTTTGCAAAGAATCGATAAATTTTTCATGGGTTGATTTAATACGATTGGAGTAAATGTGGTGCCTTACCACATCTTCAAAGCCGTGAAAACTCGTTGGAGGTAATAATTCTTTAGTGATGGGGCATTGAAAGATATATATGAAATTACCCTTCGGCATTACTTCTTCGATGAGCTTACATTCAATGAATGTTTTTTCTTCCCTGGAGAAAAAATTGCTTACAGCACTTTCCTTGGACATGAAATACGAATCAGAAGTTTTTGACTTCCATATTTGGTTCTCTGGATATTTGGAGGCGATTTTGACCATGAGCCTTTCATTCTTAGCAGCAATAACATCGGTTATTTCTCTCAGAGAGTAAGTAATACCTGTTTCTTTAAGTTTTAATTTTATGGTCTGCAGGATTTTAACATCAGGAATTATGGTAAAAGACCACCCTAGATCATAGTCTGTATTTCTTTTCGGAAAATTTGTCTTTTTACGATTTTGACTACCCTTAGCTCGACTTCTTGAGTCCCTCTTCTTTGAGTCTTGAAAATGTTCATTTTTTTGAGGGAAATTCGGTTTTTTTGAACTGGTCCAGTCGGGAGAAAGACTGAAATTCTCAAGGGAGGAAAGATCTACCTCTGCATCTTCTTGATTCATTTGTAATATTTCCCCAATGGACAAGGTGCATCAACGGCTAGTTGGATGATCTTGCCTTTTGATTGATCTTGTTTTACAAAAGATTTCATATGCTCAGGTGGCGGAATTGGTAGACGCGCTAGACTAAGGATCTAGTGCCGTAAGGCGTGGGGGTTCGAGTCCCCCCTTGAGCACCATCACTTCGTTTTGTCGAAGATTCTATGTTTAATTCTAAGTCCATGTTTGAATTCATCTTTGAAGGTCTTATTACCGTATTCATCAAACCCTTCGAAAAGCCCATGTTTTTTATTGTCTAACCAGTGCTCAAGCAATTTTACACCAAAGGCACCACCCGATAACTTGTATTTAGAAACAACCCATTCATTGGATTCAGAGGTGCCATATTTTTTTCTAAACTTTTCTTTGGCCTTCTCATTTATTTCGATCCAAAGAGATGGGTACCCCTCTTTACTCTTCGTCTTGTAATCATCAGGGTCAAGCGGTCTGGAAAACCAAAAGATATGAGTCCCGGATTTCTTTCCGTGAACATAATCTTTTGAGAAAATGGGGACTCCCCTTTCGTTATAACGAGTGTGTTGGCCATGTTTTTTTCCAGAAAGAAAAGGAATTTCTTCAATAACTTGACCACTTTTGAACTTGATTACAGCAGTACCACTGAAAGGGTGAGGGTCTGTACCATGGTAGGCAAGAGGTTCGTTTGTCCAAGTACCCGAGTTTATAACCCCAACCTTGGAAATGCGTCCATTGGAAACAGTGACAGGACCTAGAATAAAATCTTGACCGCCACTACCACGAACCACCGCCTCAACTTGATCTGAGTAACCATAACCTCCTGAGATAACAATTATATTAACCAATCCATAATCTTGGCTAAGTTCAGGTTTTGCAATTGCCCCACTACCTTTCCAGAACAAATGACGATCCAGAAATTCAATGGAATTTGCTTCATCAAAGTATAAAAGGGATGCCTCTTTACGGTATTTCTTGTAGGGGCTAAAAGGAAAAGAGGAACTTCCTCTGGTTTGCTGATCCCACCAATCTTCAAAATTATCAAATTTCCCCTCAAACAAAATCATATAGCCCAAGCTGGCCGACAACAGGCAAATGAATAGGATAGTCGAAAATATTTTTTTCATATTGTAGACAATATCTGTAAATTTAAGGCCATACGGATCTTGTATGAAGAGAATTTACGAGTCGTGCAGGAAATAAAGGGCCATTATAAATAAAGGAAGTGTAGAGTTGCAACAAAGATGCACCTGCATCTAATTTCTTGTGGGCCGAGTCGGAGTCATGAATTCCACCCACCCCAATTACCGGAAGCTTATTTGAACTCTCCTCTACAATAAACTTTATCATAGACAAAGATCGGTGCTCTAGTGGCTTTCCACTAAGCCCGCCTTTCTCTAAGCTTGGAAAATTCACATTTCTTCTTGTTGTGGTATTGGTGGCGATAATTCCATCAAATTTGTTTTCTAAAGCCAATTCGATTATGGATTCTAAATCTTTATAGGATTCATCTGGGGAAATTTTTAAAAGGCATGGTACTGGATTAGATTTTCTACCTTTCGCAATTTCGTGATTAAGTTCATGTAAACTACGAAGTAACGGTTCTAGAAAACTTTTTTGATGAAGTAACCTTAAACCCGGAGTGTTGGGGGAACTGATATTAATGGTGATGTAATCCGCCTGCTCAACCACGGTTTCAAAACCAATCAGATAGTCATTGATAGCTTTTTCGGGAAGAGTATTTTTACCTTTTCCAATGTTGATCCCTATAGGGGAAACTCTACTACCTATGGGGTTGTACTTAGCCAATCTTTCAACAACCGCCCTGGCCCCAATATTATTAAACCCCATCCTGTTGACCAAAGCTTTTTCTTCGGGATATCTAAAAAGCCTTGGCTTGGGGTTGCCAGGCTGAGAAAGAGGGGTGACGGTACCAACTTCAATATGCCCAAAACCTAGGGAGGAAGAAATACCTGGAAACATTCCATTCTTATCGAGGCCTGCAGCCAGACCAACACAATTAGAAAAATTCAGACCAAACAAAGAAATATTTTTAGATTCAACTCTTAAGAATTGGGAAATAATTTTTTTAATAATGGGGATTGTTTCTGCATACCCAAGAATCCCACAGGTTAGGTCATGAGCCTGCTCAGGCTCTAGCCTAAAAAGGATTTTTCGGAAAAAAGATTGATAAAGGGAATTCACAAAGACAAAAGGATGTAAGTAGTAAAAATCAATGCAGATGGACGAGATAGCAATTCATTTATTTGTACAAGAAAGTTGACAGATCAAAAGAAGAACGATTAAGCCAAATCAATGAAAAAAACAGGACCGAGTTTAGATTGGTGTGTGGTTCGCCTAGGTAAAGATGAAAATTGGTGGGTGGAATCAATAAGTGATAAAGAGAATTGGGATGTGGAAGATTTGGGTATTATCGACCCCAAACAATTTCTTCATATCAATGAGTTGATTGATTCAATGACAGAATTTGGATTAGATTCACAGCTGGTTGACGAGGCTTTTTTCACATTTGAAATTGCGGAAGAGGTAAAAGGTGGAATGATTAAGCTTGTCAGGGTAAGAGATTCTTTACTCAAGGCGGAAGATATGCTTTTCGCTTTACCTGATGTTCTTAATGAGGAAAAAGGCCCTTATGCAGACTTCTTGAACCATATTTCCAGCGTAAGGGTTTCTATGCTAAATGAATTGATTGAATTCACTGAACCTTACACGCAAGAAGAAATGGAAGAAGTTTTGGCGGAAAAAGAAAACAATGATTTTTTGGAAGCGAAAAGGAGTCACTTCAGCGAGGAATTGTTATCGATATTAGAATTCGTGCCAGAAGGTTTTGCCATTGATTCCGATCTTGAAGAAGATAGCGAGAATTCTTCCGAAAAAGAAGAGGATTATTCCGACCTTGAGACCGGCCTTGTTGAAGTTTCAGACAAAGAGGAAAAGCTTTTACCCGATGAGGACTTAAAATGGGAAGAAGAGGAAAGAGAGGAAACCACTCCTTATGAAGGTGGTGCTCCTGATGAAGATCAATAGGCTCTAGTATGGTCAGAGTTGAGGAGCGATTCTCTCCGCAAAATAAGTTAAAATTAAATCTGCCCCTGCTCTTTTGATTGAAAGTAATGACTCCTTTGCGCACTCATCGAGATCAAGCCATCCTAAGGAAGAGGCTGCCCATAACCTGGAGTACTCTCCTGATACTTGATATGCCGCAACTGGAAGGCAGTGATGATTTTTTGCATGCATTATAATGTCAAGATACGGTTCTGCAGGCTTAACCATAAGAATATCTGCTCCTTCAGCTGCATCCAGGAGTAACTCTCTTTCTGCTTCAGTTTTATTGGCGGGATTTAGCTGATAGGTGGACTTATCAATGGGTTTTGCAGTCGAGGAGCCAATCGCCTCCCTGAAAGGTCCATAATAAGCGGAACAAAACTTTGCCGAATAAGCCATAATTCCGACATGATAAAAGCTGGAAGAATCTAAGTATTTTCGAATTATGGAAACTCGTCCGTCCATCATGTCCGACGGGGCAACTAAATCATAACCAGATTCAGCTGCAACAACCGAAGCCTTGGCTAAAATTTCAACTGTCGGGTCGTTTGAAATGCAACCCTGCTCGTCTAAAACACCGTCATGTCCGTGTTTGGTATACGGATCCAGTGCAATATCAGCTACAAGTAAGGTGTCGTCCCATTTGGATTTAATCAAACCAGCAGCTTGGTAAGACAAAGCCTTGGGATTTAGTATTTCGCTACCTAGATCATCTTTTTTTGATTCAGCGACGCATGGAAAAATGGCAAAACTGCGAATACCGAGCTCCAACCACTTAGGCATTTGATCTTCCAGTGCATCAAGAGACCACCGAAAGATTCCGGGCATAGAAGAAATCTCTTTTGATCCTGAATTATCGCTTGATACGAAAACCGGAAAAATCAAATCGTGAACAGAAAGGGAATTTTCGGAAATCATGTCTCGAAGAATTTTATTTTCTCTTAGACGGCGTGGGCGATTAAGAAAGTCGAAAGACATGTTTGGGTGTAGTTTTAAGTTATGTTCGACAAGCGGACAAATTATGAAAAGATTGGGAATTCATTATGTGAAAATTCTTTCACGAAGTCCACCATAAGTATTTATCAGTTTAGAAATGGGAATTGAAACAGTAATCGCTTTTGTACTCCTCTTTTCCGCTTTGTTATCTTTTATTTTGGAGAAGGTGAGTTTGGATGTTACGGCACTTTGCCTTCTCGCCATAATACTTACCATTTCCAGTGCAGACATTTTAGAGAATTGGCCATCTCCAAAGGAAGTATTGTATATATTTACCAATGAAGCACCCTTGACCATTGCTGCGATGTTCGTAATCAGCTCTTCATTAAATAAAAGTCGGGTTTTGGAGAGCGTATCTCAATATTTAGAAAAATTTTGTGAATTGGGTTACCGAAAATTCATGCTGATTCTGTTATGTCTTGTTGCTATCGTTTCGGCATTTATAAACAACACTCCAGTCGTAGTTGTTTTGTTACCGGTGGTTATGGCACTTTCAAAATCTTTGGGTATTTCTGCTTCGAAAATGCTAATACCCGTTTCTTATGCATCTATCTTTGGCGGTTGTTGTACTTTAATGGGAACAAGCACGAATATTTTAGCAAGCGGTATCATGGGTTCTAACCCGTTCTATCCAGAGATGAATTCTCTCAGCATGTTTGAACTTTCGAAAATAGGCCTTCCTCTTCTTTTTATTTCACTTCTTTTAATGGTACTTTTTGGAAGAAAATTACTTCCTGAAAGAGAGGCCTTGAGCAGCATAATTTCAGAAATAGATAGAAAAGAATTTTTAACTGAAGCAAGAATTTCAAGGGGATCAAGGATAGTCGGTAAAACCATAAAAGAGTCTAAAATAAAGGAAATTCAGGGTGCTCGTTTGATAGATGTGTTAAGAGAAAAAAAATCGATTTTTCACAGGACATCCGAATTAATATTCGAGCCTGGAGATAGAATCATTCTTTCTTGCAAACCAGAGGGTATTGTCGAGGCAAATGAAATTGAAGGGCTTGACTTGTTTAATCCAGAAGGAATGGGAATAGAACATATTTCTTCCAACCAAAGTATAATGGTGGAAGCAGTGGTAAGGCCCTCCTCTTCGATGCTTCATAAAACACTACAAGAGGTAAACTTTAGATCCCGATTCAATCTAGCGATTTTAGCCATTCATCGGAAGGGAAAGAATATCTATAAACAAAGAGCAGAAATACGCTTACAGAGTAGTGACACCCTTTTAATATTAGGTACGCAGAATTCGATTAATGAACTTAGGAATGAAGATGAATTGATTCTCTTGGACAAACCAGTGGTATCCTTAGAAAATAGAAAAAACAAAGCTCCTCTGGTAATAGCGGTTTTATTTTCCGTGGTGGTGCTTGCCAGTTTTGGAATTTTGCCAATTTCTGCAGCGGCAATCAGCGGTGTGGCTCTCTTATTAGTAACAAAATGTATCAAACCAACGGAGGCTTATCGTTCGGTTGAATGGAATATTTTAATTCTTATTTATGGAATGCTAGCTCTTGGTGTAACTCTTAGAAAAACAGAGGCTTCCACCATGATCGCTTCTTTTGTCGAACAAATTTCAATTCATGCGTTTGAGCCGGATTTCAAAATTATAGGGGTTTTGATCTTAATATATTTTGTAACTTCTTTCTTAACGGAGGTTTTGTCAAACAATGCAACGATTGTGATAATGGCTCCAATTTCTCTTGAAATAGCACAGCAACTAGAAATGGGGGCAACTGATGCAAGAGCATATGTTTTAACCGCTTGTATCGCTGCATCAGCGAGCTTTTTAACACCTATTGGATACCAGACGAATACATTTGTTTACTCCGTAGGCGGATATCGTTTCTCTGATTTCATGAAAGTAGGCCTTGTTTTCAACCTAGTTTATTTTGTTGGAACCGTATTTTTGGTATCTTGGTATTGGGGGTGGTTTTAATAAGATTATGATAATTAAAATTAATATACTAAAAGCCTAATTAAGCCCAAATTAATATTTCTTACAGACCAAAAATTTTCCTTCCTAGGGGAGGGTGACATAGAAATCCCAAGTTTTAGGGATAAAGTTATTAACATGATGATGTTCCAAACTTGATTTTCTTTAATTAAAATTAAGTAAAAACATAATATAAGCAAATTATATTATCCCTTAAATATCTTTTTTACATGGGCTTATGTAAAACTTTGCTCAACACTCTTCTGTAAGCATCGGGTCGGTACAGGTGTTCATTATAAAGTTATCAACTTGAATAGCACCTTGACGCAGTAGTGCTAGAAATGCAAAATATATTCAATATTTGTATGAAGAAATTTTCTAAACCTTTAAGCTTTCGCTTCCTAAATTAAGATTAGCTAAGCTTATATTAAACTCGTTTAAGTACTAAAAATTTTTATGTCAGAAGAAAAAGAATCCGCAAACGACAACAACTACGACGCTTCCAAGATCCAAAAGCTCGAGGGATTAGAAGGAGTTCGAAAAAGGCCAGATATGTATATTGGTGATACCAATGAACGTGGCCTGCACCATTGCGTTTTTGAAATAGTGGATAATTCTATTGATGAAGCCCTTGCGGGTTACTGTTCTGAAATAACGGTACATCTTCACGGAGATGGTTCTTGTTCGGTTCAAGATAATGGAAGAGGTATTCCAGTAGATATGCACCCGAAGCATCAAATGCCGGCCTTGGAGCTGGTCCTTACAAACCTGCACGCAGGTGGAAAATTTGGGAAAGGTGCTTATCAGGTATCAGGTGGGCTGCATGGAGTTGGTGCAAAATGTGTAAATGCGGTTTCAGAATGGTTTATTGCAGAGGTAAAAAAAGAAGGAAAAGTCCACCAAATGGAGTTCTCCAGAGGCAAGACAACCGAAAAACTTCGAATTGTCGGTGATTGTAAATCATCGGGTACTAAAATTACTTTTTTACCAGACGAACAGATATTTACCGAAACGCGTGATTTTAAGTTTGATTTGCTTGCGAAGAGACTTCGTGAATTGGCTTTTTTGAACCCGGGGGTTCGAATTCACTTGATTCAAGATGTAGATAGCCGAAAAGAAGAGTTTTTCTTTGAGGATGGAATCAGCGAGTATGTTACTTACTTAAACCAAAATAAGAACTGTTTGATAGATAAGCCAATTTCTTTTTCCGACGAAGCACCGGCAGAAACGGGAGAGGGTAATATCAAACTTGAAGTTGCAATGATATACAACGATTCCTTTTCAGACCAATTGTATGCTTATGCGAATTCAATTCATAATGTTGAGGGTGGAACCCATTTGTCTGGATATAGGACAGCTTTAACAAGGGTAATTAACAATTATGCGAGGGAAAACGACCTCCTTAAGGAAAAAGAGTTATCACTTACGGGAGATGATGTAAGAGAGGGCTTAACCGCAGTTATCTCTGTTAAAGTGCCTGAACCAAGGTTTGAGGGACAAACCAAAACAAAGTTATCTAATCGGGAAGTAGATGGTATTGTCCAAAAAATTGTCGGGAAGAGCCTGAAACACTATTTTGAATTAAATCCTGATGAAGCAAAAATTATAATCACAAAGGTAATCCATGCAGCACGAGCCCGAGAAGCGGCTAGAAAAGCAAGGGAAACCGTGAGAAAAGGAGCACTTTCAGGAGGAGGATTACCGGGAAAACTTGCAGATTGTGCTGAAAAAGATCCCTCCAAAAGTGAAATTTATATTGTGGAGGGAGATTCCGCGGGAGGTTCAGCGAAGCAAGGAAGGGATCGATTAACCCAAGCAATTCTTCCCTTGAGGGGAAAGCTTTTGAATGTGGAAAAAGCCCGATTGGATAAAGTTTTGAATAATGCAGAGATCAGAAGCCTAATCACAGCAGTTGGCACCGGTATTGGAGACCACGAAGGAGATGGGTCATTTGATGCCGATAGAGCGAGGTATCACAAGATTATCATTATGACGGATGCGGATGTTGATGGTGCTCATATAAGGACTTTATTACTTACTTTTATTTTTAGGCAAATGAAAGGGCTTATCGAAAAAGGATATGTCTATGTTGCTCGTCCACCCCTTTATAAAATTAAGCGAAGAAAGACAGAGCAATATATTCAAGACGATGCTGAGTTAAGCAAGATTCTGATCGACTTGGGTTGCGAAGATATTGCCTTTGAAAGGATTAGTGATGCCAAGCTTTTTACTTCTGAAGAAACCCGTCAATTAACCGATCTTTTTTTAAAAATTGAAACTATTGGTTCTGGGCTTGCAAGGTATGGTTGTACATCTACTCGCTATCTAAAGCAGTATGATGAGGACAGAAAGAAATTACCCCGCTATTTAGCAAGAATTCGCACAGGTAATGAGGAAGAGATTAGATTCTTTTATGACATAGAGGCAAAATCAGGCTTCATGAATGCACAAAATATTCCTGAAGAAGAATCTAATGATGTAATTTCTAGGCAAGTTGAAAATGCAGACGGAATTACCACACAAAGAATATCGATACATGAAATATACGAGTCGTTCGAGCTAGAAAAACTTTTAGGAATGGCAACAGATCTTGGTGCAAATTTAAAATTATTTTCCGGAGGACCAGAAGAAACTGATTTTCGGCTTAATTTCATTAACGACTCAGAAGACAAACACATTTCGATCTCAAGTGTATCTGAATTTCTGGAAAACATTCGAAGGCTTGGACGAAAGGGTCTTCAAATCCAACGATACAAAGGATTGGGAGAAATGAATCCGAAACAACTATATGAAACTACTATGGACCCAGAAACTAGAAGTTTAATACAGGTGGAAATTTCGGATGCGATTGCAGCCGATAATATGTTCACGATGCTCATGGGAGAAGAAGTTGCCCCGAGAAGAGCATTTATTGAGGACAATGCATTAAACGTATCCTTTATTGACGCTTAAAATCATGAACGAAAATAGAAAAGGTTTAATTACAGGAAATATAAGTGAAATCATGCAATCTGCTTACATCGATTATTCGATGTCAGTTATTGTAAGTAGAGCATTGCCAGATGTTAGAGATGGATTCAAGCCTGTACAAAGAAGGGTTCTGTATGCCATGTTGAGGGAGGGGCTGCTTCACAATCGGGCTTACGATAAGTGTGCCGGTGTAGTGGGAGAAGTTTTAAAAAATTATCACCCTCATGGTGATGGCTCAGTATATGATACTTTAGTCAGGATGGCTCAACCTTGGGTAATGAGATATCCTCTGGTTGATGGACAAGGAAATTTTGGTTCGGTAGATGGAGATTCTGCGGCGGCGTACCGGTATACGGAGTGCAAGTTAACCAAAATTTCGGAAGAACTGCTCAAGGATATCGATGAAGATACTGTAGATTTTATCCCAAACTATAAAGAAAGTTCAACAGAGCCTTCAGTATTGCCTTCTGCTCTTCCAACCTTGTTGATGAATGGATCTACCGGAATTGCGGTTGGTATGGCTACTAACATTCCGCCGCATAACTTGGGAGAACTCATTGATGCGGTTTGTGCATTGATCGATAATCCATCGGTTACCATTGATGAAATCATGGAAATTCTTCCTGGTCCAGATTTTCCAACTGGTGGAAGTATCGCTGGAAGATCCGGCATTAATTCCTACATGCACACAGGACGGGGAATTGTTCGCATGCGGGGAAGCATGCTTATTGAAGATTTACCTTCAGGCAAACAACAAATTGTGATTACCGAAATACCTTACAACGCAAACCGAGCTACCTTAGTTACCCGTATAGCAGATCTTGTGAAGGAAAAAATACTCGATGGAGTGAGTGACTTACGAGACGAGTCTACGGAAACCACTCGTATTGTAGTTGAGTTAAAAATGGGTGAAATCGAAAGGGTTACCATGAATAAGCTTTATAAAATGACTGCTTTAGAGAGCAGTTTTGGGGTAATTCTACTCGCATTAGATAAACGTCGTCCCAGACAATTAAACATCAAAGAGACACTCGAGTGCTATGTGGAACATAGGCGAGAGGTTATTCTAAGAAGAACCAAATTTCGACTTAGAAAAGCAGAAGCAAGGGCTCACATTTTAGAAGGCTATAAAATTGCACTGGATAACCTCGATGATTTTGTGAAGATCATTAGAGCGTCAGCAAATAGGAATGAGGCAAAAGCAAAACTCATTGAAAAATACACGCTTTCGGAAAGACAAGTGAACGCTATTTTAGACCTGCGACTATATCAACTCACAGGAATGGAGAGGGAAAAAATCGATGCGGAGTATTTAGAGTTGATGGAGCAAATAAAAGGCTTCAAGGATATTATCGAAAATGAACATCGCTTGCTTACGGTAATCAAAGATGAGTTAGTGTTATTGAAAAAAGAGTATGCTGACGAACGGAAGACAATCATTACCGAAGCAGAGGGAGATGTCAGAATGGAAGACTTGATTCCCAACGATGGATGCGTAGTTACCATTACGGATACAGGCTTTATAAAACGCACTCAGATTGAGGAATATAGACTACAAAATAGAGGGGGCAAGGGGGTCATCGGAACTGGTCAAAAAAATGAGGACCCTGTCAAAATATTAAAAACTTGCAATGCACATGATACCCTCATGTTCTTTATGAATAATGGAAGGGTATATGTTCAAAAAGCATACGAGATACCGGAAGGTAGTAGGATATCAAAGGGGCGTAATATTATTAATTTTTTGGACATGCAAAAAGATGAAAGTGTTTCAGCAGTTATTCCCATTGACAGTTTTGAGTCCGATGAATCTCTGGTACTTTGCACACAAAAAGGAGTGGTTAAAAAAACCAAAATTAGTGCATATAAAAACCACAGAAAAGGAGGAATTATTGGAATCAATATTGATGATGGAGATTCAGTCTTACAAGCACTAAGAGCCAATTCTTCAGATCACCTGCTCATTCTTACAAGAAATGGAAAAGGTCTTCGATTCTCTTGTGACCAATTAAGGGACCAAGGAAGAGTGACTCGCGGAGTTCGGGGCATTCGATTAAAAGACCAAGACGAAGTTGTGAATATGCTTACAGTAGAAGAAGAAAAACTTCTCTTAATTGCAGGAAAAAATGGTCTTGGAATCCGGACACGATTTAGTGCCTTTCTTCCGAATGGAGGAAAACCCGCAGATGATTCGATTGATGTAATTCCAAGAAAGCGTGGAGGCCAAGGGGTAACTGCGATGAATACGAATGCGGTTTGTTCTGCCCTTAGTGTTTCCGAAGAAAGTGAAATCTTAATGATCACTTCACGCGGCCAAGCCGTCCGATGTCCTGTATTAAACATCCGGGAAACGAACAGGGGGTCCAAGGGCGTAAAGCTAGTTAATCTAGACAAAAAAGATGCTTTGATAGGTATTTCTGAAGTTATGGAACTTGATGAAGAAAAAAATGTAGAAACTGACGATATAATGGAAGATGATGAGACCACAGAAAGCGTTGAAGTAGCGGGTGCAGAATCATCTTTAGAAGATTAAGCAAACGGATATAAAAATTTTTGTAAGTTTACTTTCGTACTCAGCCTTTTTGTCAGTGCATAACAACAAAACGCATCGAACAAGGCATTGTGAAATCCTATTTTTTTTGGATCACAGTACAGTGCTGCTTTTTCATTAATAGATTTTAAGCCCATAAAAGTTTCAGTTAGTGTTTTCAAATCATATTTTTTCAAATCAGGGTATAACTTCTTGTAAATTAATTTAGTATCTAACCATGGCTCCCATTTCCCCGAAGGTGAAAAAGATGTGTAGGGCATTTCCCTTTTAATAAGATTTTTTTCAATGTTTGATTGATGTGATAGGAAAAAATCGTACCTATTTTCTAAAAAAGATCTTAAAATCTTCTCTTTACAACCAGAACCAACTGTTATCTCTTTAGCATCTATGATTTCAAAATTTTTAATTTTGATGTATCCTACTTCTCTAAAGCCATCGTGAAGTGAACCTTCGAAGTCCAAAACTATCCCGTAACCATGCATAAAGAAGAAATTTCATTTTTGGAATTTAGGGATTTTACGCAAGCACTGACTTCCAAAGCTTCAGAAATAGCAAACGAAAGTTTTAATGGTTCTTATAAATTTTGGAATAAGGAAGATGGCACATTGGTTACGAGCGTAGATTTGCAAATTGAGCGGTTACTAAGAGAGGAAATATTGAACCAATATCCTGACCATTCCATCCATGGAGAAGAAGAGGAAAATCGCATTGGAACATCACAGTATGGTTGGATTCTGGATCCAGTAGACGGCACAATAAATTTTTCTTCAGGGATTCCATTTTATGGCGTCTTGGTTGGGCTTTGTTACAAAGAAAAAATAATTTATGGTTCATACAGGCTTCCTTCGTACAATGATATTTTTTGTGCGGGAGATGGTTCAACTCTTTCAAATATCGGATTTAGCTTAAAAGAGAGATCTGTTCCAGATTGGAAAAGTAGAATCGTGCTGACAACGGATGAATCCAGAATACAAAATTCAAGATTTTCAAACCATTGGAAAGAATTGAAGAATTTAGGGCCCACTGTAAGAACTTGGGGTGATTGCTTTGGATACCATCTACTTATTTCAGGAAATGCGGATGTAATGATCGATTTGTCCTTAAAATTGTGTGATATTGCTCCTATTCTCCCTGTCATAGAATCTGCAGGCTTGAAGGTAATAAAGCTTTCACCAGATAATTTCAGCGATATTATTGTTTGCAGGGCTGAGCTCGAAAGAGAATTGTATCCTATCTTTAAAAAATAAAATGGAGCGGGCGAAGGGATTCGAACCCTCGACATCCACCTTGGCAAGGTGGTGCTCTACCAACTGAGCTACGCCCGCATCAAAACAAATATTATGTTTTGAGCTCTTTTTAACTCAAGCAAATTATTTCATAGAATAAAAAGAGCTCATAATCCTTTGACTTGACAAGGAGGGGCGAAAAACTATGATTCTTAGTTTTTCTAAATTAATCCCCATGCCCTCCGCCCATGTAGCTCAGTCGGTAGAGCGCGTCCTTGGTAAGGACGAGGTCGGCGGTTCAAATCCGCTCGTGGGCTCCACCTACAACATAAACAAGTCAAATCAATGGCCAAAGAACAGTTCCAACGCACAAAACCACACGTAAATGTAGGCACCATCGGTCACGTGGACCATGGAAAGACTACTTTAACGACGGCAATTCTACATGCCCAAGCGAAGCAAGGCTTTGCTGAAGTTAAGACATACGCTGATATCGCAAAGGGAGGCACCGTACGTGATGCTTCTAAGATAGTTACAATTGCTGTATCGCATGTCGAGTATGAATCTGCAAATAGGCATTATGCTCATGTTGACTGTCCAGGACACGCTGACTTCGTAAAAAATATGATTACAGGTGCAGCCCAAATGGATGGAGCTATTTTAGTAGTAGACGCCACAACAGGTCCCATGCCTCAAACAAGAGAGCATATCTTGCTTGCTCGTCAAGTAGATGTTCCCAATCTTGTTGTTTTTCTTAATAAATGCGACTTAATGTCTGGGGATGATGAGGAATTGATAGAACTCGTCGACATGGAAATTAGGGATTTGCTCAGCAAATATGAATTTGATGGTGACAATGCTCAGATCATTCGTGGCTCCGCAACCAAAGCACTTGAGGACGATGAGGGAGAGCTTGGCCTCGGTGCCATCCAAAAACTTATGGACGCAATTGATGCAGACATTGCCGAGCCTGTAAGAGATGTTGATAAACCCCTTTTGATGTCCGTAGAAGATGTCTTTACCATTACCGGTAGAGGAACAGTTGCAACAGGCCGTATTGAAAGAGGGATTGTAAAAGTAGGCGATGAGATTGAAATTGTTGGTCTTGGAGAATCCCGCACCACAACCTGTACAGGTGTTGAAATGTTTCGAAAGGAACTTGGTGAAGGTCAGGCTGGTGATAATGTCGGCATTCTTCTTCGTGGCGTTGAAAAAGCAGATATACAACGGGGACATGTCATTGCGAAACCTGGCAGCATCAAGCCTCACACGAAAGCTAAAGCACAAATTTATGTACTCAATAAAGAAGAAGGAGGAAGACATACCCCTTTCTTTAAAGGATATCGCCCACAATTCTTTTTCGGAACCGCCGATGTTACTGGTAATGTCGAACTTCCAGATGGAGTTGAAATGGTGATGCCTGGCGACAACCTTGCTGTTGAAATTGACCTTCAGAAATCCATTGCCATGGAATCTGGTCAAAGGTTTGCGATCCGAGAAGGAGGCAAAACAATCGGTGCCGGTAATATCTCTGAGATTCTCTAAGCACTACTATTTTTGATTAATTTTAAAGTGCTGGGAGAATAGCTCAACTGGTAGAGCAACGGTCTCCAAAACCGTAGGCTGGGGGTTCGAGTCCCTCTTCTCCCGCCATCGATCTTTCATAAATTGAATCCTTTTGCAAAAATTCGGACCTTTTACAAGGAAACTTTAGCTGAACTAAGTAAGGCTAGCTGGCCTTCCGTTGGGGAACTTCGAGAGTCCACCGTGGTGGTTGTGATTGGAGTCATTATCCTTGGTTTTTTTATTTCAGTTTCTGACTTTTCTCTATCCAATTGGGTTGAGTTGTTTACGAATCTCGTAAAGAGCAGTTAGTTTTAATTTAGAGCCACCTTACCCTATGAGTTTAGATATGAAATGGTATGCGTTACAATGTCTTTCCAATCACGAAGACAAAGTTAAGCGTTATCTTGTTAAATACAAAGAGGATGATGAAGAGTTTTGCAGTAGCCTAAAAGAAATTCTTGTACCGATAGAAACCGTTTCAGAGGTCAAGAATGGTAAAAAAAAGCAACGAGATCGTAAGTTTTATCCAGGATATGTTTTTGTTGAGATGAACCTTTTTGACGAAAATGGAAATCTAAAAAAAGGTCCTTGGTATAAAATTAAGGAAACTGATGGGGTGATTAACTTTATTGGAAAAGAAAACCCTACTCCTTTAGCGGAAGACGAAATCGGTAGGATTTTGAGGCAGGTGGATGAAGCAATTGGAAAGGAAGTGCCCAAAGTCAAGTTTGCTACAGGAGAAGTGGTTAAAATATTAGATGGTCCCTTCTTAAACCTAACCGGTGAAATAGAAGAAATAGATGCCGAAAAAGGTACTCTCAAAGTTTCAGTCTCTATCTTTGGTAGATTTACTCCAGTCGAGCTAGAATTCTGGCAAGTAGAAAAAGCAGAAGAGGAATAAACAGGAAAACAAAATGGCAAAAAAAGCAGTCGGACAAATCAAACTTCAATTACCTGCCGGTGCAGCGAATCCTGCCCCTCCAGTAGGCCCTGCGCTAGGGGCACAAGGTGTTAATATCATGGGTTTTTGTAAAGAATTCAATGCCAAAACAAAAGATCAATCAGGTCTGATTCTTCCTGTGGTTATCACCGTTTATGCGGATCGTTCGTTTAGCTTTATTCTAAAATCCCCTCCTGCTGCTGTATTATTAAAAAAAGCGGCGGGTCTTGCTAAAGGATCAGGAGTACCCAACCGTGATAAGGTCGGAACGGTTACTCGCGACCAAGTTCTTGAAATTGTAAAGACAAAACAAAATGATTTAAATGCCACTGATGCCGATGCTGCCTGCCGAATTATTGAAGGTACCGCAAGAAGTATGGGTATTGAGGTAAAAAACTAGA
>DBVA01000052.1:29736-30994 GCA_002308735.1 Opitutia bacterium UBA1276 | reverse complement strand
TGGCTGAGGTTGAATTGCCTCATGCAATTGAAAGATTATCTGCTTTTGAGAAAGTAAAATTTGACGAAACGGTTGAGATTTCAATGTCCCTAGGAGTTGACCCCAAACAAAGTGCACAAGCTGTTCGTGGCGTGGTTAATCTGCCTCACGGAAGTGGAAAAGAAATCAAAGTGCTTGTTTTTACAGAAAATGCTGAAGAAGCCAAAGAGTTTGGAGCTGACTACGCAGGTTTAGAGGACTTAATTTCCAAAGTGAAAGATGGTTGGATGGACTTTGATGTTGCTCTTTCCACCACATCTGCGATGAAATCTGTTAGGTCAATCGCTCGTGTACTTGGACCAAGAGGGCTAATGCCAACACCCAAAGCGGGTACGGTAACCGATGATATAAAAAGTGGTATCAATGAGGTAAAAGCAGGTAGAGTTGAATTTAAAATGGACAAAACGGGAGCAATTGCCGTGGTAATCGGCAAACGTTCTTTTTCTCCAGAACAACTTCAAGAAAATGCAGAAACTGCAATTGAAGCAATTTCCTCTTCACGCCCCAATGGATTTAAGGGTAAATTCATTAAATCGATGCATGTCAGCAGTACCATGTCCCCAAGCGTAAGAATAGCATTCACGCCTGCACAATAATTTGTTTATGAGACCAGAAAAGAAATTCCTAGTACAAGAAGCAACCGATTACCTCAATCGCTCTGACTTCTTCTTTCTAACCGATTACAAAGGCATTGACGCTGAAGAAACTACTGAATTAAGACAACTTTTGTCTGAGAGAGGTGCAGAGTTTCATGTAGTTAAAAATTCCTCTTTAAGGCTGGCAACAAAAGAGAAAGAAATGGATGCTTTTGAAGAGTACCTAACGGGTCATACTGCGATTGTTTTTGGGGGGGAGGATGCATCAAGTGTGGCAAAAGTTCTTGGAGAATATTTTAAAAAATCGGATAAAGTATCCGTAAAAGCGGGTGCTTTAGGGGATAGAGTATTAACAGCAGAAGAAGTTAAACAACTTGCTAAGTTGCCCGGCCTTGAAAGCCTTCGTGCCCATTTTCTTTCACTCCTTAACACTTCTGCTTCTCAGTTACTAAGTGTTATGTCTGCCCCCGCAAGAGGTTTTGTCACCGTTTTAAAAGCGAAAGCAGATCAAAATTAATTTTCAATTTCGGACTAGTCCGTTTAACCCAAAATAATAACCACCAACCTAGAAGAAATTAGGGGTAAAACCCTTAAACACCCAATAGGTACTAATCATATTCAGG
>DBVA01000052.1:29211-29443 GCA_002308735.1 Opitutia bacterium UBA1276 | reverse complement strand
TAGGTACTAATCATATTCAGGCAAGGAGGTAATATAATAAAATGTCAGAAATAACAAAAGACCAAGTAGTTGATTGGCTTAGCGGCCAATCAGTAATAGAGATCGCAGATCTTGTGAAAGATCTCGAAGAAAAATGGGGCGTCAGTGCCGCAGCTCCGGCAGCTGTTGCAGTGGCAGCACCAGCAGGAGGAGCTGATGGCGGCGAATCTGGAGGAGAAGAAAAGACAGAGTT
>DBVA01000052.1:27045-28876 GCA_002308735.1 Opitutia bacterium UBA1276 | reverse complement strand
TCTAATAAAATTGCTGTTATTAAAGAAGTTAGAGCAATCACTGGATTAGGTCTAAAGGAAGCGAAAGAACTTGTAGAAAGTGCTCCTAAGCCAGTTAAAGAAGCTGTGTCAAAAGACGAAGCAGAAGAAATACTTAAAAAGCTTGAAGCATCTGGTGCCAAAGCAGAAATTAAGTAATGCCCGCCTTTTCAATTTGTAATTCTTTATTAAGCCGTATGGTTGCATGCAACCTGCGGCTTTTTCCATTTTTTTATTTCCAACCCGCACGATCGTTATGGATTCCACTCAAAGACTAAACTTCGGAAAACTACAAGAAGTTATCGACCCACCCAATTTGATTCAAAATCAGGTTGATTCCTTCCACGAATTTCTTCAAAGGGATGTACCTTCCAGTCACAGAAAACAGGGAGGGTTGGAAGCTGTATTTAGAGAAGTTTTTCCCATCATCAGTTACGATGAGAAGTCGCGCCTGGAATATGTGAGCTATTCGATGGGTGAATCCAAACTGTCCGAAATGGATTGCATTGACCAGAACTGTACCTATGCCGCACCCTTGCAGGTCAAATTACGCCTCAAGTTGGAACTAGAGGGACAAAGCAAGCCCTTCTATAGTGAAGAAGAAATTTTCATGGGTGAGTTACCCATTGTTACTGAAAGAGGTTCATTCATTATCAATGGTGCCGAAAGAGTGGTCGTAAGCCAACTGCACAGATCACCTGGTGTAAGTTTTGAAGAGTCTGTCCACACTAGTGGAAAAACACTTTATGGGTTTCGAATTATTCCGGATCGTGGGACTTGGATCGAAGCTCAATTCGATCAACACGATTTGTTGTATGTTTATTTGGACCGTCGTAGAAGGCGTCGCAAGTTTCTAATCACAACTTTTCTTCGGGCATTGCTCGATGGGGAGCCTGAAAAAGATAAGGACTCCGATCAAAAAATTATAGAATTATTTTATGATATCGAGAATCTTTCTATCGAAGATCTTCTCAAAAAAGATAATGTATCAAATTTTGTTCTGGTCGAACCCATGTTCGATCGTACCAAAGGTCAAGTTCTTGCAAAAGCTTTCGAACCATTAACCAAGACGTACTTAAGAGCATTCCAGAAAGCAGGAGAATCAAGCTTGCGAGCTATAGATACCTCCGTTGACGATGGTGCAATTATTCGTTGTCTCAAAAAAGACACCACCAAAAATAAGGATGAAGCACTTAAGGAAATTTATAAAAAACTCAGGCCGGGAGAACCCCCAGAAAAAGCAAATGCTGAAGCTTTGATCAAACGTCTCTTCCTGGATCCCAAGAGATACGATTTAGCAAAAGTGGGACGTCATATGCTTAACTTGAAGTTAGGCCAAGAAACTCCGCTTGATGTTCGGGTAACAACGGTTGAGGATTTGGTAGCAGCTACCCGCAAGCTTACGGATTTAAAAAGAGGAAAAAGCAACGAAGAAAAAGCAAAACAAGACGCTGGGTCGATATTCGATATGGGAATAGACGATATCGATCACCTTGGGAACCGAAGGGTTCGTACGGTTGGAGAACTTTTAGCAAATGTTTGTAGGAGTGGTTTGGCCAGAACGGAGAGAGTTGTACGCGAACGTATGACTCTTTACGATCAAGGCGTAGAGTCTTTGACACCAGGCAAACTCATTAATCCAAAGGCATTAACAACAGTAGTTCGTGACTTTTTTGCAAGGAGTCAGCTCAGTCAATTTAAAGACCAAATCAATCCCCTTGCAGAAATGACTCACAAGCGTCGCCTTTCCGCCCTAGGACCCGGAGGTCTTAATAGGGAGAGAGCCGGCTTCGAAGTTAGAGATGTTCATCCA
>DBVA01000052.1:18789-26761 GCA_002308735.1 Opitutia bacterium UBA1276 | reverse complement strand
GAGATGTTCATCCAACTCACTATGGGCGGATTTGTCCGATTGAGACACCGGAGGGACCGAATATTGGATTGATCAATACCCTCTCTACTTATGCAAAAATTGACGAATTTGGATTTCTACAATCTCCCTACCACCCAGTAAATAAAGGCGTTGTTGATAAAAATCCTAAGAATGTTAAATACTTAAATGCGTTTGAAGAAGAAAGATTTCGTATTGCCCAGGCAAATACTGAAATTGAAAAATCGAGTAGTAAACTTACAGGTCGTGTTACCTGTCGGTACCGTGACCAAGTGGGTGAATATGATCCAGTAGATGTTGACTACATGGATGTTTCTCCTAAGCAGGTGGTTTCAGTGGCCGCAGGACTCATCCCTTTTATCGAACATGATGACGCCAATCGGGCACTCATGGGAGCAAACATGCAAAGGCAAGCCGTTCCCCTACTTCAATCTGAATCTCCTCTTGTTGGAACTGGAATTGAAAAGAAGGTAGCAGAGGATTCGAAAACTGTGAGTGTTTCCGAATCAGAAGGAATTGTCGCCCTTGCAGATGGTAAGAGAATTGTGGTTTCAGATGATGGAACACTTCCGCCAAGGTTTTATAAAGAACCAAGAAGCGATCATAAAAAAGGGATTTATTGTTATGATTTGCGGAAATTCCTTCGTTCTAATGCGGGCACTTGCTTTAATCAAAAGCCCATTGTTAGAAAAGGTGACAAAGTTAAGGTTGGGCAAGCGATTGCTGATGGAGCTTGTACGGATCAAGGAGAATTGGCGATTGGGCGTAATATCCTTGTAGCTTTCATGCCTTGGAAAGGATATAATTTTGAGGATGCGATCTTGATCTCAGAAAAAATCGTAAAAGATGATATTTATACTTCCATTCATATTGAAGAATTCGAAGTTACTGCACGAGATACAAAATTAGGTCCAGAAGAAATAACTCGAGACATTCCGAACGCAGGGGAAGAAGCTCTTAGGAATTTAGACCATCTTGGTGTAGTAAGAATCGGTGCGGAAGTTAAACCTAGTGATATCCTTGTAGGCAAAATTACACCTAAAAGTGAGACAGACTTAGCTCCAGAAGAAAAACTTCTGCGGGCTATATTTGGTGAGAAAGCCGCGGATGTAAAAGACAGCTCTCTTAAAGTTCCTTCCGGTACTCAAGGTATTGTCATGGATATTAAGATTTCTAGCAGAACGGATGCGGAAAGAGAAAAACTTTCCCCCTCTGATTTCCGCAGACAAATGAAGCAAATTAAGGAAGATTTTCGAACTCAAACTGAAGACTTAAGAGCACAACTTACAGAATCTCTATCCAACATTCTCCTCGGGGAAAAGATCCCTCTGAATGTTACGAATTCTGAGACTGGTGACATCATCATTCCCTCTAACAGAAAAATTACCAAGACTCTTCTCCGAAGATTGGCATCGGTACATCGATTCATCGAGATTCCACCATCGCCGGTGCGTATTAAAGTTTTCGAAATAATAGAGAGCTACGAATCAAAATTTTCTGATTTGGAAGATGACTGTAATCGAAAAATTGAAGCCATCGAACAGGGAGATCCCATCGATCAGGGTGCAATCAAGAATGTAAGGGTATTTGTTGCAAAGAAGCAAAAGATGCGAGTTGGAGATAAAATGGCAGGTAGACACGGAAATAAAGGAGTGGTTGCCAAAATTGTTGCCGAAGAAGATATGCCTTTTCTTCCAGATGGAACCCCAATTCAAATTTGCCTTAATCCCCTTGGAGTTCCAAGTCGAATGAATGTTGGGCAGGTTCTTGAAACTCATTTAGGTTGGGCCTGTAACAAGCTAGGATTAAAGGTTGCAACCCCGATTTTTGACGGAATTCCAGAGTCTCGAATTCAGGAATATCTCAAAGAAGCAGAGCTTCCGGATACTGGAAAAACAGTACTTTATGATGGTTGTACTGGTGAGGCTTTTTACCAAAAGATTGTTGTGGGCTACATGTACATGCTCAAGTTGAACCATTTGGTTTCCAGTAAAATTCATGCCCGTGCTGTTGGACCTTACAGTTTGATTACCCAACAACCATTGGGCGGGAAAGCTCAATATGGAGGACAGAGGTTTGGAGAGATGGAGGTATGGGCTCTAGAAGCGTATGGAGCCGCTTACACCTTACAGGAAATTCTTACAGTCAAGTCAGACGATGTAGCTGGCAGGACTAAGATCTATGAATCTCTAGTTAAAGGGGATAATTCTCTGCAGGCGGGAACGCCTCAGTCTTTTAATGTTTTGATGAAAGAAATGCAAAGCCTCTGCCTTGATATTCGAGTCAGGGGAGAAGATGCACTCTAATCACAAACACATTTCTAAAATTTAAAAAACCAAATAAGGAACTATAGATGAGTATTGAAGCAGTAAGCGAAGCGTTAGGTGTAGAAGTTGGACCCATGGATCGGGTATCCATAACCGTGGCGTCGCCAGATGTCATTCGATCTTGGTCAAAAGGAGAAGTAAAGAATCCTGAGACCATAAATTATCGTACTTTTAAACCCGAGCCTGGAGGGTTGTTTTGTCAGAAGATATTTGGACCAGTACGCGACTATGAATGTGCATGCGGAAAATACAAACGTATTAAATATAAGGGTGTGGTTTGTGACCGTTGTGGAGTAGAAGTCACAGTTTCCCGAGTTCGTAGAGATCGTATGGGACATATCGAACTTGCAGTGCCTGTATCTCATATTTGGTTTCTGAAAAGTATGCCCTCACGCTTAGGACTGCTTTTAAATATGACCGCAAAAAGTTTAGAACGTGTCCTTTATTATGAGCAATATATGGTAACGGATCCAGGTAATACCCCGCTCGAAGAAAAACAATTACTATCCGATAAGGAGTATAGGGAAGCGCAAGACGAATTCGGAGACGAATTTGAAGCGAAAATGGGTGCTGAAGCAGTTCGTGATGTTTTAGGACGGATTGAACTCGAAGATGAACTCGAAGATTTGTACGAACAAATGCATGAGACTAAGTCTAAGCAAATAAAGAAAAAATTAGCTAGTCGACTCAAAGTAACCCAAGGATTTATCAATTCCGGAGCTTCTCCGGAATGGATGATTTTAGATTCCATTCCAGTTATCCCACCCGATCTTCGCCCTCTTGTCCCGCTGGAAGGTGGACGTTTTGCCACAAGTGATTTAAATGACCTTTATCGAAGGGTAATCAATCGAAATAATAGGTTAAAAAACCTACTGCAGCTCAAAACCCCGGATGTTATCATTCATAACGAAAAGCGGATGCTACAAGAAGCGGTAGATGCTCTATTTGATAACGGAAGACATGGTAGGGCAATTACAGGTTCTGGGAATCGTGCACTTAAGTCCCTCAGTGATATGCTCAAGGGAAAGCAAGGGCGTTTTCGCCAAAATTTATTAGGGAAACGGGTCGACTATTCTGGTCGTTCTGTGATTGTCATCGGTCCAGAACTTAAGCTGCATCAATGTGGTCTTCCCAAAAAAATGGCACTCATTTTATTTGAGCCATTCATTATTAGAAGACTTAAAGAGTTAGGCTTTGTTCATACGGTTCGAGGTGCCCGCAAAATGATCGAAAGCCGCTCTCCCGAAGTTTGGGATATACTGGAAGAAGTTACCAAAGGACATCCTGTACTCTTAAATAGAGCACCCACCCTTCACCGTCTTTCTATTCAAGCCTTTGAACCCGTGTTGATAGAAGGAAATGCGATTCGGGTACACCCGCTTGTCTGTACCCCCTATAATGCTGATTTTGATGGGGACCAAATGGCAGTTCATGTACCACTTTCAGTAGAAGCGATCATGGAAGCAAAGTTGTTAATGATGGCAACCCACAACATCTTTTCTCCCTCAAGCGGTAAGCCGATTCTTACACCATCTCAAGATATTGTACTTGGCTCTTACTTCCTAACGATGGATCCGAAGGGAGAAATGCCAGAAGAGAATAAAAGACTGCCGCTAATAGCATCGCTGGAAGAAGCACTCAGTGCTATGCAAGAAGAAGTTCTGAACCTACATGATTGGATCGATCTTGCAAATCCAGACAAAGGAAAAGATACCCAATTTGGTTTGGCAAAAAAGTCAGTGATTCGCACCACGGTCGGCCGCGTTCTTTTCAATACGATCTGGCCACCGGAACTTGGCTTTTTCAATGCACCAGCTCTCAAGGGTGACCTTGGAAACTTGATTCTTGAAACTTTTAGACTGCTCGGAAAGTCGGAAACCATTGAATCTTTAGACCGCTTAAAGGAAATGGGCTTTGATATGGCAACGAAGGCGGGCATTTCCATTGGTATTTTCGATATGATCATACCTCCAGAGAAGCAACAAAGGATTGAGATAGCACGAAAGGAAATTGATAAAATTGAAGATCAGTTTCGTAAAGGTATAATTACGCGCGGAGAAAGACATAATAAAATAATCGATGTCTGGACAACCGCAACGGATGATATCGCTAAAGAAGTATTTAATTGCTTAAATGATAATCTTGGTAAAGACACCATTAATCCAGTTTATCTGATGATGGACTCTGGAGCTCGGGGAAATCGTCAGCAAGTTAGGCAACTTTGTGGAATGCGAGGACTTATGGCAAAGCCATCGGGAGAGATTATTGAACAACCGATTTTGGCTTCATTTCGTGAAGGATTGTCTGTATTGGAATATTTCATGTCTACTCATGGTGCTCGTAAAGGGCTTGCAGACACCGCACTCAAAACTGCTGATGCCGGCTATCTTACCCGAAAACTGTGTGATGTCGCCATGGATTGTATCATTACCTGTGAAGACGATGGTCGAAGAGATGGTGTCGTTAAAAAGGCTATCATGGAGGGTGACAACGAAGTTGTACCACTTCGGGATAGAATTATTGGACGCTATGCATCTGAAGATATTTTTGATCCTTCGAACCCCACTGAAATAGTGATTGCAGGGGGTTCTTTAATCACGGAGGAAATCGCAATAGAATTGGATGCTGTAGGTATTACTCGAATCAGAGTAATGTCTCCTCTCTCAAGTCGGATTAAAAACGGTCTTACTGCCTTCGAATACGGCATTGATCCATCCACAAACAGTTTGGTTAAGGAAGGTTCTTCTGTTGGAATTATAGCTGCCCAGTCAATTGGAGAACCTGGTACTCAGTTGACAATGCGAACTTTCCATATTGGAGGAATCGCAAGTGCAGGTCGTGAAGATCCCGTGATTAATGTTCGTAAACGAGGCAAGCTCAGCTTTAAAGGGCTCCGACTGGTTACGCTTGCGAACGAACAACAGGTTACCTTGAACAAAACTGGTTCGATTCAGGTTCTTGACCAAGATGAGCGAATTATCGACGATTACCCCATCCCAGCCGGTGCACTTCTTCATTTTAAGGATGGAGATGATGTTGAAGAAGAGGCACTTCTTGCGCAGTGGGATCCGTATAATATTCCGATCCTATCTGAAAAGAAAGGAGTTATATCTTTTGAAGATATGTTGCCCGGTGTAACCACAAAAGTGGATAGAGATGCAACTGGTGGAAGATCGATGGTTGTTATTGAACATAAGGAAGATTTAAATCCTCAGATTATTGTTAGGGATACATCCGGCAATCCTCTGGCCACTTACTCCGTACCGACTGGGGCACAAGTTGCGGTTGACGAGGGGACGAAAATCGACGCTGGTTCCATCATTGCAAAAACCCCGCGTCAAGCATCTAAAACTCAGGACATCACTGGAGGATTACCTCGTGTTGCCGAACTTTTTGAAGCTCGAAGACCCAAGGAAGGTAATGTTGGACAAATGGCTAAAATAGATGGGATCGTTTCGGAAGCCGGAACTTTAAGGTCGAAAAAACGTCTCTTGGTAACGAACGAAGAGTCAGGCCAAGTAGAGGAACATTTGATTCCCCACGGAAAGCATGTTTTAGTACAGCCTGGAGACTTCGCTCAAAAAGGACAACTTATAACAGAGGGTGCCAAAGATCCTCATGAAATCCTAGAGATTTTAGGGCCGTCAGCAGTACAGGAGTACTTGATAGAGGAGATTCAAAAGGTTTATCGCCTGCAAGGAGTAACCATTAACGATAAGCACTTAGAAGTGATTATTTCTAGGATGCTATTTAAGATTAGAATTACGGATCCTGGAGATGCTGACTTTTTCTGGGGAGACCAAGTGGATCGTTTTGCATTTATGGATGCAAATGAAGAAATTTCTGAAAAAGGAGGAAAACCCGCAGAAGGAGAGCCTATTCTCTTAGGAATCACGAAAGCTTCTTTAGAAACCGACAGTTTCATTTCGGCTGCTTCTTTTCAAGAAACCACTCGAGTTCTTACTAATGCAGCAACGCTTGGTAAGGTTGATGAGCTTAAGGGTTTTAAGGAGAATGTGATTATGGGGCATTTGATACCTGCGGGTACTGGATTACCCAAGTGGAGAAGATTGAAAATCGACACTTTAGGAACAAACCCCGTAGAAAGTGCTGCATCTCAGTAAGATTGTTACAAAAAATATTCTTGAGATATTATAAAATTATGTTACAACAGATCGCTTTACTTAATTTTTCTACCCCATGCCCACTATAAATCAGCTAGTTCGTAAAGGTAGGCGCTTGCAGAAAACCAAAACCAAGTCGCCTGCTCTTAAAGCCTGCCCATTTCGCAGAGGTGTCTGCGTGCAAGTAACCACTCGGACTCCTAAGAAGCCGAATTCAGCGATCCGTAAAGTTGCGAAGGTTAGACTTACGACTGGGCATGAAGTTATCGCTTATATTCCGGATGAAGGTCATAATTTGCAAGAACACAGCATCGTTTTACTTAGGGGTGGTCGTGTGAAAGACTTGAATGGAGTTCGTTACCACATTGTAAGGGGTACGCTCGACTGCCAAGGTGTTGAAAAAAGAAGACGAAGTCGCTCCAAGTATGGAGTTAAAAAACCTAAAAGCTGATCGTTATGTCACGTAGGAGACAAGCAACTAAACGACCGATTCTTCCGGATCCTTTACACGGTAGTCCACTTATCGGTTCACTTATTAATTCGGTCATGTTCAGCGGAAAGAAGTCTGTTGCTCAAAGAATCGTTTATGGTGCAATCGAACGTATGGCCGAGAAACTTGGTAAAGGTAATCCTGTTGAACTCGTACTAGGTGCACTTGAAAACATTCGGCCAAAAATTGAGGTTAAAAGCCGTCGCGTCGGAGGAGCAACTTACCAAGTACCTATCGAAGTTCCATTTGAGCGCCAACAAAGTTTAGCCTTTCGTTGGGTAGTTAACGCTGCATCGTCACGCAAGGGAATTTCTATGGCCGAATCACTGGCTACTGAACTTACGGATGCTTACAATAATACAGGATCGGTTGTCAAAAAAAGGGAAGAGACTCACAAGATGGCCCAAGCTAACCGGGCGTTTGCTCACCTACGTTGGTAATTTTAAAAAGTTTTATTTGATGAGCACCAACGCCGAATTTTCACCTGCAAATGCATCCGATCGTCCTGCGGTTCTTGAACATACAAGAAATATTGGAATTGCAGCCCACATTGATGCTGGTAAAACCACTTGCACAGAACGCGTTCTGTTTTACTCTGGAGTAGTTCATAAAATTGGTGAGGTTCATGAAGGCAGTGCTACCACGGATTGGATGGAGCAAGAACGTGAACGTGGAATTACTATAACATCAGCGGCTATTTCCTGTGGTTGGACCACATCAGAGGGCCCCAACGCTGGCATCCCTCACCGAATCAATATCATTGATACCCCAGGCCATGTTGATTTTACCGCTGAGGTAGAACGTTCCCTTCGGGTTTTAGACGGAGCTGTTGCTGTGTTTACTTCGGTAGAAGGGGTTCAGCCTCAATCTGAAACGGTTTGGCGGCAAATGGACAAATACAGCGTACCCAGACTTGCTTTCATCAATAAGATGGACAGGATGGGTTCTGATTTTCTTGCTGCTGTTGGTACCATGAGAGATAAACTCGGGGCGAATGCACATCCCTTGTTTTT
>DBVA01000052.1:7350-18421 GCA_002308735.1 Opitutia bacterium UBA1276 | reverse complement strand
GCTTACATTTATGACGAATCTGATGCATCTGGTGTTCGTTTTAATACCGAAGAAATCCCAGCCGATCTTGTAGAACAAGCTGCAGAATATAGAGAATCCTTACTCGAAGCCATTTCTGACTTTGATGATGATATAGCTAATAAATTTTTAGAAGGAGAAGAGTTAACAGAGGACGAAATTAAACTTGGTATTCGAAATGCCACGCTTTCTTTAAAATTTGTCGGGGTTATCCCAGGTAGCGCTTTTAAAAACAAAGGTGTACAAATGTTGATGGATGCAGTTGTTGATTACCTCCCCTGCCCTCTTGACCTACCTCCTATGAAAGGGCAAGATTCAGACGAAAATGAAGTTGAGGTATCACCTGATGACTCTGCAAAAGTTGCGGGTTTGGCATTTAAGTTGATGACCGATCCGTATGTTGGGAAGCTCGTTTTTTACAGAGTCTATCAAGGTACATTAAAGAAAGGTACTGCTTTATACAACCCACGTACTCGCAAAAGTGAACGTGTATCACGACTGATGGTAATGAAGGCCGACACTCGCGAAGACATCGAAGTAGCACATTCAGGCGACATTTGTGCACTGATTGGTGTTAAGGATGTAGCAACTGGTGATACATTAGCAGTTAAAGACCTTGATATCCGCTTAGAACCCCCCAGTTTTCCGGAGCCAGTTATTTCTATGTCCATTGAGCCTGCTACCAAGGCGGATCAAGAAAAAATGTCCTTAGGTCTCCAGCGTCTCGCAGAAGAGGATCCTACTTTTGGTTTATCGACAAACGAAGAAACAGGACAAACTATCATCGCAGGAATGGGTGAACTTCATCTGGAAATTATACGCGACCGGTTATTTCGTGAATTCAAAGTTGAGGCCAATGCTGGGAAGCCCCAAATAGCCTATCGCGAGACCATGCTCTCTTCATCAGAAGGCGTCGGAAAGTTTATTCGTCAGTCTGGTGGCCGTGGTCAATTTGGCCATGCTATTATTCAATTGGAGCCCCTTGAAAAAGGAAAAGGCGTAGAATTAGAAAATAAAATCGTAGGTGGTTCTATTCCGAAAGAATTTATTAAACCGACCTTTGATGGTATTAAGGAAGCGGCACTAGGCGGAGTTGTTGCTGGCTACCCTGTTATTGATTTTAAAGTAACCTTAGTAGATGGCTCTTTTCATGATGTTGATTCATCAGAGATGGCTTTCAAGATGGCGGGAATTTTTGCATTTAAGGATGCCATGCAAAAGGCATCGCCTATTTTATTAGAACCAATCATGAAGGTTGAAGTTTCAACACCCGATGAGTATCAAGGAGAGTTGATGGGCGATCTTAATCGACGTCGTGGGCAAATCCAAGGAATGGAGACCCGTGGAAAAGTTTGCGTTTTAGATGCTTTTGTTCCCCTTGAGAATATGTTCGGTTACTCAACCGATATGAGGTCTTTATCTTCAGGTCGTGCCGATTATTCCATGACACCTTCGCACTTCGAACAAGTCCCCCAAAGCCTAGTAAAAGAAATAGTAGAAACATCTTCACGCGAACCCGCGAGAACGTAAATAATTATGAATGGACAACGCATACGCATAAAGCTTCGAGGTTTTGACTATCGGGTGATCGATCAATCCGCTTCCGATATTGTTGATACTGCTAAACGGACTGGAGCACGAGTAGCGGGGCCTATTCCAATGCCTACCCGTATCGAAAGATACACGGTGAATCGATCTCCTCATGTGGACAAGAAATCAATGGATCAATTTGAACTCAGAACGCACAAAAGGCTTATCGATATAATTGAGCCAACCGTACAAACTGTGGATGAACTTAAAAAACTAAATCTACCTGCTGGGGTAGAGATTAACATTAACGTATAATTTAACTTTAACAATAAACCTTTAAAGCAGGTTTCAAACGGGTAAAACCACCTGCCGCTTAAAGCAATGAATCTAGAACTATTAGGAAAAAAGCTTGGTATGTCCCAAGTGTACGACGAAGATAATAATCTCGTTCCGGTTACCATTATTGAAGCTGGGCCCTGTCCAGTACTTCAAGTCAAAACCACAGGCAAAGAAGGTTACTCTGCGGTTCAGATTGGATTTAATCCAAGGGGTAAAGCTCCTAATAAAGCAAATCGGTGTGTGACCTCCCATGCAAAGAAAGCGGGTGCTGAGGCTCAGCAAGTATCCCAAGAATTTCGCTTGCCAGAAGAGCACGATTACAAACAAGGATCTATTCTTACCGTTGAGAACTTTAAAGAGATTCAGACTGTGGATGTTGTATCAACTACGAAAGGTAAAGGTTTTCAAGGCGTGGTAAAACGTTGGAATTTTGCGGGAGGCCCTGCTTCCCATGGATCGATGTTTCACCGACGTGGTGGTTCGTATGGACTATGCCAATGGCCGGGTCGTGTTTTTAAGAACAAGAAAATGCCGGGCCATACTGGTGATGTCAGCCGTACAACTCAGAATCTCAAGGTTGTAAAGATTTTACCTGAAAAGAACTTGGTCATGGTGAAGGGAAGTGTTCCTGGTCACAAGGGTTGCGTGCTTACGATTCGTGTTTCAAAAAAATCTAAATCCTCCAAATAACCTTCTTGATGAAATTCGTACTTTTTAATTCTGATGGTTCAGCTTCCGGAGAAAAGGAAGTGGAAAGTTTCCCTTTGTTCGAGGGTGATAAAGGAGTGGATGCTTTACGCCAAACAATTATCGCAATCCATGCAAACCAAAGACAAGGAAATGCCTCAACTAAGCTCCGCTCCGAAGTTTCAGGTTCTGGGAAAAAGATTCACCGGCAAAAAGGATTAGGCGTTGGCCGTGCCGGAGACAAAAGAGCCATTCAACGACGAGGAGGAGGTGTCATCTTTGGACCTCGACCCAGGTCTTACAACCAAAAGCTTAATAAGAAGATTAAACGTTTGGCACTTGGAAGGGCTCTCTTCGAGCAAGCCAATTCCAGTCGTATATGCCTTATCTCAGAATGGACTATCTCAGAACCTAAGACTAAACTGTTTAGTGCTTTGTTAAAGACGATTGCTCCCGAATCGAAGAAAATTTTGATTGTTTCCGAAAATTTTTCAGCTGAAACAACACTTGCCGCCCGTAATTTGTCCAATGCAAAAATGTCTACAGCAGACAACCTTGCGGCACTTGATATTGTGCAAGCAGATAAGATCATTTTCAGCGAGGCTGGAATGGATTCAATCATGTCTAAATTTAATAAGGAAAAAGTGGCATGAAAGAAGCAGTAACGATTTTAAATGAAGCCCTTTTGACAGAAAAGGCTACGATGTTATCCGCCAATTTGAATCAGTATGTATTTTCAGTTGCGAAGTCTGCTTCCAAGCAGAACATAAAAGATGCAGTTGAGAAAACTTTCAGTGTGACCGTACTTAAGGTGAACACATTGATCGCCAAACCTAAGGCCAAGCGTGATCGTATGAAGAGAAATAAACTCGGTTTTTCCTCCTCCGTTAAAAAGGCGATTGTGACCCTAAAAGCTGGGGACAGCATAGACTTAGCCTAAAACAAAAATAGGAATATATAGCGATGCCAATTTTACAACAAAAGCCAGTCACTCCTTCCGGTAGATTTTACTTGAAGAACAAGCTTGAACTTTCGGATAAACGTCCGGAAAAAGCACTCACCAAAGGTCATCACCGAAAAAAAGGTCGTAACACCTATGGTCGTATTACATCTCGACGCCGTGGTGGTGGTCACAAGAGATTGTATCGGCAGATCGACTTTCGTCGTTCCAGGATAGATGAGGAAGCCACAGTTGTATGCTTCGAGTATGACCCAAATAGGACTGCAAATTTAGCTCTTCTAGAATACCAGGATGGAGAAAAATCTTACATTTTGGCTCCTACTTCTCTCGAAGAAGGCGATAAAATAGTGAGTGCATCCGGAAAAGTTGATTTCAAACCAGGAAATGCTATGCCATTGAACCAAATTCCTTTTGGAACTAAAGTTCACTGCGTTGAGATGTTACCTGGTGCCGGAGCAAAAATCGCGAGGTCTGCTGGCTCTGGAGTGCGATTAATTTCAATTGATAGTGGATATGCATCTTTAAAAATGCCAAGCGGGGAAATTCGTTTGGTCAAAGAAAATTGCCGAGCTACAATTGGTTCGGTTGGTAATGCCAGTCATCAAAAAGCAACGATTGGAAAGGCTGGTCGAAATCGTTGGAAGGGACGTAGACCAAGAGTTCGAGGCGTAGCCATGAACCCAGTTGACCATCCAATGGGTGGTGGTGAAGGCAGAACATCAGGTGGTGGACATCCAAGTTCTCCGTGGGGACAACTCTCTAAAGGTTTCCCAACTCGTAAAAAATCCAAACCATCCAATTCCCAAATACTTGTCAGAAGAAATGGAAGACGAGTTAAATAAAGCACTATGACACGTTCAATAAAAAAAGGTTTTTTCGTAGATCCGGGTTTAATGAAAAAAGTTATAAATGCCCAAGATTCCGGTGACAGAAAACCGATCAAGACTTGGTCCCGTCGATCGACCATCACCCCAGATTTTGTAGGCCTTAACTTTACTGTTCATAATGGAAAGAATTTTTTACCCGTTTATGTAACTGAAAATATGGTAGGGCACAAGTTAGGAGAATTTTCCGCTACTCGTACCTTTAAATCGCATAATCCACACACTCAAAAATAGGCTATTTCATGGACATAAAATCTTATTCAAAGTACATGAGAATTTCTCCTAAGAAAGCTAGGGAGGTTGCTCGAGTTTTACCGGGAAGAAAAGCATCAGATGCAGTTGCACTACTGAAATACATTCCCCGTAAAGCTGCCCGCATGTTTGATAAAACTCTTAAGTCAGCAATGGCAAATGCTGAAAATAATCTTAATCTTAGTGCGGATGACCTTTACATCCGTGAAGCAATTGTGGATGAGGGCCCGGCATTGAAGAGATTTCGCCCTTGCGCACGAGGTTCTGCTCATCCTTACAAGAAAAGAATGAGTCATTTACGTATAACCCTTACCGACGAAGTATAATTATGGGACAGAAAGTTAATCCAATAGGCTTTAGATTAGGTGTGCGTCGTAACTGGAGTGCACGATGGTATGCAAACAAGCACGACTATTCCAAATTTATGGAGGAAGATAATAAAATTAGGGGTTTTCTTGAAAAGAAACTACGATTTGCTTCCGTTCCCCGAATAGTTATCGAACGGGCATCGACAAGAACCCGTGTCACAATTTGGACCGCACGACCCGGAATCGTAATTGGTAGAAAAGGTCAGGAACTTGATAACCTTAGAGATACTCTAAACAGAACGGTTGGAAAAGATGTTCGTTTGGAAATCCAAGAAATAAAAAAACCGGATTTAGTAGCCTCTTTAGTGGCAGAAAATGTTGCCCTTCAACTTGAAAGAAGAATTGCGTTTCGTCGTGCCATGAAAAAAGCAGTTCAAACCACCATGTCTATGGGTGCAGAGGGTATTAGAATACAATGTGCGGGACGACTTGCAGGTGCTGATATTGCTCGGACTGAACAATTACGAGAAGGCCGTGTGCCTTTACATACGCTTAGAGAGAATATTGACTATGGTCTGGTTGAGGCAAACACGGTTTACGGAATCATCGGAATCAAATGCTGGATATGTCTTAAAGACGAAGACAAACTATTTTAGAATTTCATTATCTTAAGCTATGCCAAAGTTACTTCCATCACGCACTAAATTTAGAAAGGTACACAAAGGCCGTGTTCGCGGTGTTGCCTCCAAAGGAAATACCGTTTCCTTCGGTGAATTTGGTATCCAATCGTTAAGCAGAGGTCGCATGACATCCAACCAGATTGAAGCGGCTCGGGTTGCGATTAATCGTCACCTCAAGCGAAAGGGAAAAGTCTGGATCCGAGTATTCCCTCACAAGCCTGTAACCAAAAAGCCAGCAGAGACCCGTCAAGGAAAAGGGAAAGGGCCCGTTGACCATTGGGTCGCGGTCATAAAGCCTGGCCATGTCCTTTTCGAAATTGCTGGCTGTTCATTATCTCTGGCTCGAGAAGCCCTCGGCCTAGCCGATGCTAAACTTCCTTTTCGCTGTCGTCTAGTTTCTCGTCAGCAAAGCTACTAAGTTACTATGAAAATATCTGAAATAAAAGAACTTACCAAACCTGAGCTTCAAAAGAAGATCAGAGATCTAGGCGAAGAACTTTTGCAGCTTCGGGTAAGAAAGCAAACGGGCCAAGTGGAAAAGCCCCATTTGTTAAAATCAATAAGACGTGATCGTGCTCGTATTCTTACTGTATTACGTGACCAATCGTAAAAACCATTTAATGCTTCAACATGACAGAAGAAAATTCTAGAAACACTCGTAAGGAACTAGTCGGCTTTGTCCGATCCAAAACAGGAGATAAGTCTGTAAAAGTTGTATACGAATACAAAATTCCTCATCCCCTTTACAAAAAAGAAATTCGCAGAAAGACGACAGTTCATGTCCATGATGAAAGCAATGATTCCAATGTAGGAGACAAGGTCAGAATTATGGCAACTCGACCAATAAGTAAAATGAAAAGGTGGAGAGTCATTGAAGTTCTTGAGAAAGCACCAACCTTATAAATTATCATGATTCAATTACTCAGCAGACTCGAAGTGGCGGATAATACCGGAGCAAAAAAGGTCCGGATGATTCGTAGACTTGGACAAAACAAAAAAACTGCATCCATTGGTGATATTATTGTTTGCCATGTTAAGGAAAGTTCTACCGAAGCATCTGTAAAAAAAGGTACGGTTGTAAGAGCAGTTGTTGTACGCACTCGTTCTCCAATGCGTAGAAGAGATGGAAGTTATGTGAGGTTCGATGAGAATGCAGTTGTCATTGTAAACAACGATGGCACTCCAAAGGGAACAAGAATCTTTGGCCCTGTAGCTCGAGAACTTCGTTTAAAATTTATGAAAATAATATCCTTAGCACCCGAAGTTTTATAAAATGGCCTCAATAAAAAAAGGAGATGAAGTTGTAGTGATTGCTGGTGATCATAAAGGGAGTAAAGGAAAAATACTTCAGGTGTTTCGAGCTAAGAATCGTGTCATTGTTGAAGGGGTTAATTTGATCAAAAAACATGAACGAAAATCACAGGATAATCCGGAAGGCTCAATTGTAGAACGTGAATCCTCGATTCATTACTCGAATGTAAAACTAGTAAATTAATACTTGTTATTTAACTCAATAATTTGAAATGACTGTACCAGAATTAAAGAAAACATACTTAAATGATGCGGTGCCTGCAATGATGAAGGCTCTCGGGTATTCAAACATTCATCAAGTCCCCAAAGTTGAAAAAGTGGTACTCAACAGTTCTTTCGGTGCAGAACTCGACAAAAATAGTATCGAAGAGTTACGAAAAGATATCGCATCCCTTGCCGGACAAGCCCCTATCACCGTTAAGGCAAAAGTAAGCGTATCGAATTTCAAATTAAGACAAGGCATGCCTGTCGGCATAAAAGTTACATTACGCGGAAACGAAATGTGGGAATTTTTGCTTAGGCTTATCGCGATTGCCCTTCCCAACATTCGAGATTTTCGAGGGGTTCCGTCTAAATTAGATGGCAATGGCAATTACACACTTGGCATAACCGACCATAGTATATTTCCCGAAATCAATGTTGAAAGGCAAAGAGTCAATACGGGCATGGATATTTGTATCGTTACTTCTGCTAACTCAGATCCAGAGGGTGTAGAACTACTTAAATTATTAGGAATGCCCTTCCGAAAGCATTCCTCAGAAGCAAAAGCTGAACAAGCAGCTTAATCAAGCAAACCCTCACTACCAATGGCAAAGAAATCAGTCATTCACCGAAACAAGAAAAGAGAACGCATGGTATCACGATATGCTGCCAAGCGGGCGGATCTCAAAAAGATTCTGGAAAATCCTCAGACAAGCGAAGAGGATTTTTATAAAGCCCAAGCGAAACTTACCAAACTTCCTCGAAATTCATCTGCAGTTCGCCTCGTTAATCGTTGCACTTTGACCGGCCGTCCCAGGGCGACCATTCGAAAATTTGGCCTCTCTAGGATCACCTTTCGGGAACTTGCTTTGCAAGGAAAAGTTCCCGGAATAATTAAAGCATCCTGGTAAACCCAACCCCTTTTTATAATGTCTGTTCATGATTCAATAGGTGACTTTATCACAGTTATTCGAAACGCAGGAAGTGCTGGAAAAAGCACCTGTTCTTACCCTCATTCCAACCTTAGGGTTGGTATTGCAAAAATCCTTAAGGATCGTGGGTTCCTTGAAGATCTCAGTGAAGGTACAAATGATAAGGGTGTTAAAAATATCGATATCCAATTAAAATATGTTAACGGTGAGCATGCCATTAGGGGAATCAGTAGAATTAGCACCCCGGGTCGCAGATCTTATTGTGGATACAGAGAAATCCCTCAAATCCTAGGTGGCCTTGGAATTTCTATTCTAAGCACTCCTCAAGGAATTATGGATGATAAATCTGCCCGAAATAACAAGTTAGGCGGAGAATTACTCTGCAGTGTTTGGTAAAAATTTAATTCTTTAATTATGAGTAGAATAGGTAAAGTCCCCGTAGAAATTCCATCTGGTGTTGAGGTCAGTATTGATGGTAATGTTGTTACCGTAAAAGGACCTAAAGGAACTTTAGATAAAGAGTTTTCTCCCCTCGCAGATGTGGAAATAGCAGATAATCAAGTTGTAATTAAACCTTCTAATAATTCTCGGTCGGCTAATGCAATTTACGGAACAACAAGATCCATCGTTGCAAATATGGTACAGGGTGTCACCAAACCATTCTCCAAGAATCTTCTGATAGAGGGAGTTGGTTTCCGGGCAACAGTAAAAGGAAAAATTATTGACCTTGAACTAGGTTACTCTCACCCCGTTGAGCATCCAATACCAGATGGGATTACCGTAACCGTCTCAGATAATGTAAAAATTCTTCTGGAGGGTGCTGACAAGCAGAAAGTTGGTCAACTCGCTGCAGAAATTAAGAAGTATTACCCAGTAGAACCCTACAAAGGAAAAGGGGTTCGAATCCTTGGTCAATTTGTTCGTCGTAAGGAAGGTAAAAAGTCTGCTTAAAAATTATGAATTTATTTAAGAAAAAACAACTTGCCCAAAAGCGTAGGTGGCGAATCCGGAAGAAAGTAAATGGTACAGGTGATCGTCCCCGTGTTACGGTGCGTTTCACCAATAAAAATATCCATGTCCAATGTGTTGACGATATTGCCGCTCATACACTCTTCTCATTGTCCACTAATTCCAAGGATTACATCAAGGTCTTACCTAATGTAGAAGGTGCAAAAAAGCTAGGGTCTGAATTTGCCAAAACATTAAAATCTGCCGGGGTTACTTCCATAGTATTTGATCGTGCAGGGCGGAAGTATCATGGATGCGTCAAAGTTTTTGCAGATTCCATGCGTGAAGGGGGAGTAAATTTTTAATCATGAGAGATAAGAAATCACATAGAGGTGCACCACAATCTACTGGCTCAGAAGATGAAGTAGAACTTTTTGAAAAAGTAGTTCACATCAATCGCTGTGCAAAAGTGGTCAAAGGAGGAAGAAGATTTAGCTTCGCTGCCTTAGTTGTTGTGGGTGATCAAAAAGGGAATGTCGGTTTTGGTTATGGAAAAGCACAGATGGTACCCGACGCTATTCGAAAAGGAACCGACCAAGCTAAAAAAGCGATGAGACCAGTATCCATTTCTGGGGACACAATCCCGCACCCCGTAGTGGGTGGCTATGACGGTGGAAAAGTTTTGTTGCGTCCGGCTAGACCGGGAACTGGCATCATTGCAGGAGGAGGCGTTCGTGCCGTTTTAGAAGCTGCAGGCGTAAAGAATGTGCTTTCAAAATCTTTAGGTTCCAATAACCAGTTGTCTGTTGTTTCCGCCACAATGCAGGGATTAACTCAACTCAGGACTGCAGTACAAATTTCTGAGATTAGGGGCGAGACCGTAAACGCTCCATCTTTTACTGTCTCAGCACCGTCGCTCCCAGCTGAGGTTGTTACCCCTGAATAATTTTAATTTTAAATAATACAATGAAAGAAGACAACTTACCATCAGGTGCAAACCGAGAAAAGAAGCGTGTTGGCAGAGGAGAGGGAAATGGTCATGGAAAAACTTGCTGTAGGGGCCATAAAGGTGCCGGAGCTCGTTCTGGATATTCCTTGCGGGCTGGTTTTGAGGGTGGTCAAATGCCGTTGTTTCGTAAACTTCCTCAGAGAGGTTTCAACCGAGCCAGATTTCAATCACCTTGTGCTATTGTTAACCTAGAGGATCTGGAGCGTATTTCTGGTGATGTTGTAAATTTAGAAAGTTTAAAGGAAGCAGGATTGATTCGTTCTAATTCCAAAACCGCCAAACTCTTAGGTAATGGTTCGGTTGAAAAAGCCTACAAGGTCCATTTACCCCGATGTTCTAAATCTGCTCGTGAAAAGATTGAAGCAGCAGGTGGTTCAATCGAAGAAAACTAAATTTTTATATAATGCTCTCGGCTTTTACTAATTCGCTTAAAATACCAGAGTTAAGGCAGAAAATATTTTTCACCTTAGCTTTACTGTTTATTGCTCGAGTTGGTGCAAATATTCCACTACCCGGGGTTGATCCTTCCCCTATCAAAGAATTTTTTGAGTTACGGGAACAAACCCGCAGTGAGTCCGAGGGAAATGATATATTAGGTTTCTACAATATGTTTACCGGTGGTGCCCTCTTGAATGGTGCCCTTTTTGCTCTCGGTATCATGCCTTACATCAGTGCATCCATTATCATGCAACTTATGGGAGCGGTTTTTCCTCAACTTGCTCGCCTGCAACAGGAAGGTGAACCCGGAAGGCAAAAAATTTCACAATATACCAGATACCTGACAATTGTAATTTGTATAATTCAAGGAGGTCTCCTTGCGGTTGCATTACGGGACAGTCCCGGCAGTCTAATCCAAGGTTTTAATCCAGCTGAACCTGGATTGGATGGTCAACCATTGGGCGACATTGTTGTGGCACCGAATCTCTTTCTCTTAAATTCAATTGTATTCCTGACTACTGGGTCCCTTATTTTGATGTGGTTGGGGGAACAAATTACTCAAAGAGGAATTGG
>DBVA01000052.1:5506-7064 GCA_002308735.1 Opitutia bacterium UBA1276 | reverse complement strand
GGGAACAAATTACTCAAAGAGGAATTGGCAATGGAATTTCATTGTTGATAACGGTCGGAATTCTAGCGGATTTACCCAAGGCCCTTGCGGATGCTTATGTCTTGATTTTTGAAGCTCCAGCTGGGGACAACTTGGTAATTGTAAAAGCTATCTTAATGATCGGACTTTTTCTGCTAGTCGTTGGAGGAATTATTGCGGTCACTCAAGCACAGCGAAAAATTCCTGTGCAGTATGCCAAAAGAATGGTGGGTCGAAAAGTATTTGGAGGGCAAAGTTCCTTCCTTCCGCTGAAAGTTAATTATGCTGGCGTTATGCCCGTCATTTTTGCTAGTGCGATCCTAATGTTCCCCGCTCAACTTCTTCGGACGCTAGGTGCTGCCATAGCAGAAAAGGGAGAATCTAACTGGGCGATAGAACTCGCAAATGTTTTCGCTAGCAGGGGATGGTTTTACTACCTTGTTTATGGTGGTCTAATTTTGGTATTCAGTTACTTCTGGGTTTCTATCATGTTCAAACCGGTTCAGATTGCCGACGATCTAAAAAAGAATGGCGGCTATGTTCCTGGTGTGCGTCCAGGAGACCCCACGGCAAAGTTTCTCGATTTTACCATGACTAGGTTAACTCTTGCGGGAGCTATCTTCCTAACTGCAATTGCAGTATTTCCTGATCTTATCTTTAATGTTGCCAATGTCTCTTACAATGTTGCTACCTTTTTTGGAGGCACAGGAATGTTGATTATTGTTGGGGTAGTTCTGGATACCATGAGACAGGTAGAAACATTTCTTCTTCAAAGGCATTATGATGGCTTTTTACGCAAGGGAAGAATTCGTGGAAGATCTGCAAATTCCAACCAAAGAATCGAGACCCTTGAATTGAAAGCATTTGAGGCAGAATGGCGTCCACTGATTTGGATCTCAGTACTGCTTTTCGCTCTTGGATTAGTCGGTTATTTTCTCAAGGACAATCAATTTTTTTCTTAATCAAATTTTAACTAAAAACAGGAAATTATCATGGCAAGACTGCTTGGAGTAGACATACCAAATCGTAAGAAAGTAGAATTTTCATTGCGTTACATTTATGGCGTAGGCCCAACGCGGGCCAAAGTAATTCTCGAAGCTACGAACATCGATCCGAATCGTAGGACAATGGATTTAAACGAGCAAGAGCTCAGTCTTATTAGTAATTACATAATTGACCAAAAAATTATGGTCGAAGGTGATTTGAGAAGAAATATCACCAATAACTTGAAACGCTTACAGAGCATTAGATGTTATCGTGGCTTACGTCATCAACGCGGATTACCGGTTAGAGGTCAAAGGACTATCACCAATGCAAGAACCCGAAAAGGTGGCAGAAAAACCGTTGGAGTAATCCGAAAGAGCTAGTTCTAAAATTTTTATCCTATGAGTGAAGAAGAAGAAAAAATCGAACCGGAAGAGAACAAAGAGGAAGTAGTTGAAGCTGCCAAGCCTGAACCAAAAGTAGAAAAAGAACCGGAAGAAAAACCCAAGGCAAAAGAATCAGAGAAAAAGCCAAAGAAGACTGTTCCTGCGAAAGA
>DBVA01000052.1:0-5217 GCA_002308735.1 Opitutia bacterium UBA1276 | reverse complement strand
CCTGCGAAAGAAAAAGTTTCGGAGAAAAAAATTGATGAAGCAGACCAAGCGGCCGAAGCCCCTGTAGAGACAAAAGAATCTGAGAAAAAGGAAGAGACTGCTGCAGATTTACTAGGTGCCAATATTGAGCAAGTTAAAGTTAGAAAAGCAAAAGGGAGTAAAAATATTGCCTCCGGAATTTGCTTCATAGTTGCAACGTTCAATAATACGAAAGTTTCTTTCTCTGATATGAGTGGCAACATTATATCTTGGTCAAGTTCCGGAAAATGCAATTTTAGGGGATCAAGAAAGTCAACTGCCTACGCGGCTCAAGTTGTGACACAAGATGCGGGCCGGGTTGCTATGTCTCATGGAATGAAAGAAGTTTTAGTTAAAGTAAAAGGACCAGGAATGGGACGTGATTCTGCTATCCGAGCCCTCCAAAGTCTTGGATTTATTGTCTCTACTATCATAGATGTAACCCCAGTTCCTCATAATGGATGTCGCCCACCTAAGAGAAGAAGAGTTTAACTTTTCTTTCTGACACCGAAATTTTTTATATTATGTCACGTTATACAGGACCAACCACTAGGATTAATCGCCGTTTTGGAATGGCGATATTCCCCGCTAACAAATCGTTCGAAAGAAGAACTTACCCTCCTGGACAACATGGTCCATCCTACAGGCGCAAAGTCAGTGATTATGGAGAGGGTTTGATCGAAAAGCAAAAGCTTCGCATGATGTACGGACTTACGGAAAAACAGTTCCGTAATATGTTTGAAAGAGCCAAGCGGAAAAAAGGTGTAACTGGTGAAGTCTTTCTTACGATGCTTGAAATTAGACTGGATAATGTTGTTTACAGACTTGGCCTGGCAAAAACCAGACAAGCAGCACGCCAATTTGTCAACCATGGCCATATCCTTGTTAACGGTGTCAAGACTGACATTCCAAGCTTTCAAGTTTCAGTTGGTGATGAGATTGGAGTAAGAGAAAAAACCTCATCCAGACAACTTGCAACCCGTAATCTTGAAGGATCACAGTATCACCCGTCTCCACCTTGGCTCGAAATCAATGCCGACTCACTTCAGGGTACGGTCAGTCGAGAACCTCAACTAGACGAACTTGAACAAAGCGTGAATGTGCAACTCGTGGTTGAATTTTACAGTCGTTAATAATTTTCAAAATATCCTTACCCACTCAAACCTATTTTATCATGGCTAAAAGACTCGGAAAGTTCGAATTACCTAATCGTCTAATCAAAGAAGAAGAGACTGCTACCGAAAAGTATGCAAAGTTCATCGCAGATCCATTTGAATCTGGTTATGGTCACACCATCGGTAATGCATTTCGTCGCGTTTTGCTGAGTTCTATTGAAGGTGCGGCAATATCATCCCTCAAAATGGATGGCGTACAGCATGAATTCCAAAGCGTGGATGGCGTGGTTGAAGATATCACGGATATCGTATTGAACCTTAAAAAGATTCTAATTATCAGTCACAAAGCAGACCCAGTAACCCTCACCATCGAAGTGGAAAAGGATGGCGAAGTTACAGCTGCCGATATTGCCCCTGCAGAGGGGATTGAAATTGTTAATCCAGAGCAGCTTATTCTTACCACCGACCGGAAGCAGAAAATTGTTGCAGAAATTGAGGTAACCGTGGGCCGTGGTTTCTGCCTTGGGGAAGATAGCAAAAGTGATGACCAACCCATAGGAATGATCAATGTGGACGCACTTTACAGCCCTGTTAAATTGGTTAAATACGAAGTTCAGAATACTCGTGTAGGGCAAATGACTGACTACGATAAACTTGTTTTAGAGGTTAATACAGATGGCAGAATTACGCCTGAAGATGCACTTAAACAATCTGCAGCAATCTTGCGACATCATCTAGATGTATTTGATCAAATTAGTGAGGAGCAAATTGAATTTGAAAGTCAAACCAAAGAAGTTAGTGAAGAACAAAACCGACTACGTAATTTATTGAGCATGAGCGTAAATGAAATTGAGCTTTCGGTTCGTGCTGCCAATTGTTTAAATAATGCAAATATAACTACAGTGGGTGAACTCGCGACGAAATCTGAGCCCGAAATGTTAAAATACAGAAACTTCGGGAAAAAATCATTGAATGAAATCAAAGCTAAACTTGAACAATTAGGTCTATCCCTTGGTATGAAATTCGAGAGTCGCTTACTAGAAGCAGCCGCAAATCAATAGTTTTACTTTCCACCATTTAAAAAATGAGACATCGCAAACATAACTATCAACTTGGAGTAAAGACCGCACATAGATCTTCATTGATTGCGAATCTGTCTTGCTCGTTGATCGAAAACGGTAGAATCAAAACGACTCTCGCAAAAGCCCGCGCGTTGCGCCCTTCGATTGAAAAAGCTATCACTCTTGCCAAAAAAGCACATGCTACGGACGATTCATCCAAAAAACTTCATTATCGTAGATTAGCAATTGCAAGACTTCGAAGTAAAACTGCGGTTGCTAAACTCTTCGATGAACTGGTCGAGCAATTTGCAAATAGGAGTGGCGGGTATACTCGTATTTATAAGCTAGCCATCCCAAGGCTAGGGGATGCAGCAGAAATGGCACTGATTGAATTTGTTGAAGAGGTCGCCAAGAAAAAGACTAAGAAGAAAAAATCTTCCAAGAAATCTAAACCTAAAGAAGCAGTCGTTGAGGTACCTTCGGAGGAAGTTCCTGCACCAGAAGAAGCAGTAAGTTCCGAAGTGGAGGACAGCAATGGTAAGGAAGATCTAGAAGAAGAAAAAACGATGGAAACTGCGAAAGCTGAAGAAGAAAAAAGTTCAGATTCTGAAGGAGCTTCGAAACCGGAAGCAAAGGAAGAAGAGAACGCTTCATCCGAAGAAGAAGCTGAATCGAGCGAGCAGGAAGAAAAAATAACAGCTGAGGAAGCTGAAGCTTCTAGCGAAGAAGATTCAGAAGAAGAGCCACCTCAGGAAGAAAAAAAATAATGTAGATTTTCCGGGACAATTTATATTGCCCGGCTTCAAGTTTGTTTTCTTTGAGTTGCCAAAAGTTTGGCATACCTTTTGTTTGTTCTTTTTTATTGGTCAAACTTCAATCCATCATGCCACAAACCATAATAGTACTTGATTTCGGGTCTCAATATACCCAAGTAATTGCCCGTCGAATTCGTGAAGCAAATGTATATTCCCGAGTTATACCATACAACTCGAGCTTAACAGAAATCAAGAAACTAAAACCCTTGGGGATTGTACTTTCAGGTGGGCCAGCTAGCGTTCTTTCCAAAGGAGCACCAAAGCCAAATAAGGGAATTTTTAATTTGGGCATTCCAGTTCTTGGAATTTGTTACGGCTTACAGTTGATGGCAAATATGCTAGGTGGAAAAGTAGAAAAGAGCCAAAGACGTGAATACGGTAGAGGGAAGCTCAATATCCTAAAGAAAAGTATCCTTTTTAAAGATCTCCCCTCAGAACTTACAGTTTGGAATTCCCATGGAGATGCTTTAAATCACATACCGAATGGTTTTCGTCCCGCAGCCAAAACAGAAAATTCAAGCTTTGCTGCGATCGAAGAGCCAAAGAAAAAATTTTACGGACTACAATTCCATCCGGAGGTGGAGCATACCCAGAAGGGTTCTGTAATCATCAAAAACTTTTTATTTGGGATTTGTAAATGTAAAGCAGATTGGGACATGGATGACTTTGTTCATTCTTCAGTAGGGGATATTCGTACTACGGTTGGAGAAAAACAGGTTATTCTCGGGTTAAGTGGCGGAGTTGATTCCTCTGTAGCAGCAGCATTGATTGATAAAGCGATTGGTACCCGGTTGACTTGTATCTTCGTGGATAATGGATTATTAAGGCTCAACGAGAGAGAAGAGGTTATAAAACTTTTCAAAGATCATATTCCAGGAAAATTAAGAGTCGCACGATCGGGTGCCCTTTTTTTAAAGCGTCTCCAGGGTGTCTCGAATCCTGAAACCAAAAGAAAAATAATTGGAAAAACATTTATCGAAGTTTTCGACAGTGAAGTTAAAAAGCTCGGGAAAGTTGATTTTCTAGCACAAGGTACTCTTTATCCAGATGTTATCGAAAGTGTCCCGATCGGCGGTAATCCGGCTGCTTTAATTAAAAGCCATCATAATGTGGGTGGTCTTCCCAAAAACATGAAGCTGAAATTATTGGAACCTTTGAGAGAGCTCTTCAAAGATGAAGTCAGAAACTTGGGAAGAAGTTTAGGATTGCCCGAGAGAGTTTTGATGAGACATCCATTTCCTGGGCCTGGCTTAGGTGTCCGCGTGGTTGGTGATATTACTCAAAATCGCCTCCGAGTTCTAAAAGAAGCGGATGCGATCTTTATTTCAGAACTAAAAAGAACCGGTTGGTATGCCAAATTGTGGCAGGCATTTTGCGTATTTCTTCCGGTTCGAAGTGTTGGAGTGATGGGGGATGAAAGAACTTATGAAAATGTAATTTCACTTAGAGCAGTAACTAGTAGTGATGCGATGACTGCAGATTGGGCAAAATTGCCTGACTCTTTATTACGCAAAGTATCCAATCGGATCATTAATGAGGTCAAAGGAGCGAATCGGGTGGTATATGATATCAGTTCCAAACCTCCTAGCACTATTGAGTGGGAGTAATCTGTAGATAGTATAAATTTTATGACTTTTTCTTTTCTAGAATTTGATAAAAATATATTTGTTAATTTAGAAGACTTTGCATCTTCAACCGCGACCAACCTAGAAATTATCGAGACGGTTCGTTCCATTCTTGACCAAGTTAATACTAGGAAAGATGAAGCAGTTCTGGAAAAAACAAAACTCTACGACAAAGCATCTTTGCTTGCATCTGACCTTTTAGTTTCATCAGAAGACTTGCAATCGGGCTTTGATTCTTTAACTCCTGATGAACTAGTTGCTCTTGAGTCAGCCAGGCAAAACATTTCCGATTTTCACCATCAAAGTCTTCCGGAAAACTGGGAGGGTACCAATTCACACGGAGCCAAGTATGGGGAAAAATATTACCCCATCAATCGGGTTGGCTTGTATGTGCCCGGAGGAAGTGTTCCTTTGGTCTCGACCGTCCTCATGACCACAACTCTTGCCAAAGTTGCCAAAGTTCCTGAAATCGTGGTAGTAACTCCCCCTGATTCAAAGGGTGAGGTTTCCCCAAAACTTCTTGGTGCGATTAAGTTTTCAGGAGTCACTGAGGTGTATAAAGTGGGAGGTGCTCAAGCGATAG
>DBVA01000173.1:0-3201 GCA_002308735.1 Opitutia bacterium UBA1276 | reverse complement strand
ATAAAATATGTTATAACATAAAATATTGAATTATAATTCATGAAATTGGATAGATTTTGTTCATCTATTTCCTAGATTACAATCGATTGCCACAGGAGCCGGAATACCAAATTTGAACTTCCTACAAGGTGGGTCGGTGTCCTTGAATTTCGGCTTCTCCGTTCCAATTGAGAAGCCAACTTGAGGGTACCCATCTAGGGGATGGAAGATTCTAAAATTTTTTCTGAAACTATTCGGTAAGGCTGGTAACTTCGATTCAAAACCGAAATTCTTCATCACTCCGAAGTTGGGAAAATAAACCCGAGTCCTTTTCGATTCATAATTATCTGAGGTTTTACCATGACCTGAAGCAAGGATCATCGACCGCACCATCTAGTCAGTCATATTTCGTGATCATAATGCCTAATGCGAATAAAAAAAGCGGTGAGAGAAACCCGTGGTTACACTTCAATCGCATCTTCATCTGTTTTATTTTTATTTTTTGTTTTAAAGTAAAATGAAAAGTCTTCATGGAACCGAAAAAAAACATGGACTCTGTTCCATCCTGTCGATGATGATAAGTTTATGAATCGAAGGAAATTCTTAGCGACTACATCCGGGGCCATTTCACTTGCCCAGGCAGGTATGGCCAAACCGGGAAAATTTAATGGTCTAATTCGGAAGGCGGTTAAATTTGGTACCAAGCCCGATGAAAAACAGATGCAAAAACTTAAGGATCTGGGCTTTGATGGCATTGAGGGTTCTGGTCCCGGTCTGGAAACCGAGTCGATGAAGAAGGCATGTGATCGATTCAATCTTCCGATGCATGGACTAGTCTACAATAAGCACTGGAAAGTGAGGTTATCTGATCCTAATCCGGAGGTGCGGGAAAAAAGCAGAATAGGACTGGCCCAGGCCATGCGTGAAGCAAAGGGGGTAGGGGGAACATCCGTACTCTTAGTACCCGGTCGGGTGAAGGGCGATCAGGAAACTCACCAACAGGTCTGGGACCGATCCATTGAACAGATTCGAAAATTGATTCCCTTAGCGGAAGAATTAAAAATTCATCTTTTGATCGAGACCGTCTGGAATGGATTTTGTTACCAACCAGAACAGTTTAGGGACTATATCGATGCCATCGACAGTCTCTGGGTGCAGGCATATTACGACATTGGAAATATGCAGAAGTATGGGCCCAGTCATGAGTGGATCCGAAAATTGGGGAAAAGAACCCTGAAGCTCGATGTAAAAGACTGGGGTTCGAAAAATGGATTCTGTCCCTTAGGTCAGGGGGATGTCGATTGGAAAAAGGTCCGCCATGAATTAGAAAAAATTGAATTCAAGGGATGGGCAACCAGGGAAGGAAATGATGGCGGTGTGGAAAAGACTGCCCAATTGATGAACTACCTTTTGGCTTTGTAAGCCAAAGGGGGCTTTTGGAAAAGCCGCACCAAGGAAAATGAGGGAATCAGAAGGGTGCCACTTGCACCACCAGACCGTCTAAGGCATCGGTCATTTCTACTTGGCAACTTAAACGACTTCTTTCATCGGTTTCACTTTCGAGATCGATCAAATCCGTTTCTGATTCGGTTGCCCTGCCAGTTTTGTCTAACCACTCGGTGGGTACTCGGATGTGGCAAGTAGCACAGGAGCAACAACCACTACAGGCACCTTCAATGCCTTCGACATCATGCTCGCGGGCAATTTCCATTAAATTTCCGATTGCATCTTCCACGACTACTTCGTCGCCGCTGGGGGTAATGTAAGTAACTTTAGCCATCATTATTTAATTATAAGCATCGAATAAAAAGACAATCCATTAAGGTCTGTAAAGCTTATGGACATAGCCAATTTCTCGGAGAATTTCCATCAAATGTTTACCATATCGAACATAAATCTCCTTGGGATCTTGATCGGTTTTGTTTTGGGAATCGGCATCATGAAATACAGCGGCTAGATGTGGCTCGATTGAAATACCTCCGTCGTACCCAATCGCTTTTAAATCAGTAATGATTTCTTGTACACAACCATCCCCTTCACCGGGATAAACATAGACCTCCTGGTTATTGTTTTCTGGTTTGGGGTTTAGACAGTCCTTAATGTGAACATAGGCAATGTGTTCTTTCACCTGGTTGTAGAATTCCCAAGGATCCTGCCAAGGTTCTCCTTCTTTGGAACGGTCCCGATTAAAGGCAGGATTTGCGGTGTCAAAGACGAGCTTCAAGTTTGGGACCGCCTCAATGAGTTCCATGGTATGCTGCCAGCTCATCCCCCCATAATTCATGCAATTTTCATGAACGGCAGTGATGTCCTCGGAGGAAAAGGAATCTACAATTACCCGGAGCCTACGAATTCGTTCCTCCACCAATTGATTATCCTGATCTAGAACCTTGTAACTCATGATGCGGACAAACTTTGCCCCCAACGCTTTCATTCTTGGAATTGCTCTGCCAATTTCCTCCTCGGTAATGGAAAAATCATCCCTTACATCTTTTCCCCAATTTCCAATCGCCGAACCAAAGGCATTGATAAAAACGCCTGACCCGTCCAGGGCATCACAAACCAGGTTGAATTCATCTTCACTGATATCGTGGATGTTTTTACCATTGATGAATCGGGACTCAATGGCGTTCCAGCCCAGTTCCTTGGTTGCTTTAATTTGCTGCTCAATATCTTGAGAGGCTTCATCTGCGATTCCAGTTAAGTACATAATAATTTATTTTCTCAGAGCTTTACTTTGGCTCCGTCTTGGCGGATGGATTCATAAATCGCACAGATTAATTCGACCGCGCGCCGGCCCTCTATACCGTCAACCGCCGGTTTTTCTCCCTTGCTTAATGCGGTGAGTGCATCTTCAAAATTTCGCTGATGCCATTGAAAATCAATGGCTTTGGGATCGGCCGCCCCGGCACCGGATGAACTTTCATAAATCCCATGTTTGGTAAGAATGGTATCATCTTCGGGTTGGGAATGCTTCAGATCCCAAATGCTGAATTTGTCATCTACCATCATGATAGAACCTTGATCCCCACAGATATGAATGGAAGCAGGAAGACCGCTGTTTGAATAGCAAGCTGTGGATGCTTGAATTACCCCGCGGGCCCCGGATTTAAATTCTACCATAGCAACGGCAATGTCCTCCACTTCAATCCCAACATGGGCTTCAAGCCCTCCCGATGCGGCAACCGATTTTACATCACCCATCAGGTGTAACATCAAGTC
>DBVA01000139.1:0-2612 GCA_002308735.1 Opitutia bacterium UBA1276 | reverse complement strand
TACGAACTCAACACCCACGGTCAGACATTATTGTTACTTTTTTTGTGAATCCAAACATGCTTGAGATTCTTATGAATGGAGAAATTCCCCGCTCCATGGGTGCTCACGAAACGGTCCTTCGAAAATACAAAGTCTCCCGTATTCACCTTGCCCGCGAGCTTGCCTCGCAAATAAGCGAAGGCACTTTTGGTTGGGAAAAGTTTGGCGGAACACATCCGAGGCCTGCAGGCAACCGGCTTTGTGCGGAAATGCATATTAAACTACTTGCCCGTGCTTGGTCAGGAACGGCTCCTGTTCTACCCCAAAAGCATTTCCTTCCCCCGGAACCACTGGATGAGTTTAGTTATTTCAGAGGGCGATTCTTTTCGCCTTCCCAAATCAATTTAAGCAAAGGCTGGTCATATTCCGAACCTCTCTGGACAGAAATTAAAGGGGGTAAACGCAACCGCTATATGAATCGCCCTCTGCTTCATGCATCTTTTCCCGCCGCTCCTTTGAATTTCGAATTCTCAGGGACGGCAATAGGTGCTTTTGTTTTAGCAGGTCCAGATGCTGGATCGATTAGGTATGTAATCGATGGCAAAAAGAGGGGGAAAGTTGATCTTTATCATCCCAATTACAGCAAAGGACTCCATTATCCAAGGAGTGTAATCTTTGCTCATGACCTGGCTCCAGGTCCGCATCAAATTATCATTCAACCACAAACATCGAAGGAAGGCCGAAATACGGTCCGCCTTCTCGAGTTCTGCCTCAATTAATTCTATGAATCAACATCCATTTTTGAATCCTGGACCTTATCCCGACTGGTCTAAATTAACTTCGGACCGGATCCGAACCGATCTCACCCTTGCCTTGGAGCAGGCAGAGTTAGAATTGGAGAAATTACGTAAGCTCGATTCGGATTCCATCCATTTTGAAAATACCATTAAGGCCATGGAGCGGTCCACGCTTCAACTGAACGAAGCATGGGGTTTGGTGGTACACTTGGACAGTGTTTGTAATTCTCCTGAACTTCGGGAAGTCCATAACGACATGCTTCCAGCCATCAGTGCATTTCAAGCCAAGATCTCTTTGGATCCGGAGTTATGGAATGCGGTCAAGACCTTTGCCCAAAAATCAGAAAGTGAAAACCTGGAACCTGTTGACCGTCGATTGCTGGATGAAATTGTCCAGGACTTTGAAGAATCAGGTGCCGATCTACCTGAAGAGAAAAGAAATCGCTTGCAGGAGATTTCGAGTGAACTCGCAAAAGCCACCCAGACATTCTCTGAACATGTCCTGGATGCGACCAATGCATGGAGTATAACCGCCACTGAAGAAGAGGAGCTAGCCGGTCTTCCCGAGAATGCCAAAACCGCTGCCCGCCAAACAGCCATTGAAAAATTAGGAGAAGAAAAAGGGGCAAACAGCTGGGTTTTTACCTTACATGCACCATCCATGCTCCCAGTTTTACAGTACGGTGACAATGAAGATTTAAGAAGGGAAATTTGGACAGCTAGCGATAGGCTTTGTGTCGATGAACCCTTCCAGAATGAACCCTTGATTCGTGAGATTCTAAAGTTGAGGCAAGAGCGGGCAGAGATTTTAGGCAAGGATAACTTTGCGGATGTTGCCCTGGCCCGCAGGATGGCAAAAAACGGGGGTAAAGCCAATGCATTCGTTGATGAAATCCTGGATAAAGCACTTCCTTTTTCCGAAAAAGAAAACCAGGAGCTGGAAACTTACAAAGCAGAAAAGACCGGAGGCCCAGTGGAATGGATGCAACCTTGGGAAGTTGGATACTGGTCTGAAAAATTGAAAAAAGAAAGGTATGATTTTGATGATGAAGACTTGCGCCCTTACTTTCCAATCCAGTCAGTTCTATCCGGCATGTTCGAGCTGGTAACCAGAATTTTTGGACTAAAAATTGTAGAGCGTTCAACGAAATCCGGGAAGGGTGATCACCGAATTGAGGGAGATGAACAAGAAGCGATTTCAGTTTGGCATCCAGAGGTCAGGTTTTATGATCTGTTTGACGACCAGAAGAATAAGCTACTCGGATCCTTTTACGCCGACTGGCACCCCCGAGCAAGCAAGCGCGGAGGAGCCTGGATGAATTATTTACGAACGGCAGAGAATGAAGGAGAAACTCATCTTGGACTAATTTGCGGAAACCTTACCGCTCCCAATCCCAATACTCCGGCCCTGCTGACCCATTATGAAGTGCAGACCGTTTTCCATGAATTTGGACACCTGCTTCACCACCTATGTGGAGAAGTGAAGCACCCGAGTCTTAATGGGGTCAATGTTGCCTGGGACTTTGTGGAGCTTCCTTCTCAAATTATGGAGAATTGGTGTTGGGAAAGGAAGAGCCTGAATCTTTTTGCCCGACATTATGAAACGGGAGATACCATTCCCGCAGAACTTTTTGAAAAAATGCTCCGGGCCCGTAATTTCTTTGAGGGGAACGCCACCATTCGCCAAATGGCATTCTCAAAACTTGACCTCTTCCTTCATCGTGAATGGGCCAAGGATATGCATGGTTCTCTCGAGGAAGTATTACAGCAAGAGCTCAGTGCTTACTTGCCCAAAAGAAAGTCAACTCCTCGCACTATCGCTTTACGATTCAGTCA
>DBVA01000037.1:14913-24197 GCA_002308735.1 Opitutia bacterium UBA1276 | reverse complement strand
CCACGAAGAGTGAATGAGACCTTTTGATCTCCGCCATAACGACGAACTTGCCAGCCTTGTGAGCTTTCCCCTCGTTTGGAGATAAAGGGCTCCCATCCGCCATCAGGAAATTCCTTGGTCCAAAAGGCTAAAGTAAATTGGTTGCCTCCATCAAAAGTATCCTGACCTGAAGTTGAAACCACCACATAATGATTTCCGTTCAAGTCAGCGGCTTTACCGGTTCCGAAAGGAGTATCCGTCTTATGCTGCGTTGTAACCAGTGCATGCGAGCTATTACGTAAGGTACCATGGTTATTGTTGCCGGAAGAGTCCCGGACTGTGGCATTGGTATCATCATCGAATTTCCACCAACCAATTAGATTATTACTCCGAGTGGGACTAGTCTGTACGGCACTCGGAGTGAAGGTACTGGTGGAACTCGCCCAAGTTTCTCCAAGATTGGCAAAGGTATTGTATGCCATCGCTCGGAAATAATAAATCGTAGGAGAAGATAAGCCGGAGGTGATTTCCCCAACCAAATTACCCGGTTGGGCATTGCTGATGGTGATCGCATTGTCCCAACTTGCAGAATTGGTACCTCCATCATTATCCCCCCAGAAGAATTTTACGGTGGTGGTATCCCCCCCAGTGCTTTGCAGATTGACATTAAGTTTTGCCGCTGAAGAGGTGATGTCGGAAACGGAGTGTAAGGTTCCCAGAATGGGAGCACTAACTGAAGTGGGAGTGGTAAAGCTTTGGACTGGAGACCAGCCGGTACCTCCATTACCGCCGGAGGTATTAACCCCCTTGAAGGTAAAGAAATAAGTGGTGCCACCGCTGAGACCAGAAACATCATGAGCAAGGGCAACTGCACCTTTAACCCCAATGTTATAGTTATTATCCCAGCTTCCTGCATTGGTAGTGGCGTTGTTATCCCCCCAGTAAACGGTGACATTTGCATCCCGCCCACCCGTATTAAGTACGGAACCTTTCAATTTTGCTCCGTTCATCACCAAATTACCAGGTACTTCAGATGCCAAGAGGGGAGCGGAAATTGGTACGGTTATGGTTAGGGTACCAGAAGCAAATTCATTACTGGTGGATGATTGAGCTGCCAAGGTAACCACATAGGTACCCCCTGCGGTAGGGGTTCCGGATATTTCACCTGTTCCCAAGTTACAGGATAAGCCCGGTGGTAAATTGGCTGCTTCAAAAGCTGGGTTGGTCACGGTGGTTGTGACGGTGTAAGAAAAAGCAGATCCCACCGTGGCACTGGCACTGGTGGCACTGGTGATTGCTTTGCTTACTGGAGTGGTCAACGAGGACTTAAAGGGGTGAGTGTTGGCAAGGGATCCAGTCAGACCCCATTTATGGGCTAAATAACCTTCAACCATTTTCAACTCTCTTTCGGTAAAGGCGGTGTTAAAAACCATAAGTTCTGCTAAGTCACCATTGGCGTAACGTTCGTTAATGTTGCGGTCATTGGAAAAGTTATTCGCCTGTACATTAGCTGTGGTAACGAAGGAAATAATTTGGAATCCACTGGGCCAAGCGGAAGACTGCGAAGTCAAAGCACCGTTGAGATAAAACATGTTACTGCTCGAAACTCCAGTGTGAGTATGGCTTGGACCAATCATACTACTGGCTCCATTTCCATGGAAATGATGGGAACTGGTGTCACCAAGAAGCCACCAAGCACCCGCATTGTATTTAACCACCCAAAAAATGGTACGGATGTCAGTAAGGCGGGTGAAAGAATGATATTTCCCAATGGTACCATCATATCTCATTACAGGAAGACCATTTAAGGTATTTGAGACAACGGTAGGCGAACCATTTTTAGTAGCGTGGTTTCCACTACCTGATCGATCCGTCCAAGTTGCACCCGAGGCGGAGGAGTGGTTGGCATCTAACCAAAGTTTTAGGTTGTTGGGATATATGCTGGCAACATTGACGGTCAATCCTCCTTGGTTGGAAACGGAAAAGATACCAAGACTATCCGATACTACCGATCCGGAACCATTGCTTGCAGCCGTTCGAAAATAGTATACCTTTCCAATTTCGAGCCCGGTTAGGTTGGTGGAGAAGGGACCCGAACCAATGACACCCATTGGGATTTGATTATCCCAGCTGGATAAATTGGCATAATTTGTTCCGGCATCATTGTCTCCCCATACAAAATAAACAGACGGGTTTTCTCCACCAGTTGAGGTTATGGTCCCGTTCAAAGTAGCGGTGGAGGCAATTGGGGTGAGGGAAGCCTTGATGGTATTGCTGGCATTGACCTCGCCCAGGGTCGGAGCAGATAAACCAGCCAAGGTGGTGAATGTACCGGCGGAACCCGTCCATTTTAGAGTTCCTCCAGCATTGGCCACCGCCAATCGGTACCGGTAGGTATTATTGAAGGTAAGTCCACTGAGTACCCGACTGAAGGAGCCCGGGGATTGATTTTCCAGAATATAATGTTGAGCCCAAGCCGACACATTGCTGTCTCCCCGATCTGCAGTGTCTACAAAAAAGTGAACTTTACAGTCCGTACCGGTGTTATCAGTGAAAGAGCCGGTCAGAGTGGCACCATACATACCAAGGTCTATCGCTCCCCCATCGGTTATGGCAGTCGGCATGGGATAGGCTTTCATAATCAAAGACTTGGTAGTCTTACCATATCCATTGGTGGCGAAGAGGGATACGGCATGCTCCGTACCGGTATTTGCCGGTGTGCCAGAAGCAGTGCCAGTTATGGCACCCGTACTAGAAGCTAGGCTTAAACCTGCGGGGAGACCCGTCGCTGACCAAGTTGGGGTAAAGGCCGCAACCGGGACTGAAAAAGCAGGTTGAATCAGAGCGGGTGCACCCGCATTGAATGGAATTACATTTTCAACATTGATTACAACCGCCCCAGATTCCGCATCCGTTGCGGCATATAAGCTAGCAACTTCTGCATCGCTGAAGGCAGAATTGTAGAGCCTAAAGTTTTGAAGCGCCCCTTTAAACCAGCTGCCAGAGCCATTTTCACCGGTTCCAATGTAGATCGGTTTTTCTTGGTTGATGAAGATATCCCCATTAATAACTTTAGTTTGTACAACGCCAGCGTTGATGTAGGTTTTGGCAAGCCCGGGGTTTCCTTCGTTGGTTAAGGTTACCATGGTCCAAGCTTCCGGGGAAACACGGTAGGCGTTGCTAACCCCATTGTTAACACTGTTACCCATTCTGAATCGGTGATGAATATAACCGCCATTGGCGTTGTGGGCGTCGCCGAAGGAGAAATAGTAATTTCTACCAGATCGATTAACTATCGCAGAAAAAGTAGTGGTCCCAACTTCATACCGCATCCATGCATTAAGCGTGTATTTATTCATCCGCATGGCTCGATGATTTCCAATCTTGATCGATTTATCCGCAGATCCATCAAAACGAAAAGCAGACCCAGTTCGCCCAGAGTTTCTCCCTAGACTGCCCGTTACTTCACCAGTTAAGCCATGGGTACCCCAATCATATACCGTAGTAGCATTTTCTTCTTCCCCCAACGGAAAGAATAAAGCTAGGTCAGACTCTTTCATTACGGGTGGGCGGAAAAGAATTTTTGTTGTCGTTCGCTGGTTTTTTTCTCCAGTAGATGATGAATAAACCGAACCTTCCGTAAGCTTTATAGAAATTCGGGATGGATTTGTAGAAGGAGTAAGGTTTACGGTGTAGGATGCGCCTGAACCAGTCATGCTGCTTACTGTCGCCCCGGTTACATTCAAGTCCGAAGAAGTGAACCCAGAGACGACATGATTAGAACTGCTCTTTTTAAAGGTAATGGTAACTGGAATGGGATAGGCTTGAGTTGGGCTAGTTGTCGAGAAATCAGCTTTTAAACCCGATCCGATTCCAGCCATAATATTACGGTTTGCGTGAGTGACTGGAAGTTGGTGAGAAATACCCCATTTGTTAGCTAAGTATCCTTCAACTGCTAAGCGATCGGTATTATCAAGTACATGATTAAATGCAATAAACTCGGCAACTTCGCATCTCGAATATTCTGCTGCACCCAAATATCCTCCAAACTGTATTTGTCTAGGTAAATAACTTGTGTTGTGAGCACCGTTTCCATTCACACTTCCGACACGGTTTCCATCAAAGAAGGTATTTCCCTGATCCGTGTCATTCATGGAGGCGACATGCAGGTGGAATTTTGCATCTTTACCATTTGCGACATCGGTCAACCAACCGTCGAAATACCATTTGTTCATGTGTCCCGCTTGGAAACCGTGAAGCCAATTTTTAAGGCGGTCTGAAATTACCCTGCCATTATTGGTAGAATGGGTATATCGAGCGATTGACAAGATGGTGAAATTTTGTCCTCCACCCCACTCGTTACTTGAATAATATGCATCATCTCCATCAAAATTAACCACACCCAATCCATTTTGAGATGCCCAAGTGGGATCTCCCACTTTTGTCAGGTTATAACCATTACCCGACTTGTCGCTCCAAGAGTTGACCGCATCTCCGGCACTGAATGCGGAATCGGTGGTTCCATCGGCATTGAGATCGGAGGCATCGTACCACATTTCTAGACCAGTAAGGGCAGATGTATCGAAAGAAACCGAGTAGGATGCTTGAAAACTCTTGCTCACGATATCATTCTCATAAACCCCACCCCCACCGCTAGCTACACCCTTGGGAATCGTTACAGTGATCGTGGATGGGAAGGTTGTCGGGGTAATATTGAAGTTATAAGTATGACCACCTCCGCCCGATCCACTGAAACCGGAAACGGAACCACCGCTTACACTCAGATCACTTGAGGTGAAACCAGTTACAGGAAAGTTAGAACCTCCACGTTTAAAAGTTACGCTAACCGGGGCTGGACTAGCGTTAACATATTGATCGACAGTGATAACAGGTAGGGTGGGGGTGTAGTATCCTTCGCCCACACCATTTGCATAAATTGCGGAAATAGCAGAGGCGTTTAATTCCTTATTGTAGAGTCGAAAATCATCAAGGGTACCAATGAAATTAATTCGGTTATTGGTTTTATCTGCACCGATGCTGAAATTCGCAGTATCCGCAAGGTTGAAAATCGAACCCGTCCCGGTGTCTCGTCCGGCAAGCGAACCGTCCATGTAAAACTGGACAGACTGAATATTTCCATTGTTTGGCTTGATCGCTACTAAATGATGCCAGAGCCCGTCTGCATAAGAGCTTGTGGTCTTTGCCGCCCCACCTCCATTGTCCAATCGAACCAGTGCACCATCAAAATTAAGGGTATACCTGAGGCTTCCTGTGTTTGTTCCCCAGCTTACGATCGATTGCTGAGAAGTGGCATTGTTGTAGGTCGACTTAAACCAGAGGGCTACGGAGATTGGATTGGTTCCCGTAATACCTTTGAAATTATTTACATCGATCTGATCACCGGTTCCGTCCAATTCAAGACCATATCCTTTTTTTCCTGCAACCCAGGTTGGATTTCCGACTAATGTACCATCCTTACCACTGGAGGATCGATCCTTGGTAACGGTTCCTGTTCCTTCATCGAAAGGTAAATATAAAACCAGTGAGCTATCATCTGTGACCAGATCCCGGAACTGCGTAAGTGCGGATGCACTACCCGTTTGGCCTCCTCCAGAGGTAGTTGCTGCACCTGCTGCGATGGAGAGGTTGATGATTGCCGGGTAGGAAGTGGGTACCACATTGAAGGTGTAGGTATGTCCGGAACCAGAGAAGTTTGAAATTGTAGCGTCGTTTACCGTAATATCGGAAGCAGTAAATCCAGTGACCGAAACATTGGAATCATCTTGTTTGAAAGTAACACTAGCTGAAATAGGAGATGTTCCTGATGTCTGGGCAATGGTAATAACTGGAGCAGGTAAGGTGGGTTTTTTAAGCAAAACAATTCGGGCAGGAACATGGTCATTTACCAGACCAGTGACCGCTTCGGGCTTCACTCCAACCGAGATTTTATCATTTGCTTTCAGACCATTCAAGAGGGTGGTCAAGGCACCAGATGAGTAATCATGTGAAGTGGTACCACCATGGAATCGAATATAATGGGTTGAAGTTTCTGCACCAAGTACATCGTTTCCATTCACCCGAATAACCATTTTTGGACTGGCTCTAACAATTCCAGATGTCAGACCGTCGGAATAAAGCAGCAGATAATCTCCGTCTGTATCCACCGTAATTTGATGGGCGTTGGAAGAAGCTGAGTGGGTAAATTTTGAAGAATCAATCGATTCTTGGGTCGCCCATTTCACCTCACCCACTGCATTCCAATCATTTCCGCTAGAGAGTTGAGTGGCTCGGGCGGAGAAGAGGTTGTTGGCATCGGAAAGCTTTTCGATAAAAACCGATCCTTTTTCATTGGTTGGGACCGTGACCGTGCCCCCTTGTGCTCTCTTACTCATGTTGAAGCTTAGAACTTCATTGGTGGAAGAAGTTTCAACAAGCCCCACCCAATGAATCGAAGACTTAGAGATGGCATCGGCATTCCGCAAATAACCTTGTGAAGCAAAACCCCCTTCAACCTGGGTATTTCCAAGCTTAACAATCATTTGTGGGGAAGCTCTCCCTGCAGAACCGCTTAAGGGTAAATTGGCGTAAACGAGGTACTTTCCAGCAGCATCTAGGGTAATATTTTGACTATTTGAAGAATTGCTGTGGGTAAAGCCGGAATCAGCCACTTCTTGCGTCCATTGAAGAGGTGATTCTGTATCCGGGTTTAGGTTGGTTGCAGCCACTGTGCGGGTTGAAGTTGCGGAAAATATAGTTCTGGTAGGAGCAATTTTTTCCAAGAAGAGGGTGGCTGTACCGATTTTGACGGAATTGTCGGTGCTGTTATCAAAGGCTTTGGAAAAGATTTCGATGTAGTCATCAGCGGAAAGGCTAGAAAGTAGAATGTGGATGTGACCACTACTTTCAGTGTGATCCGAACTGTGCCTTACATAAGTCGAGCGGGCTGTGCCTGTTTGGATGGTAGTGCTTCCGTTCTTTTTGACAAAGAAATGTGCCTGGGAACGCTTATCAGCGGTTCTGGTTGCCTCCATAATCGGTCCGGTGAAGGCAAGAAAATAGTCACCCGCTGCTTTTACCTTCAAGCGGGTCGGGTTGGAGGCGTCGAATTCAAATATGCTGGGATCCAAGTCAGCGGTGGACCATTTGATCGCCTTGGAAGTTGCGCTTGCTTCCGGTATGGTGGTGGTTCCATCAGAGAGAGTACTGCCTTTTACCAACGCACCTCCTTCTACAGTCGCATGTAAGCTTTGATGAAGCGGTACAAGGCCAAGGCATCCAAGCATAATCAGGAAGAGACTTGGATGTCGGATGATGTTTTTTTGTTGCAGGCTGTTTTGGGCTTTTCTCATGATTTTTTGAGTGGGCGTTTGCAAAGGGTCGTGATCTGGTTTAAATTTATTCCATCTAGTTCTTAAAATTTGAAACTTAGGGTTGAAAAATTTTCAATGTGAATGGATGGATGCATGTGTGCGAAATGGTCTGGGCACCAAGCCAAGTGCGAGTTCTAAAGGGCAAACTCGGAATTGAAGGAATGGCTTTTGTAATTCGAAAATAATCGATTGGGTTCTTTAACTATTAGCAATCGAATGTATTTTTGTACGTAAAAACAATAAAAAAAGAATCGCAATATTGTAAAGTATTGAAATTCAATAATTTAATTAATGAAAAAAATTATTACTGAAGGTAAAATTTTAGCAATTTTTATAAAAAAAGCCAAATGTCGTAAAAAATTAAGAAACTACCTAATAAGGAGGATCCCAAATCTTAATCGATTATGTAATAAATTTAAGGAATTTGACGAAGTAGTTTGGTCAGGACATTACCCGGTCCGCATTCTATAAATTCATCCGCACCCAAAGATCGCATTTTTTGGATCGATTCGCTCCACAACACAGATGAGTACATTTGCTTGACGAGAAGACCGCCTATTTCGTCTGGATTCGAGTATTCGGATCCCGTTACATTCGCAAAAATTGGAAAGCTGGGGAGTGCAAAGGAAAATCCCTTCAGGAAAATCGCAAATTCTTCTGATGGTTCTTTCATCATCTCTGAATGAAAAGCTCCGCTTACTTTAAGGGGTACTACCAATTTCGCCCCTGCTTCCTTGAGTACTGGAATAGAGGAATCGATTTCCAGAGCTGGGCCGGAAATGACAATTTGTCCGGGAGAATTAAAGTTAGCGAGATCAATTTTTTGCAAATTTTTATCTTTTAATGTGGATACAATAATTTTGGATTCAAGGCCGATCACGGCAGCCATACCTCCACCTCTTACTTTCGCCATAATTTCTCCTCGCTTGGTAACCATACGGAGGCCATCCGCAAAGGAAAAGGCTTTGGCTGCAGCCAGAGCTGCAAATTCTCCCACGGAATGGCCCGCTGCCATGTCAGGGGACATATTTTCTTCCTGTTTCGCCAGTCCCGCCAAATAGGAAACGAGGTAAAGAGCAGGTTGGGTAAACTGGGTTTGACCGAGCTTATCCTCCGGTCCCTGAGTACATAATTCATCGAGGGAGTATCCTAGAATGGAATTTGCTTCCTCAACAAGAGTGGGAAATTGCTGAAAGAGTTCATTTCCCATGCCAACACGCTGAGATCCTTGACCGGGAAAAAGAAAAGCGATACTCATAAAAGATTAAGATTAAAAATTGCGAATTTGTTGATTATTTGAATAGTGTGTCTTTCTTTGATCGAAAGGTTTCAAAATGCAAGAACATCTGATTGTAGACGGAAATAATGCCCTTCATGCAATCCCTGAGTTTGCTCGGGAATTGAAACTCGACCGTGCCCGTGCGAGGGAGTCATTATTACATTTTCTTGAGCCCCTACAAGCTATGGGTGGATGCCTTTTATCGGTTGTTTTTGACGGGAAGGGTGGTCCGCAGTCCGTTTCTAAGCACCGTGGTATTGAGGGTTACACCGTAATTTACTCTTCTTCAGTAGAGGGGGCAGACGGGGTTATTGAGAGAATGTTAATGGGTGCAACCCAACCGGAGAGGATCGTTGTGGTTACCAATGATGGCCTTATTCGTAACTGTGCTTATGCACATGGATCCACTGCGATGCGGGTAGAGGAAGTGGCTAAACGGTTGGATTACGCAATTGAAAGTTCAAAATCCATAAGAAAAGACTCGAAACCTGCATCCCGGCCGTTCGATTCTTTTGAAAACAAAATTCCTTTTCCAGATTAAGCTCCTCATGGAAAGCAAAGTGGAGGAAGTCCCCGGGCTCTACGGCGGATTTCGGGTCGAGGAAAATGTGATCCAAAGAATTTGGTCCCAGTCTGCGTTTATTACCCATAACTTA
>DBVA01000037.1:0-14536 GCA_002308735.1 Opitutia bacterium UBA1276 | reverse complement strand
TCGGAGGAAGGACCTGATTTTCGAAATGCGGTTATATGGATAGAAGGGGAGAAAAAATTTGGGGATGTTGAAATTCATTTTCATGAAAGGGATTGGAAAAATCACGGACATGATCGAGACCGAAATTATAATCAGGTTATCTTACATGTTTGCCTATTCCCCCGTAGCAGTTCAGCTAGCCGCATCGTTAACTCTCTGGGAAAAGAAATCCCGCAATTATCTCTGCTCCCTTTCCTTTACCAAGGACTGGAGGAGTATAATGAGGAGTGGACCCTAGCTGCCCTCAGCGGTCGAGATCAAAATTTGCATACGCTAGCGGGAGCTAAACCAAAAAATGTAGAAGATGAGATCTTCAGGCTTTCCCATTTAAGATGGGTCCAAAAGAAAGCTTATGCAAAAAAAAGGATTGATCAGATGGGATGGGAACAGGCTTGCCACCAATGGTTTCTCGAGGTGCTTGGGTATCCAAGGAACAAGAAACCCATGCATGAAATCGCAACCCTTTATTCTTTGGAAGACTGGAGGGTAGGCTTGGATATTCATAGAGTTTACCACCCCATGACTTCCTGGAAAAAGAAGGGGATGCGTCCTGCGAATCAACCGCTAAACCGATTGCATCAGTATCAACAGATTGTAGAAAAAGTTCCCCACTGGCCCGATGAACTCAAAGCAATCCATTTCCCTGAATCATCGGACCCGCTTGAGGTCAACCGCACAAAACTGGGAATCTATCCATTAAGGAAAAAATGGCGTGCTCAGGTGTTGGGTGGAGTTCTAGGGTCTTCAAAAGCGGATACTTTACTGATTGATAGTGGGCTTCCCCTGTGGGCTGCTTATCATGAATTTGATTGCTTTGGTTTGTGGTATCATTGGCCAAGTGGAGATTTTTCGAATGATTTTAGGGAATTGGCGGTCGAGTGGGGCTTGAAGCAAAGAGGAAAATCTTTGAGTAATGGAGTACTTCAAGGCTTGTTTCAAAATTTCCTGCTCGACCAGAGCAAAAATTCAAAGCAATGATTGTGGAAATTAAAACCAATCTATCTATTTAAAAGATGAAATTTTGTCTCAATACAAGTACGATTAAACCAGTTCCCTTACTGGAAAAGATAAGACTGGTGGGCGAGGCCGGTTATGATGGTATCGAGTTATGGCTCAATGATGTCTTGGAATTTGTTGCTAGAGGAGGTGAAGTTTCAGAGGTCGAAAGGATGATTCAGGATCATGGATTGATGGTCCCGTCGGTGATCGCAATGCGGCAATGGGGAGATTTTGAAGGATGGGAGCATTCATTAGTTTTGGATGAAGCCCGAAGAAGATTTGCTTTGGGTGCACGTTTAGGTGCCCCTTTTATAGTGGCAACTCCTCCTTTGGAAAAAAAGGAGACCAGGCATTTACCTGGAAGATATCAGGAGTTATTGCAGGTTGGAAGAGAGGAAGGAATTCTCCCCACTTTTGAATATATAAGTTTCTTTCAATCGATTCATACCCTGGAGGGTGCCTGGGAAGTCGTAGAAAAAGCGAATGATCCAGATGCCACCCTGATTTTGGATGCTTTTCATAATTGGAACAGCAAGTCTTCCCCTGAAACCCTTCGGCAAATACCTCAATCCAAAATTAGTCATTACCACATCGACGATGCATGCCTGAATAAAGAGCCAGGCACTCAAACGGATCCGGATCGGGTTATGCCGGGAGATGGCCAAATTGATTTGAAGGCTGAGATTCAAATCCTCAAGGAAATTGGCTATGATAAAACTGTAAGCCTTGAGCTTTTTAATGCGGATTGGTGGAAAAGAGACCCTGAAGAAACTCTTCGCTTAGGACTTGTTCGAATGAAAGAGCTGTTTGAAGCTTAGGATTAAGAAGAATTACGAATTCTTTTGTTTTCTAAAACTATGAGTGGAGTATGAGCCAAGAGGATAAAAATTCTAAGTTGGTCTGGTTCGAGCAATTGCTAAAACCGCTTTTATCTTATGCCCATGGAATCCTCAAGGATGTGGAGGAGTCCAAGGAGATTGTACAGGAGTCTTTTCTTCGTTTCTTTCAAGAAACAGCATCGATTAGCTTTCCCAAGGCTTGGTTGTACACGACGACCCGAAACCTCAGTATTTCAAGGTTAAGAAAAAAGCAGAGATTGATAACCACTGGGAAAGATGATCGGCAACTTGATTTTTTTTCAGATTCGGGTGGAAAAGATCAGGAGCATCCCAGGGAAAAAATGGAGAAGGAAGAAAAAATTTTTCGGGTTAAACATGCAGTTTCCCTTTTGCCGGAAGATATTCAGGATTTATTAAAAATGAAATTTGAACAAAGAATGAGCTACCTTGAAATGGCGGAGAAGCTTGGGATAAGTGTTGGAAATGTTGGCTTCAAATTACACAAGGTAATCTACCAACTGTCGATCGAACTAAAAGAGGAGAACATATTGGAATGAGTGAGCAATCCGATGATATTGAAACCCGTAGGGATAGGCTGATCAAATATCTTCTGGATGAGGTGGAACCGGAAGAGAAATTTGAAATCGAAAGGCTTTGCAATTTGGATGCAGATTGGAGAGCAGAAAAGAAGTTAGTACAGCAAAGCCTGTCACTTTTTCAAGATGCGGGTATCGATGGGTTTCGATTAGGTAGTGGCATGAGTGAGGAGCTTTCCTTTAGCCAGGAGGAGAAAACTCAATTATTGGAAAAGCTCAAAAATATGGAGCCGCAAGGAAAAGCAGATGACCAGGAGCCTAGCTCTAAAGGGAAATTGCATATTTTGGCACCCTTGACTGTAGCGGCCGTCGCTTTAGTGATCGCTTATTTTGGTACTCAGGAAAGAAAAAATAAGGAAGAACTGATGTTGGCGAAAGCAGATTCCGCGATAGAACAATTAAAGGAACGGGATGCGGTAACTCAGGCAGAACAATCTACCTCTCAAGAGAGTGATGAAAATAAACAAGATTCATTTCTTTTGGAAGATTCTCAAGGCTTGGAACTTGCTTCGGGGGAAAAACTTTCAATGGCAGAAGCTAAACCAGCAAATGCCATTAAACAAGTTCCGCAAGGGGAAAACATTGAACCAACCGGGGATGAAATCCTTCCGCCTTTGGTACCGGACATCGAACCGGCTCCTCCACTTTTAAAAGACAAAAAATTGGACATCCCATCCAAAGTAGAACCCGTAAACTGGTCTTCCTTCCTTGGGTCTCCGAGAGATGCCTTTCTGCATCTAGAAAATGGAGACGCTTTGGGACGACTTAAGCTGATGGGTTTTTCCTCGGATACCTTAGAGTTTCATAGAGCGGACTGGCCGATACAGGAAAGGAGTTTTGCTCTAAGTCGAGGGAAGTATCAGATCAGAATCACTGACAATACGGAAAAAATTTACCTTCTGGAAGGTGAGGTGCAGAAGCTGTCCAGTGTTTCCCGTTCAGTTTCAGAGCCAGAGCCAGAGCAAGAGGCAGTCGCGTATGAAATGCTGGTGGATAGAGCATGGCGTCTTGCCGATGATGAAAAGCGGTTGGAGGTAGATTTTTAAATTTCCGGAAGGGAATTAGAGGCTGTGTAAACCTCTCCCATCTACAGAGAGTGCTGCTTCTTTGATCGATTCCGATAGGGTGGGGTGTGCATGTATCGTACGGGCTAAGTCTTCCGCGGAGCCTCCATATTCCATGTGTGCCACAACCGAAGCAATAAGCTCGGAAGCACTATGGGCTACAATTTGAGCACCTAAAATACGGTCGGTTTTTGCATCAGCAACGAGTTTTACCACCCCATCAGTTGAGCTGGTCGCAATCGCACGACCATTTCCAGCCATGGGAAAAGCTCCACATTTGGTAAGAATGCCTTCTTTCTTCGCTTGGCTTTCACTCATTCCAATGTTTGCAACTTCTGGATCTGAATAAATTACTCCGGGTACTAGGGAATAATCAACATGTCCAGCTTGGCCGGCCAAAATTTCAGCACAGGCTACTCCATCTTCTTCGGCTTTGTGAGCAAGCATAGGACCATGAATTAGATCTCCAATTGCACGGATACCATCAATATTGGTTGAGAAGTCTTGATCAACTTGAACCCGCCCTTTTTCATCCTTTGCTAAGTTGAGTTTTTCGAGGCCTAATCCTTTTGCAAAAGGTTCTCTCCCCACGGCAACTAAGACACAATCAGCGGAAATTTTTGAAGTTTGCTTATCTTGGGTGATCGTTAATGAGACTTCTTTTTGGGTGATTTTTGCGGTTTCTACCTTGGTGGAGAGTTGAAAGGTGATTCCTTGTTTTTCAAAAATCTTTCGGGTCGTTTTGGCAATTTCGGGGTCGAGCTGTGGGCAAATCTCAGGGAGGAATTCAAGGATCGTTACTTCACTACCCAGCCTTGACCAAACGCAGCCCAATTCCAGCCCGATGGCACCAGCCCCAACCACAACAAGCCTTTCAGGTATTTTATCCAGGGCAATCGCTTGATCGCTACTTATAATCTTCTTTCCATCAAAGGGAAGGTTGGGAAGTTCAATCGGTTTGGAACCCGTTGCCAGAACAATTTCTTTGGCTTCCAACTCAAATCTTTCCGACCCATTCGAGACTTGGACTTTTCGGTTGCCTAGGAGTTCGGCACTTCCCTCGAAAATCTTAACCCCTTTTTTGGAAACGAGGGACTGGACGCCTTTCCCTAGTTGGCTGACCACTTTGTCCTTTCGATTCATCATGGTTGCCAGGTCAAGGCTAACTTTTTCGCATGCAACCCCATGCGTTTGGGCATCGGTTTTTATCTGATGATAGACTTCGGTTGAATGAAGAAGTGCTTTACTGGGAATACATCCAACATTGAGGCAGGTACCGCCCAGTCTTTTATTTTTTTCAATGATACCCACTTTCAAGCCCAGTTGTGCAGCCCTGATGGCACAGACATAACCACCGGGGCCAGCCCCGATCACGAGGAGATCAAAAATAGGTTCTGATTTCATTTTTAGTTAAATTCCAAGAGCTAAACGGGCAGGCTCCTCGATGGCCTCTTTAATCTTGACCAGAAAGGTAACCGCTTCCTTCCCGTCCACCACCCGATGGTCATAGGATAAGGCAAGGTACATCATTGGTTTAATGATGATTTCTCCGTTTCGTGCCACGGGCCTTTCTTGAATCGCATGCATTCCTAAGATACCACTTTGGGGCGGATTGATGATCGGGGTTGAAAGCATAGAGCCGTAAATACCACCGTTGGTAATCGTAAAGCATCCTCCCTGCATATCTTCCAGGGAAATGGTACCAGCTTTTGCTTTTTCAGCATAATGGATGATTGCATTCTCAATATTGGCAAAAGACATCTGTTCACAATCTCTCAATACGGGAACAACCAAGCCCTTTTCAGTTCCGACCGCAACACTCACATCATAGTAATGGTTTTCGACTAGCTCATTTCCTTCAATTCTAACATTTAAAGCAGGTACAGCTTTGAGGGCATGAACCACTGCTTTTACGAAAAATGACATGAAACCAAGTTTTATTCCGTGCTCTTTGACAAAAGAATCTTGGTGTGCTTTCCGTAAGGCCATAACCGCAGAAAGATCAACTTCGTTGAAAGTCGAAAGAATGGCTGCGGTTTGTTGAGCTTCGACGAGTCTCTGAGCGATCCTTTTACGGATTGGCGAAAGGGGACGTCTTGTGGATCGATTTGCAGAGTCCAGAAGCTTTGATTCACCAGGATTTTTTTCTTCGGATTTTGGTGTAGGAGGCTTCTCCAACTCTCTGGAACTTGCTTCGAGGACATCTGCTTTGGTAATTCTTCCGTCTTTCCCAGATCCACTCAGTGATTCTGGATTAATTCCGGTTTCGGCTAAAAGTTTGGTGACTGCAGGGGACAGCTTTCTGCCCATGATCTTACTTTTTTCATCGGGGGGAGAAACTTCTTCTTTGTCAATAGCAGGGGATTCCAATTCCAGGCTTGGGGCATCACTGGGAGGGTTCTCCTCTTCAGGCTCATTGGCTTCTGTTGATTCAGTTGCGGCAGGAGTATCCTCGGCTTCTTCTGTACTTGGGGCTTCAGATTCTGAAGGTTTTTCTGTGGATTCATCAATTTGAGCTATGCTGGAACCAATTTCCACTTCATCCCCTTCTTTTGCTAAAAAGGAGATCGTTCCGGCGATTTCGGCAAGCCCTTCTTGCGTGATCTTATCGGTTTCAAGTTCATAGATCGGTTGATCGATTTCGACAAAAGATCCTTCTTTCACTTTCCAGGCGGAAAGGATACCGGATGCTATGGACTCGCCGAGTGCGGGGATAATGACGTCTTTTGGCATTTTAAATAGAGCGAATTTTAAATTATTTTTCGGTGATTGGAAGAGATTGACCCAGAGCATTTGCCACTAATTCTAATTGTTCTTTTTTGTGAAGCGTCAAAGATCCGGTTGCTGGACTAGCTGTGGAAGTACGACCTACATACTCAACTTTTTTGCCTAATAATTCTTCAAAGATGGGAGAAAGAAAGCTCCAAGCCCCCATGTTTTGAGGTTCTTCCTGGCACCAGACAATCCTTTTAGCATGAGTAAATGGCTCGATGGTTTTGAGAAATTGGGACTGGTTGAATGGGTAAAACTGTTCAATCCGAATTATAGTCGCTTTGGGAGTTCTGATCGATTCGCGAGCTTCAATAAGGTCGTAATAAACTTTCCCAGAACAGAGAACCAGAGTATCGGTTTTTTTTGCTGGGGTGGGATCAGGTAAGAAGTCTTGAAATTCACCATGGGTCAGGTCCTTGAGCATGGAAACACAGGATTTATGACGAAGTAAACTTTTAGGGGACATTAGAACAAGCGGTTTAGCATATTCTTTTTTCTTTTGTCTGCGCAATGCATGAAAATACTGAGCTGGAGTACTCAAGTTTGCTACCACGATGTTGTCTTCCGCACAGCCCTGAAGAAATCTTTCAAGGCGGGCGGAACTGTGCTCAGGACCCTGTCCTTCAAAGCCATGGGGTAGAAGAAGTACAAGATCAGAGACGGCTCCCCACTTGTCTTCCGCACTCATAATAAATTGATCAATTATGACTTGTGCACCATTTACAAAATCTCCGAATTGAGCCTCCCAAATTGCAAGCATACTTGGGTAATCCAGGGAGTAGCCGTAATCAAAGGCAAGGACGGCAGCCTCGGAGAGTAAAGAATTGTATACACAAAATTGTCCCTGCCGGTCCTCCATGTTTAGTAGAGGTACATACCTAGTCCTGTCCTTGGAGTCATACCAGACCGCATGACGATGACTGAAAGTTCCTCGTTCGCTGTCCTGTCCAGAAAGTCTAACAGGTGTTCCTTCCAGCATCAGTGAGCCAAAAGCGAGTAGTTCAGCCAATCCCCAATCGATGCCATGTTTGGATTTGAAGTTCTTTTTTTTGTTCTCAACTTGTCTTTTAATTTTCGAATTTAGGTTGAAATCTTCAGGCCAAGTGGAAAGGGCACGCATTACCTTTTCTAATTCAGCCAGAGGCACCGCAGTCTCAACCGGTGAAAAATCATATGGAATTTGCCTGATCGCCATCGATCCCTCAAAGGTACTCGATTTCTTGACCGTTCTGACTTTTTCCAAAGAAGCATCCAGCTGACGGCGGAGCCTGTGGTGAATTTCTTGGCACTCTTCATCTTTTAATTCCCCATTATCAACCAATTGATCTGAAAGAACCGAGGAAATCGATGGCATCGACTTTATTTTTTGATAAAGTAAGGGTTGAGTGAATGCAGGATCATCTGCTTCGTTGTGACCGTGCTTACGGTAGCAATTTACATCAATGACCACATCTTCACCAAAATTTTGTCTGTAAGCGAGGGCAAGCTCAGCAACCATAGCTACGGCAAGCGGATCATTTCCATTCACATGGAAGATGGGGGCTTCAATTGCTTTTGCCACATCGGTGCAGTACAGGCTGGAACGGGCGTCGGTCGGATCCGTGGTGAAACCAATTTGGTTGTTCACCACGACATGAACCGTTCCTCCGGTACGATAACCAGGCAGTTTTGAGAAATTAAAGACCTCAGCGACCACGCCTTGCCCAGCCATTGCGGCATCTCCATGAATCAAAATCGGCAATACCCGTTTTCTTTGAGTATCACCCCGTAGCCTTTGCCGGGCCCGGGCTTTACCTTCGACTACCCCATTGACGGCTTCGAGATGACTTGGGTTTGGAGATAGGTGAATGACAACTTGCTGCCCGCTTGAAGTGGTTCGAACCGATTCGTATCCCAGATGATATTTAACATCTCCACTCCCATGAGCACCATCCGGAACAAAGTTTTCTGAAAACTCTCGAAAGATAAATTCGTGAGATTTACCCATCACATTTGCCAAAACATTGAGGCGGCCCCGGTGTGCCATCCCCATTACAATTTCCTCAACTCCTTCATCGGGACACTTTTGAAAAATGGAATCCAAAGCCGTAATAAGAGTTTCTCCCCCTTCTAACGAGAATCTTTTTTGACCAACATATCTAGTGTGTAAGAAATTTTCGAATTCTTCTGCTTGAATGATTTTACGTAAGATTCGAAGCTTTTCTTCATGAGCGAATGCGGGTTGATTAAGATTGGGTTCGATCTTGGACTGAATCCAACGACGTTTTTCAGTAGCCTGTATGTGTAGGTACTCGACTCCAATGTTCCCGCAATAAGTCTTTTTTAAACGATCGAAAATTTCACCGATCGACATCCGGCATCCCTCTAGGTAATTTCCGGTGAAGTGAATTTCAGAAAGATCCTTCTCCGTGAACCCGAGTCTATCCATGGAAAGCCGTGGGTTTTCATCGATCTTGTCGCGCAGGGGATCAAAGGTGCCTTGAGTATGGCCAATATCTCGGAAAGCATAAATTGCTCCGTAGAGGCGGGCATGTTTCTCAATGGATTCATCATCGGACGATTCACTGGAAACCGTTTTAGGTCTGGGAATCTGCCCCGAACTACCATTGGAATCATTCGCTAAATGGAAGCCTTCAAAAAAGTATTGCCATTTGGTTTCTACGAATGAGCGGTTCTCAAGCCACTTAAGGTAATTTGAGTCGATTTCGTCTAAGTTCCAACGAGTCGCAAAAGTAGGGTTTTCCATAGATGTTTTCTGTGTAAAAGATCAGCTGTATTGCCAAAATTGAAGAATAACAAGGAAAACTGCCAAAAAGTTGAAATTTTAAGGCTTTTGAGAATGATCGGTGAATAAAATATACTCTGAATCTGCATGAATGATAATTTTACTCCCATAGGAAACCGATTTTAAGCGAGGGGCCAAAATTTCTAAAACTCCTTCTTTTTGATGAAATCCTGGCTTTGTGGAAGGGTGAGGCCAATATACCAAACTTGAGAGCCTAGAATCATCATCCGGTAAAGAGATTCTGCACGGATAAAAAGAAAAGGTTTCGGGAGGTAAGTCATGAGACCATTTTACTTTTTCAAAACAGAAGGAAGCTTTGATTAATTTATAGTAAGAGGGAGTGATATCGATATTCAGAGTTCCAAGGTAAAAGCTCGATAGGTCAAGTCCTCTATCTTTCAAGAAAGGTGATTGCATGGCTATGGTTCCTTTCGGGAACCGAGCATCGAAGTTTTTCCCTGAAGCGATTCCATAGCCCCTTACCACTTCGGCCATTACCTTATTTTCTTTCAAGAATTTCCTGTACAGATTTGAATCAAGGACAGAAGCATTTAAAGAATCGATTACCAGTGCCTTCAGCACCAATTTTCACCCGTACAGGATGCATACAGCGAGGGCAGTGCCCGACATATGCATTTCCTTCTTTATTTCTGTAAATGCGACCGTAGGTGCCGCATTTTACATAATGAATTCCCAAGAATGGTCTTTTGACTTGATTTGGAAATTCAGAGCCTTGCGGAGAGGATGGGTTCATGCTTCATTAATCTTTTTCTTCCAGTTGTTCGATCAGTCCATCCACTTTTTGGCTGACGATATTGGCTTGGACGCTGATGCCATCTTGGCCTTCAATTACCTCTGAAACCCAGCTCTTTACTCTTTCTTCAATAAACTGAAGTTTTTTATCCGAATCAGGGTCGCTGGCTAAGGCAATAAAACTAGTCTTGAGATCTGATTGAATGGCATCCGTTTGACCCAGCATTTCCCGCAGAGCTTGGTAGGATTCCTGCACCGATTTGGATTCCATGGATTCACTTTGTTTCTGCACGGCTTTAAGGTAATGAGGTGCAGCGGGTTGCCTAATAGTCGGTGCATTCGGACTCGCATCCTTGAATAGTTTGAATGCCTGATCGGTATCTAATTTACTGAAAAGATCCCGATCATTGAAGGCAAGATTAGTAATCGACTTGAGCTCTTTTTTAAGTTCTCTGAATTTTTTTCTCGATTGGGTCTCATCCTCTTTCGAAATCTTGCGGATCACATCCGCTTTGAGCTTCGGGGTAAGTAGAAGAATTTCCTCAAGAATTTCCAGTGACCTTTGAAGAGCAACCTCTTGAGTTTGAAGAAAAGAAATAGCTGATTGAAGCGACAACTCTAGGTTTTCCTTTGTTTTAAGGGGAACCTTTTCATCGTCAATGGGTAGTTTCTTTCGAGTTTTTTTGGTTAGGCGTAGACGCATTGCAGATGAAGTAACTACCTTTATTTTATGATCCGAATCAAGCGGAAAGCATGGCTCGACCCAGTTCTGAGTGTGAATAAATTCCAGAACCAATCAAACGTTCCCCCTTGTAGATTGCTAAAATTTGACCAGGGGTAAGTGCCCTTTGAGGAGATTTAAAAAGTATTTCAGCTTTTTGGTCTTCCAGGGGTTGGAAAATAATCGGAATACTTGGGTCCCGATATCTCGCTTTCCCAAGAAGTTGGATTTTTTCAGTTGGAAACTTGTCATTAAAAAAGAAAACGGATTCAATACGATAGATATAACCCCAAAGAGTTAATTCTTTGGGGTCTTCAAATGCGACTACCAGCTGATTCATTTCTTGGTTCTTACCGGTGACGACAAAATTTTCAAAGTCGGTGTTGGAAGGTACTCCAATCCCTTTCCGCTGACCAAGGGTGTAGCGATGTAGACCTTGATGCCTACCCACTACTTTTCCTCGAGTAGTAACAATCTCTCCGGGTTGATCATCGATGAAATTAGATAGAAATTGGGGAACTTTAACTTTTCCTAAAAAGCAAATACCTTGGCTGTCTTTCTTTTTTGCCACTGGTAGGCGAATTTTTTCGGCTAATATTCGAACATCTTCCTTTTGCATTTCACCCAATGGAAAAAGAGCATAGTTAAGTTGTTCCTGCGAGATCTGGGATAAAAAATAAGACTGATCTTTATTTTTGTCGATCCCTTCGAGAAGCTGAGCCTGTCCATCTTTTCCCAAAATTTTCCGGCAATAATGCCCGGTGGCAAGAGCCTCGAATTCATGATTTTTCGCATATTTCATTAGGGCACCAAACTTCATCTTTCGATTGCATAGAATATCTGGATTTGGAGTGATTCCGTCTGCATATCCTTGAATCATAGGGCGAACGATTTCCTGATGGTAAAAATCGATAAAATTTACCACATGAAAAGGAATCTCCAGAAATTTGGCTACTTCTTTTGCGTCTGCGAGGTCTTTTGCCCCTGGACAATCCCCCAGGGCATCCTTTTCATTTTCCCATGTTCTTACATAAACCGCTTCAACTTGATAACCTTTCTCTTTCAACAAGTAGCTTGCAACCGCACTATCCACACCTCCAGAGAGGGCGATCAAAATACGATGGGGAGAAGAATTCATGTAGGTACTTTTTACCTCATTAGTTTAAGAGTAGCAAAATTTTTCGATTGGCTAAAACGAAACTGTAAGGTTTTGTTTTAGGTCGTGTACCAAGGGGGTGGAAAAGTATTTGTGTCCGATGAGAGTCGTGGTTGGGTTTATCTTGAAAAAGATTGGGACGGCGGGCGTCTGCATCTTGATCTAGTCGAACAAGCCGGTTTACTTGGGGGCTCATTTAGTCTTTTGGATATAAGCCAAAGAGCAGGTCTTGGAGGCTATGCAAAAGATGGGCAAGAAGCATTATTTTTGATAGAAGAAAATCAATTCCCCGGAATCTTAAATCAGCAAAGTGTAGTCTTCCTTGCTTCGAGTATTAATAATTGGAGTCCAAGGAACAAACCGGAGAAGTGGAAGATGAACCGGAACGAACTGGGGTGGGAGTTACGACTTTCATGGCATGAACTTTCAATCCAAGCTCCCTTTTGCTTCAAATTCATCACGGAAGATGGAATATGGCTGGAGCCATTCGATGAATTTGGCTCCATTTTAACAACTTCTGAGGGTGTGAAGAACTACCAGTTTGATTCCCGCAGAAGTGGTAGAGATGTATTTAGTTTCGAAGTTGTCGATAAGGAGAGAAATGAAGAATTAGACCGCTGGCTAAAGTACAGGCCTGAAGGCAAATTTGGTTATTTTAAGGATAACCATGAAATTGGCTGGTTTCGAGTTTTTGCTCCCCGAGCCAAGCAAGTGGATTTGTTAATTTACCAAACTCCGGATGGTAGATCGTCTGAAAGAGTACCAATGCAATGGCAAGAGGATGGGAGTTGGTCCACGAAAGCAAAGGAAGAATGGGAAAACACTTTCTACATGCTTTCCATCCTTCAAAAGTACGAGGATGGAGGAAACGCTTGTTTTGAAAAAATAATTTTAGATCCATATGCCCGTGCGACCATGGGGAGAAATGGTCCAGGGCTTATCTTGCCAGAGCCCAGAAAAATAGGGCAGGAATCGAGGTTTCAAATACCTCCTTTACGGGATTTGGTCATCACTGAGGCTCATATTCGAGATCTCTTAGAAAAAGCAGACTTGGGGACTGCTGCAGAGGGAAAATCTTGGTTTGAGCGGCTTAAGATCTGGATTTCTGCAGAGGATTGTTACCTAAGGGAACTAGGGGTGAATGCAGTTGAGTTTCAACCTCTGCAAGAATTTGATTCTAGAACACCAGATGAATATCACTGGGGGTATATGCCTGTAAATTTCTTTTCCCCTGAATCAGGCTATTGCAGTTCGCCGAAAAGAGGTACAGCGGTCGAAGAATTCAAGCAGGTTGTGGAAGCTTTTCATGAAGCTGGGATTGCGGTAATTTTGGATGTGGTTTACAACCATGTCGGCATCCCCGGGCATCTTATGAATCTGGATCGCGAGCTTTATTTCAGAATCGACGAGTTTGGCAGGTTACAAAACTTCAGCGGCTGTGGAAATGATTTAAACTGCGAATCAGAACCGGTTCGAAAGCTTGTGATCGATAGTTTGACTTATCTGGTCGAAACCTTCGACTTAGATGGTTTTCGTTTTGATTTGGCAGAACTTTTAGGCACCGATCTTCTTCAGGAAATTGAGGTAAAAATGAAGAGTATTAAAAAGAATTTCATTCTCATTGCTGAGCCCTGGAGTTTTCGAGGAAGACTACCGAAAACCATGGATGAAACGACTTATGCCTTCTGGAGTGACCAATGTAGGGAGCAAGTTCTATCTCTGATTAAAGAGGGACGGGGCCAGCAGGAAATTATTCAATTATTGACTGGCAAGTTAGATTACCATGCCCAACCTTGGCAGTCGATTAATTACATTGAATCCCACGATGATTATTCATTTGTGGATCGAATTTTGGACGGAGAGAAGAAAGATGCAGGCAAATTTGCTGATGATCTAATTAAAATGAACCGCTTAGCTATTTTCATAATACTATTCTCCCCTGGGGTTCCCATGCTTTCTGCAGGACAAGATTTCATGAGAAATAAGGAGGGGGTTAGGAATACCTACAAGCGTGGAGATCTTAATGTATTAAGATATGAAGATTTAAATTATTATTCGGAACTCAATCTTGATGTTAGACAAATGATTAAATTTAGGCTGTCTGAAGACGGAATGTGCTTACGACCTCAAAAAATGGGTGATTGTTCGTATCATGTTTGTGAGGGTTTTCCCGAAGGTACAATAGGTTTAGAGATAGAAGATAATCGCAAGCATAAGAGCTTCCTTTTGGTAATTAATTTCGTCAGTCAAAATAGAACCGTTCTTTATCCAGGTAAATGGCTTGGTTCTCGTTGCTTTTTATCCGGGATACAGGCTCGCTCGAATGCAGTATTTCCACCGTATTCCAACGCGGTCTTTGGCTTGAAAGAGGAAAGCTAATCCATCAGTTTCGGATTTGAGGCGATGCCAAACCGCAGGTTGTGAAAGGAGTGGGTGAGTTCATCAATTTCCATGAAATTCATAACTTCTAGTATGGTGATTAAGGCCGAGGGAATAATATCCAACCTGTCCTCTGGTAGGAAATGGAATTCTTTGCGTCTTTCCAAAATGTTTTGGGAGCAGATCGTTTCAGTAAGGTCTTTAATGAAAGACTTTTTAAATGTGAAAGCAAGCGTGGTACTATCCGGTACCGATGGGTTACAAAACTCATGCAATTTTCGCAAGTATACTACGGACCCACCTGTCCCGATTAAAATCCCACATGGGTTTTTACGGGTAATATTTTCCTTCAAGCACTGGGAAATATACTGTGAAATTGAAGAAGTTTCTTCTTCATTTAAGGAGAGTTTCGGATTTGAAATAAATTCGTTGG
>DBVA01000211.1:24913-27829 GCA_002308735.1 Opitutia bacterium UBA1276 | reverse complement strand
ACTCTTGAAGATGGGGTGCTCAAGGGTGGCTTTGGCTCTGCCATTCTTGAGTACTTAAGTGATACAGGTGGTCGAGCTACTATAACTCGCTTTGGTTGGCCCGATGAATTTATACCTCATGGTAGTTCCGTTTCTCAGCTTCGGAAAGAATTTAAGCTGGATGAAGATTCCCTTTATTCAGCCATATACAAAAAACTTCAGTCCTTGCTTAAAAACAAGAAATTGTTGGCTTCTTAATTATTCAAATTTTTCCCATACCTTCTCGGTGTAGTCGTAACTAATAGTTTGCTCAGCAACATCTTTCCTGCAATAAATCCATGATTTTTTCGTTGCTGAGTATAAATATCCACTTTGAATTTTAGCGTCCCAGTTATCTGAGTTTGTCCAGTACCAATTCCCTGTTTCGGTCAGAAACCATAAGTCATTCATATGATTACTGGGTTGTAGCCATACCCAGTGCCAAGCGGTATGATAACACCATCCATTATTACTGATCGCATAGGTGCCAATCCATTGTTCATCCCAACCGGTTGGTAATGCATGATTACTGGAAGAACTCCCTCCCAGATTTGGCTTAATATTTATTGTGGTTTTTACAAGTGACTGGAGCCCGGAAGTATCCACTGCCTTAATTTCAATGACATGACTCCCTGTCTCGCCAACCCCAGCGGAACCAAAGAATTTCCATAGTCCAGAACCGGAAGCACTAAAGTTCATCCATGCAGGTAGAGTTGGGTTTATCAATAAAGGATCATTATTTCGATCATAGGCGTGGATCGAGAATTCGAAATCTTCAAATTGGTAAAAAGAATGTTCTTTTTCTAGTTTAATAAGGGGTGAGAATTGTGAACTATCTTTAACAACCAAGGACTTACTAACAGTCAGGATTTCACCCGATTCAGATTTGATAGTAAATCCAAAGTCATAGGATACATCTTGAGATTTAAAAGGAGGTTGGCCCGACAAAACCCCTGACCCATCGGTATTCATTTCTGCGTGCATCCATGACGGTAGTAAATCGCTTCTAATGGTGAAATTGTTTTGATCCGCTAACCAAGGCCCGGTTTTAAATTCAAAATTAAAAAAAGTATTGGAAGAGATCTTTTCAGGAATAGGCGTGAGTAGGCTTGGTCTATTTTCAGCATAACCAAGGATACCAATATTTAAACTGACTTCGCTAAGTGAAGTTTCATTCGTTGATCCATAGAGTAGATAGTTTGGTCTAATCATTTGAATAGCATCAATTTGATCTTTGTATAATCCTTGAAGGAGGTAAGTATCTTGAATCTCTAAGGTATCTGGATTTAAGCTAGCAAGGTAAGAGTCCGTATCGCCGAGAGAATTTAGAGTATCATTTCCAAGTTTAATGGAATGAGCAAAAGTACCCGAGAGCAATAAATTCCCATCATTGTTTAATTCAAAAGCACTTACTCTGTCGGTCCCGTTTCCCCCGAGAGTTTTTATATTCAAAGCAGAAAGATTTTCATTCAAAGACATGACGAAAAGATCTAACCCTCCATTTGATGAATAATTATTCCCATTCAAAGATAAGGACTTATCAAATTCACCTGAGATATAAAACCTTTGAATAAGCGGGTCGTATTTTAAAAATTGAGCCTCCATTGTTCCACTACTGAATAGGACTTCAAATGCATCCTCTTCTGAATTTTCATCGATAGATGCTATAAATGAACTGGTTCGTGAAAATTCTGCATTGTATGTTTTCTTTCCCCAAAGGATGGAGTTTCTAAAATTACCAATTAGAAAAATTGCCCCGGATGCCGTGGCGGTGAAATCGGTAATTTCGTCGAAATCAGCTCCACCTACTTGATGGAAATTAAAAAAAGTATTTAACTGTTCAGGTTTAAAAATTGCAATGAATCCGTCTTGGGAACCATTGCTTTCAATAAATTCACCATTTACAGGAAAGGATTCACTGAACTGACCTGAAAGAATGAGTTTATCCTGAGAAAGGACCAATTTTGATGAAATATCATCCCCATATCCTCCGTAGGTATTCACTGATAGCACATCCCCCGTTGGGGATAACTTGGCCAGGAAAATATCGTATCCCCCGTTGGAAGAATATATCGTTTGACCAATCCAAAGGTTATTTTTGAAGTGCCCAGTGATGTAAGTATTCCCTTCGTTATCAATGGTCATTCCCTTTACAGAGGCTTCTACCATCGAATTAAATAGAACTTTCTTTTTGTAGTTAAAATCTTGGTCTAAAAGGAGGAGGAACCCGGCTTTCCTTCCACTCGGGCTTATTATCATGCCTTGGTATGACAAATTACCTGTGGTGTTTCCTAATACGCCGATTTGATCGTTAGGATAATCCTCAAGTGAAAGGATTTTACCATTTCCTTTCATTTCATAATTTTTGGTTAACTCTGGTATTTCTAAGTTCGAAAACGATGTATTATTTTCTACTACTGAAAATTCTAAACTATAATTCGCTGAACTTCGGTCAAAACCATGGGCGGAGATTACCACTACCCCACTGGAAGTGCCTATAGTCGGAGTCCCTGAAATGGTCGCGCTTCCCTGACCATGATCTATGAGAGACACCCAATTAGGAGCTTCAATTAAATGGTATTGAGCATAATTAGAATTTAGAAGTTTAATTTCAGAGGTAAAAAAATCGCCCTCGGTTAAAAATAATTTCTCTTCTTCTAGGAATTGAAAAGAACTGCCAGCCTTAAACGCAAGCAGGATGTATTCATCCGCTAAGGTTGCATTAATCTCAATTCCGTCTGAAACAAAGTCTGATTCACTCTTGAAAAGAACCCTCATGGTTCCAGATTCATTGATCACAAGCTTCCCTTCACTCTCATCCTCTTCCCCACCGATATTTTCATTCCAAAGAATCGAGCCATCTTGTTGATTGAAACGGAAGATGGAAATGTCCTGCTT
>DBVA01000211.1:15969-24593 GCA_002308735.1 Opitutia bacterium UBA1276 | reverse complement strand
CCTTGCAAATCTTGGTTGTTAAAACCGGAAATCTTTCCAACATGTTCAACTAATCCAATTAGATCCCCTGATACCGTGCTTTCAAGGTCTGTTAAGCTGGCGAATTCTTCTGCTTCCAAAAGCGTAGTCCACTGTGGTTCAAGAGAGGCATTGAATTTCATCAAAGTTGAAGCATTTCGATCAGATGACGCTACATTTTGAATTTCTGAGACCCGGAAGAAAAGTTCTTCACTGAATTCACAGGCTAGGTAAATAGACTCATTTAAAACCAAAAGATCATTCAAGCTGTTGGCATAATCAGATTCGAAAGAAATTGCAGAAGGATTAAATTCCTGATCTAGAACCATCAAAACTCCGTAAAGATTTTGAGCTACTTTTTGAACATTAATTGCGAGTACTAAATCTCCATTTTCCATCGAACTCATCGACGACAAAGTTTCGTTCCCGTCCTGTCCAAAGCTTGATACTTGTACGGGTGAATTCAGGTCTGAAATGGCAAGTAAGAAAATGTCAGAGGACTGTTTGGTTGAAGAAAGCAGAAGGTTTTCATCTTCATAAATATTTCCTGTGAAATCTCCTCCGAGAACAATCCCTTCATTGCTCGACTTTACAACTTGTAAATTTGAAACTTTTTCATCCGAATTGAAGCTCTTGATCCAATCCAAAGTAAGGGTCTCACTCAATTTACAAACAAAGAAGGAATGATTCTTTTGGGATAAGTTGGTCTTTCCGGATATACTCAAAATATCTTGGTACGAACCAGTTAAATAGTAGGATTGGCCCAATTTCTCGATGTTTTTAACTTGGACATTATCTCCAAGCAATGGATGAATGATCTCGATCTCTTTCTCTTCAATTGAGATTCTGCTGATGAAAGGTCGCCGAATATCATATGGATTGGTCCATGTGTTTTTGTCAGAATCAATACTTTTAATTTGGGTCAAGCCATCAGCACAAAGGATTAAGTTACCAAATGGAGTCCAAGAAAAGACTGGTTTATTAGGAGTTTTTAAATAAAAAGCCTTAGAGAAATTCAAAGGGAATGAATCGTAGATATTTACATAGCGACTTGTTGTCGTGATGCTTCCATCTTGATCTTCAACCGTATAATTAAGAACATTATAGGTTAAGCTTTGGTCAAGGTCTGGAGAAACAAGAACCTGACTCGTTAGGTCATTGCCGTATTTGTCTTCAGCAAAATAACCTGGCTCCGAAAATGCATCACCTTTGCTCAGCGTGATCACTCTTTCGCCAAGCAAATTAATGGTTGGAGGAGTACTGTCTATGGTTTGAAGACTGAGCATGAAATTGGATGACTTTCGACCGCCGGATGTTGCGAAGAATACGACGGTATGAAGGTTTAGATCCTGTAACGGCGAAATACCGCTGATTCGAAACCTGCTATTATCCAATTTTTTTAGCGATACCCAATCGGGTCCACCAGTTAAAAAAATATCGTAATGATCTTCTTGATGCAAAACCTTGAAGTCCATGGCAAAGTATTCCCCCTGCTCAATAGAAGCAGTATTATTGCCTTCAATCACAGGGATCATCGTATCTTCTAAGACTGAAGCATAAATAGTGATCTGATCGTGGCTAATTCCATCAGAAGCACGGAGGATGAACTCGCCAGTCAGGCTCTTCGGGTCATGGGGTAAATATTCTAATTTCACTAGCTTGTTTCCATTTTGCTCGAGGGTAATATTTGCATCTGTAGCAGAATATTTACGGGTAGAGGAACTTTCTTCTGTCACCACCATAAGTTTTCCATCTTGGGTGAACGGTTCCCAATTAATCAGATCGTCCTCGGGATCCGTGGCTATTAAATCGTTCAAGTTTAGTGAAATGGGCTCACCATCCGCCGAGAAGATGATCGAGAGTTCACGTCCGGCTTGAATAACTGGACTTTGATTTGTTCCATCGAGGGAGAAGACCAGGTCTAAAGTATCAAACCTTCCCGATTCATCGGTAACGGAAACGCTAACTGGAATGGTGTTACTTTTTTTATTAATTCGGGCATTACCATAGAGGTAAACCGACTTGGATGAATTTCCATCTTTGAAAAACAACCATTCATTATCCTCCCAGGATGGAGTAAACTTTTTAAATTCTAGTTGGCTCGAATCCTCATCAATGGCTTGCAATAGTACCTCAAAATAATCCCCCACACTCAGAGAGAAGTTAGTTGCATCCGGTTGTAGAAATGTTGGGGCGTCAGGTAAAGGTCGGAGAAACACTTCAAATTTAAGTTCAGACTCCCTGTGTCCATCCGAAGCCTTCAGATAAAACTCATCATAACCATTGAAATTCTTAGCCGGAAAATATTGAAATAACTCGGGTCGCGTACCATTACCTTCAACACTTAATTGATTCCCAGTTTTTGGATACTGGCTGATTGCCCAAGAAATACCGCCTGCAATTTTGGGATCAGGATCGTTCGCATAATAGTGTGTGGGCAGGTTATATTGTTCGGTGACATTGCTATCTTCATCCATGAAAATCCGTACTTTTTGGATTTCTAGATCGTTTTTTGTGGAAAGAAATTGAGGCGGGTAGTCATCAATTCTAATTTCCAAAGTAAACGATTGAGTGGAGGAATAATACCCGTCTGTGGTTTTGATCTCTATTTTGTAGGATCCTTCATCTCCTATTTTGGCAGTTCCCTTCAGTTCTGCCTTGCTAATTCCTGGTTCAGTTCCAGGCAAAATCTGGAATTTTAACCAGTTTGGAATCGGACTGATTAACTCAATTAAGGGATAGGTTAGATCTGCGTCGAATGTTTCGATCAGATAATTATATTCGCTTTCATCATTCCAACTTACTTTATCATCCCGATCACTTTGAGGAATCGAAGTGAAAACGGGAGCATCTGGGGTATTGGTAACATTAAGATCAATAATAATAGAGGAAGATTTGGGTAAGGAACTATTAATGCCTCCATCATCGGTCACGGTCAGGGTAAAGGAATAAAGACCAAATCGGTCTTTTTCAGTGGTGTAGTTAAGGTCAGTTCCATTTGGTTCGATTGTAATGGTGCCAAATTCAGGTTGTGTCCCAATGGACCAGGTCAGATTGCTCGGTAAGGTTTGGTCATCGGTTGCTACGATATCCGAATCAGACAGAGTTTTTTCACCACTGTCCTCTAGGACTTCGAAATAATATTGATTGAGCTCGAATTGAGGAGGTTGATTGTAAACTGCGACTTCAAAATCAATCGAGTGAGTGAGTTTATATTCTGCCGGATCAGTTTTGTCCAAAACACTTAGGCTTAGGTTAACCGTCCCCTGATCGTCGGAGGTTGGAGATCCGCTGATGAAAATTGTACCATTCTGATCGAGAAGGCGGTCGTCAATCTGCATCCAGTGCGGTTTTCCACTGTAGGATAAGGTAAGCCCCCCTGGCCCGTCTCCATCTTGCACTACGATTGTTTTTGAGAGATTGTCATCGTCACTGATATTGAGAAATTCCGGTAGCAAAGAGAATAAAGGTGGATCGGAAACTTCTTCAATGGATACTGAGTAGGATGCGACTGCAGAAGTTATACCATCAGTGACTCGGATAGTGAATGCATCAGAACCAGAGAAATTGCCATCCGGCGTGTAGGAGAATTCTACCTGTTTACCATAATTAGGATTAAATTCTACTTTACCTGAGGTAGGATGTTGATCCAGGAGCCAAAAAATATTTTGGCGGTCTGGGTCAATCACAGAAACTTGATTCGTTATCCAAGGTTGATCTTCAAGAATTTGAATGTTGTTCAATTCAGGAATGGAAAGAACCGGTGCGGTATTTTCATCGAGTACATTGAGAGTGAATTCTTGCAAAATAAAATTTCCATTTCCATCTTCTGCCCTTAATCCTATTGGGTAGGACCCGGCCTGTCCGATAACAGGAGTCCCATATAATATAGAACTCCCTTTCGATATACTAATTAAGGTCAGCCATGGAGGAAGCGATGTGTCTGATGAGATCACAAGAGATTGTTCGGTGTCCCCATCCACAGCAACGATTTCGTACTGCCACGAATATCCTTCGATTGCATCGAGGGATTGCGGGTTACTTTCGAATATGGGAGTGTCTTCGACGGGTTCTACTTCAACGGATATATAAATAATGTCGCTTGCATTACTGTCTGGGTATTCACTTACTTTTACTGAAAAGTAAGCCATTCCACTGTAATTTCCTTCCGGTTGAAATTGAACTATGGCAGCAGTGTCATTTGACTCTAAGATTATGGTTCCAGATTGAGCATCTGGGCCTTGGTCAATATTCCAGATTAAAGTGCTATTGGTTTCATTTCGATCTGGGTCAATCGCATTTAATTCTAGGGCGGGCCAAGCAGTCGGGTTTTGATCCTCAGATATTACAAAGTGAGTGGTGGATTGAGAGATTACAGGGGGATAATTGTTAGGGATTACATTGATGGAGTAAGACCTTTCAATGGTATTTCCTTGTTGATCTGCAAAGCTAAGAAAAATAACTGCCGGAGCACCCTGATTGTAGTCGGCCCAGCTTGGAGTCCCAGAGATACTTAAATTGTTATCCGTAGAAGTGAGCCAGGATGGAAGTCCTCTCAATTGAACTGTGATAGCATCATTTTCGTCTGGATCATAGAGATCAAACTGGTGAGAATAAGAAACCCCTTCATAGGCTTCGGATGGAGGACTTGTTGAAAGAATCCGAGGCGAGTCATTTACACTTTCGATAGAAAGATTAAATGTGATTTCGGATTGTTTAGGGAAGATATTATCGTCCGTAATGGTAATGGTGAAAGACCTTTCGCCATTTTTATCCGGCTCGGGAATATATAATATCTCTGAATCTGAATTAGGATCCGAATTGATAACGGTCAGATTTCCATCCAAAGGATATTCTTTTATACTCAAAGTGAAGCCATCCCCATCCGGATCTGAAAAACTCAGAGCTTGTATCGCCTCATTCCAGTCGGTAGACGAAAAATCCTCTAGTAATTCCAAGCTAACGATGGAAGAGTTAGAGCCATTGTAATCGAATTGAGGTGGACTGTTTTCCTTGTAAATTAAAATAGAAAAGTCCTGTTCAGCTTCGGCTCCATCCGGGTCGGAGCAAATCAATGTAAAGTTGTATTCAGCGACATTATTAACTGGGTTCAATAAGCTAGTTGGAATTCCGGTAATTTTATGCCCTGAGCTCGCTAAACCTATCGGTTCAAGGCTGAGCCCTGCTGGCAGATTACTTCCATTCTTGAGGGAGATGGCTACCTCGTCTCCATCAATATCCTGAAGGTCGAAATTGAAATTCATGAGTTCATTCAGCATGCCAGCAGGAAGGGAGTAAGTTATATTGGAGTTATAAAGGAATTCGGGCGGATCATTAACGGCAGCAATGGAGATTACGATGTCATGCGTAGAAGAAGAGTTTTCGGTAGTTGCTTGGATGGTGAGGTTTTGATCTCCAAAAAGATTGGGTGAAGCCGAGAAGGTCAACAATCCAGAATTACTGTTGATGGTTGCATTCCCCACATTCCCAAGGTCAGAGGCGATACTCCAGGTGAAGTTTTGATCGAATTTGTGACTGGCATTAAAATCAAAAGTGAATGTTGGCCCGTCTTCATTTAAATTAAAGCTGGATTGCAGATTGAGGTCAAAAAGGGGGATGGTGCTCGGGAAGGCCAGATTACTGGTCCAGGAAGGGTTGAAAAAAGCTTGAAGTCCACCACAGGCTTCTGATGGCGATCCTTCCTCTGGAGAACCGACAAGGATCATTCCATCTCCTGTTGCAATGGGTGCCATTGTTGTCGAGCCTACAAGTACACTTGATTGGTTGTAGTCAATGGTTGAGATAAGCTTCCAGTCCGAGTCATTCTGATCGACTCCAAAGGCAAAAACTTGTCCATGCGTACCTGAACCTGGAGAGCTAATAAAAACTGAATTACCTCGAGAATCAATATCTGTGGAGAAGAGCTGTCCAGAAAGAGAGGTGGGAGGAGCGAGCGAAGCAATTTCAACCCATTCCGTTCCATTATGCTTAAAGACATGTAGAGATCCGCTATCTACGCCATTCCCATCACCCTTTAGGCATCCCACAAAAATATAGTTGTTAGATATAGAAACTGAATAGCCAAATTGATCGTCTACAGACAAACTCTCAGGTGTAAGCTTTTGTATCTGACTCCATTGATTACCGGAGGCATTCCATTCAAAAACATAAGCAGCACCGGAGTCATCTCCGTTGGTAGCACTATTCACCCCCGGAGCACCCACAACTAGTAAGTTTCCATCAAGGGAGATGTCATAACCGAATTCGTCATTCACTGACGCATCTGTAGCAGTGAGGTAGGAATGAAAGGATACGGAGTTATTGGACTCAATATTATAAATGGATAATTTACCGTTTCCATTGCTTGTAGTTTGCGGAGAACTCGCCACCAACCAAGAGTCAGAAAGTTTTATTTTGTAGCCAAATATATCTCCGCTGGATCCACTAGTATCGACAATTTTGTCGAGGAACTGGTAACTTTGATCCGATTGCCTTTGGTACATGTAAACCGCACCTGAAAAGCTATCATTGTTAGGTGCAGCAATTGCAAGAAGGTCATCAAATGCAGAAATCGCTGAACCAAATTGCATATTAGACTCTTGGAATTGAGCAGGTGGTGAAATCTCCAAGAGTTCACTTAAATTAAGATCATTACTACGATCATAAACAACCACTTTTCCAACGAAAGAATTTTCACCCGGAGCACCGGCAAGAACAAGTTGATTGATTGAGTCTACTTCTAAAGAGTAAGCAAATTTTGCACCTTGTGAGGTTGTGTTGTCTTGAATAAGACCAGTCGAAACATAGGGCAAAACTTGAATCGATCCAAAGTTTGAAGAGTTTTGTGGGTTGTAGTAGAAAAAATTTCTCGAAGTCGTACTATTCGATTCTGGGGAGAAAATAAGATACCTGTTAGGACCACTGGTGTTGTTTTCAAATATTTCACTTCCAGTGTACGAAGAGCCAAATGTTTCAGTTAAGAAAAGGTTTTCCGCTGAGTTATTGTTGAACACATAATGGTTATTTTCAAAAAGGGTAAGGTTTGGATATGGACCATTAGCGTCTTCAAATGAATTTAAAGCATCAATCCAGGTAAAATCAAAAATCTTATAACTTGTTGATAAATCAGATTCTACTAGAGCTTGAGCCTTACTTGCTGGAGCAAATAAGGATATAAGAACTAAGGTTAAAAGTGGGCTGAGAAGCAGTGGGGAATTGCTTAAAAACTTTATCGTAGTAAGCATACCCTTAAACATCGAACAATAATTCCATATTTGCAAAGCTTTTAAAGCTTTGGGCAGTTTAAGGTAATTCCTTAAAAAAATTAGGCTACCACACTAGGGTATAACCAACACCAGAATGGAAGTTAAATTTAGCACGAATATGAAACGCCTAGTCCATGAGGAAGGCAAAAAAATATGGTAACTAAATGTTTTCTTAAACGGAGACGGCAAATTTCTCAGTTGGGTAAGCAGATTCAAGTGCCTCTAGTAAGAATGTAGTTGGGGTAAAATTTTCGAGAATGGAATGAGTATTGCCATCTTTAGTCATTTTGACCGAGCTTACCACGATCTCAGGGGTTTTGGGTGGAGCGAAAAGAATGTCATCATGGGAAGCGTTTAGACGCGAATTGAATAAATCTGGGGTTAAATTTCCGCCAAGGTGATCGCTTCTACCGGTTGCCACATGACAAGTTCCAAGAATTTTCTCATCCTGTATATCCTTACCTGAGAAAGGTAAGAGTTGGGTACCAAAACCTAATTCACCAATAATCCCGGTTGCAGGATCTTCTGATAGTTGCAAATTTCTATCATCAATAAGAGTCTGATCTCCGTTGATGAGAATAGCCTTTTTGATTGCACCGTCGACTACCACCATTTCTGCCAGAGTTCCGTCGGAATACCTGAAAGGAAAAGAACCGCTGGCACTTTCAGGAACAAAATAAACCTCACCTGCAGGAAGGTTTGCAATATCTGGTTTACCAGGAGGACAAAGTCCATGGCTTTTCTGTGCGGTTTGACCATTACACACTATATTGAGAGTGTAAGAAGAGTCTTCGACTTGGAAGCTAAGTTCAAAGGAATCAGTTTTATCGAGCGTGTTACGGAAAACCTCGGCTTGCTGACTGATTTGGGTGTAATCGACTGCTAGTCCTGATCCAAGAATAATATCATTAACACCATGTAAGGTTGCTCCCCGAAAATTATGAACTTTCGCCATAGCTGTGAGAGGCGCGGTTAATGAGTAATCGGTAATAGCAAGAATGATGTCGTATTTTGGGCAAACATCCTGTTTAAAGGATAATACCGCACCCTTCGCATCCGTAACCGCGTCTTCAGGATCAAGATTAGAACCGCCAGTGGTTTTGAAAGCCAAGAAATCTACACATGAATATCCAACTTCGTTCGCGACCCCATCAAGAAGAGGGTCGAGGAAATACTTCTTTGCGTACTTTTGCACTTGAAAAGAACTCTCGTTTAAAAAGGCCAAGTCATGCATGAGTTTAAGATCAGGAAGATCGATGAGAATACATGCCTCAAGTTCTTCGTCAACGGAGCCAAAGCAAGTCGTGAGTAATCTTTTCAAAGAAAAGGAAGGGAATTCGG